>NZ_JBYUPV010000011.1:124800-227935 GCF_058133325.1 Paenibacillus sp. MAHUQ-45
ACTCCATTATTCTGTGCGCGTTCATTATAACACACAAATCCCCCGGTCCGGACAAAGGGTCCGAAGCTGGGGGGATAGAGTGAACGACAGTTATAAAGTGCTAAATATTGAGGTGGTGTTAATCCATTTCCGACTGCCAGGTAAGCTCTTTTAACGGAAAGGCAGTTCTCATCCAACGTAACCTTGCCCTCTGCAAGGGGCTAGAAGGAAGACTGCGAATGTAGGAAATGCAGGAAAGCAGTGAGGCTAGACTGGCTAGACTTCCCTACACCCGCAGTCCTTCCCCATTCTCTCAACTCTCACAGGCATCACCTGTGCTCACACAACCTCTTCCGCTTCACGGGTTACTGCAGCCGGAACCAGGGGTGGCAGGCCCTCAGTGCTCATAGCAGCCGCAGGCATAAGGCCCAGGCAGTGGCACATTAAAGGTGCAAGGCGAAGCTGGGGCAGCGCTTGGACCTCTTTTTCCGGAGATAATACGGTTTCGCCAAAAGTGTACAGAGGGACATGACGCTCCGCAGGCGAGACGCCACCGTGGAAGCCATTCGCGTTCATGCCGTGGTCGGCAGTGACCAGGATTTTGTAGCCCTCGTTCATCCAGAGCGGCAGCATCGTAGCCAGCAAACCGTCGGCTTGGCGCACAGCTAATTCGTATTCTTTGCTCTCCCCGCCATAGCGGTGGCCAGCATCATCAATATTCATAGAGTGAACGTAGAGAAAATGGGGATCAAACGCCTCGCGTAAGTATTCAGCATCTGCAAACACATGGCTGTCGGGATAGTGATCCTCGAAGTAGAAGCTGCCATGCTGGATCGGGCGCAGCACATTGTGCTGGTGGCGGTCTGTAACGGGATTGAACGGGGATGAGCTGTACAGCTCACTGACCCAGTGATAGGCGGCTGCAGCTGTACGAAGATTCGCAGCTACGGCCAAATGGAAGACACTCTGCTCCTTGCTGGGTCTGTTGATATGGTTGGCCGTGATGCCGTTTTTGACCACAGGCGTGCCAGTAAGCAGCACCTCATAAAGCGGCCGCGACAAACTGGGTAATTCCGACTGTACCCGGTAGCAAGACATAACTCCTTGCTCTACCAGATGCTCCATGTAGCCCAAATACTTTCGAGCCGCATCATACCGAAGTCCATCCAATACCACCACAATCAGCTTGTTTGTTATCTCACTCATTTTTGTCCCCGCCCTTCCTGAATCAGAGAATGGATGATGTTATGCGCCTTCCCGTTCCAAATGTCTAAGCTGTGCCGGGTCCAGCACCAGCGTAACCTGGTCCTGTTCCCGCAGTCGCAGCCAGCTTCCATCGTTCAGCACGTCTACCGTCAGGCGAATACCGGCGGCTTCGGCTGTGCAGCGAATGATATTCCCCAGCATCGATACCGAATGAATGCTGGCGTCCAGCAGGATCCGGCCATCTCCCTCAGCCGCACCAGCCTCCCCCGCCTGAAGCAGCGTGATCGCTTCAGGGCGTAGGGCGAAGCTGTCCGCCGAGCTGTTCACCCGACCGAATAGCGCCAGCGCCTCCGCCCGGGTGAACACGTTGTAGCTGCCCATAAACCGTGCTACAAACTCGGTGCGCGGCGCCGTGTACAGCCCTTCAGGTGAATCATCCTGAATAATCCGTCCACCCTTCATGACGCACACTCGGTCGGAGACAATCAGCGCCTCCTCCTGATCATGGGTGACGAATAGGGTCGTCATGCCAAGACGCTTCTGGATCTCGCGGATTTCGGTCCGCAGATTCTTGCGGATCTTGGCATCCAGCGCACTGAGCGGTTCGTCCAGCAGCAGCATCTTGGGCTGCACAGCCAGTGAGCGAGCCAGAGCGACCCGTTGCTGCTGTCCGCCGGACAGCGACTGCGGATATACATCCCGTTTCTCTTCAAGGTCGACCAGGGCCAGGAGCTCTTCGCTGCGGCTGCGCTGGGCCGCCTTGGACATCCCGCGCATTTTCATCCCATATTCAACATTTTGGCCTACGGTCAGGTTAGGAAATAGCGCATATGACTGAAACACCATGCCCACCTCCCGGTTGCGGGGCGGCTGCCGGGTGACGTCCTTTTGCGCCAGCATAATGCTGCCGCCATCCAGCTCCGTCAGGCCGGCTATACAGCGCAGCAGCGTGCTTTTTCCACAGCCGGAAGGTCCAAGCAAGGTCACAAGCTCCCCCTCCCTGATCTCCAGATCCACATTGTCCAGGACACAGGCGTCCCCGAATAATTTGCGCACACCTTGCAGCTTCAAATAATCGTTCATCCGCGAACGCCTCCCATCTTTTTACCCAGCTTCATTAGCACCATGGACAGCGCCAAAATAAACACAAAGTATGAAATCGCAATCGCGCTAGCCAAATGCCCGCTCTCGCCAACCCGCTTGTATAAGTAAATCTGGATCGTCTGGATATGTCCGCCTACCAGCATATTTGTCAGTACAAACTCACCGAACAGCACAGAGAAGGATAACAATGCAGAGACCATTATGCCCGGCCAGATATTAGGGAGAATCACATTCATAAAAGCCTCACGGCGGCGGGCACCAAGCAATTCGGCGGCCTGCAGCAGCTCCGCAGCGGAGACAGTCAGCAGACTGTTGCGGATACCCTGATACATGTACGGAAGAATAACCACGAAATAAGCACCGACCAGCAAGTAGGAAGTACCCGCGATATTAATCGGTCCGGAAGAATAAGTGCGAATGAGACCCACCGCCGCCACAACACCGGGAACCGCATACGGTAGAACAACAATACCTTTCATCAAACTCTCCCAGCGCGGAAAATACATCGTAATGACAAACACAGCCGGCAGCATAACAACCAGACTCACCACTACGCTGATGAGGCAGAGGTACAGTGAAGTCCACAGCGCCTCCATAAAGCGGAGATCCTGGAACATCTGTATGAACCAGTCAAAGGTCCAGACGCGAGGCAGCAGGGTGTTCTGCCAGTCCTGTGCAAAAGCATACAATCCGGTAGCCAGCAGCGGCACGAGCAGATACACCATCAGCAGCAAGATTAGTACACGGGGGGTAAGCCCCGCTTTGCGGGTATTCATTGTCCCAGCTCCTCCCTTGCCCTTGGCAGAAAGCGTCGTACCACATTGGCTTTAGGCTGGGGCTTATCCGCAGGCCTCGCCACGAAACGTCCGGCTCGCCGGACCATAACATGGTTGAGATAGACCGCCAGCAACGTTGTCAGTGCCAGTAGGACGGCCAGTGTACTTCCCATCTCCGGCTGGGTAACTACATTACCCGCGACCAGTGAACCGATACGTACAGCAAGCAGATTATAATTACCGCCGACCAGCGCGTAGGCTGTAGCATATGCACCCATGGCATTAGCGAAAAGGATCCCTAGCGTCCCAAAGATCGCTGGGGCCAGCATCGGCAGACCGATCGTCTTCCAGAACTGCCAACGACCCGCACCAAGCAGCGCCGCCGCTTCTCTCCACTGCTCCCGAATACCGTAAAAAGACGGATACAGCAGCAGCAAAGACAGCGGCACCTGGAAATAAACGTAGACTAGCGCCAGACCGGTCCAGCTGTATAGATTGAATCCCGCGAATACATCCCAGCCCCAATCCTTGAACAGCAGGGTGAATATTCCGTTGTTACCCAGCAAGATGATATACGCAAAAGCCAGCGGTACACCGGCAAAGTTAGACGTCATATTCGAGACCATCAACACCCGGTCGCGTACGGCTGGCGTGAAACGGGTGATGCAATAGGCGCACACCAGTCCAATGATGATTCCAGCCACACTAGAAGCGATGGAGATGAACAAGCTGTTCTTAATCGCCTGCATATAATAGGCACTTTGCAGCGCATGCACATAGTTGCCAAAGGTAATGCCCTGACTGTCTCCATTATGAAAACTGTTGCTGATCATAGACAATACAGGCACAAGCTGGAACGCCAGTACCATCAGTACGAATGGAATCAACGCCAGAATGACACCGCCGCGTCTGTTCTGTTTCATTCTTTACAAGCCACCTCTCTGCTCCATTCAAAAAAGCGGGCGCTTCGGCATGATACATGACGAAGACGCCCTCTAATTAAAGTATTGCTCCCTTGTTCCCGGGATCGATTAGTTCAAATGCACAAGAACGCGTTCTTGCCATAATTGCGGAATGCTCTTGGCTGTTTCTTCCCACACCTTGTAGTCACCTACCGGTTTGACGTTAGCGTACTCTTCCTTCGGCAGCAACTTCGCTGCAGCCTCTTCAGGTAGCTTAACGCTGTCACGGATCGGACGAGCGTAACCATTAGCCAAATTGATCTGCCCTTTATCACTCAGGATGTACTCGCGTGTCAGTTTGGCTGCATTCGGATGCGGAGCCCATTTGTTGATGATAGTGGCATAACCACTAACCACACTACCTTCCTTCGGAATGGCAACGTCAAAACCATCTTTATTGATTTGATCTCTGTAGTTAAGAGCGTTGAAATCCCACAGCAAGGTTACTTCAACTTCACCCTTTTCGATATTAGCTACAGAAGCTTCTGCGTTCGAGAGACGGCCTTTCTTAGCCAGATCTTCGAAGAAAGCAATCCCCGGCTCAATGTTCGACTCGTTACCGCCAAAGGCAATCGCTGCGGCCAGTACCGCCATTTGCGCCTGCGCTGCTTTGGTCACATCACCAACAATGATTTTATAATTGCCGTTCTTGAGGTCTTCCCAGCTCTTCGGCGGGTTCGGTACAAGCTTGGTGTTCGTCAGGAACGAGATACTGCCTTGGTAACCAACGACCCAGTTGCCGTCCTTGTCTTTCGCCCAGTCAGGAATCTCATCCCAATACGACGTTTTGTACGGTTGAGTTACGCCCTTTGCTACAGCAACGGGTCCAAACGCAATACCTACATCGCCGATGTCTGCTGTCGGTTTATCTTTTTCAGCTTCGAACTTGGCAATTTCCTCACCGCTCGACATATCTGTATCTTCATGCTTCAATCCATATACACTGTTCATATCTGCCCAAGTGTCTTTCCAGTTCGCCCATGAATCAGGCATGCCGACACTCATTACACTGCCTTCTTCTTTAGCTTTGCTCTCAATGTCGCTCAAGCTGAGCTCTGGTGCAGCGGCATTACCTTCCGGCGCATTCGCCTTGTTTTCCGAATTTCCACAAGCAGCAAGCAACAGGACGAGCAAAGACAGTGTAAGACCGATGAACCATTGTTTTCTGAATCGCATTGTCATGATTTCCCCTTCACTCCCATTTCCTATTTGTGGGCTCTTCTCTAAGGTCCAAGCAGTTCTTCACCCACTTGCAGTATAGGAGCCGATTATTTGCCGGAGATTAAGGATGATGGAGTCGATTGTAAAATAGATACGTAAATTTCCATTTTAATGGACTAAAAAAGACACCCAATGGGTGCCCTTGGCTTCATAAAATGATGCATTTAAGTAATTAATATCCCTTAAGAGAACGTAATTACATAAGTGACAAACTGATATTTATTGTCCTTTAACACAGACGTTGAAACGAGCAGCTTCTTCCCGGAGGGACTCCAGCGCAGCTTGTCAGAAGCCTGCATTTCGTCAGAAATGGGGGTCTGTTCTCCGGTCTCCACCTCGGTGATAAACAAACGATTTACATTGCCGTTGTCGGAGCTAACATTGTAGGCCAGCTTGCTGCCGTCCGGGGACCAATTGGTACCAAAAATCTGCGTCCCGCTGTCGATCACAGACTGCTCATTGCCTGCAGGATCGCAGAGAACAAGCCTCATATCCCCGGGACCCTCCCGCTTCACAATGGCCAACCGAGAACCGTCAGGGGAAGGGATGACCCAAGCTACATTCTTTTTGATCACCTTAGATTTCTTGGTCTCTGTGTCATAGGCGAACAATTGGCTATCCTCATGGGCAACATAATAGATGATACTGCCTGACTGCACTACATTATGGATAAAACCTGCCCCCGTCTCCAGCACAACCTCACTCTTGCCCTGCACATCAGCTTTGATAATATCGCCTTTCATGTCCGGGTAGATCACATGTCCGCTGTCCGCCCACTCCCCTTCAGTCGCCATGAATTCATCTTTTCCGAGTTGAACCGTCTCACGGTTCTCCAGATTCATTAAGTAGCCGATGCCGGTAGCTTCATACACTTCTTTATAAAAAATATACTTGTTATCCGGGGACACTATAGCATTGCCCAGACTCTCCTTCCCCTCCTTGAGGGGCTGGTCCTGACCGCTCGCGAGATCGCGGATATAGAAGTTATGGGGATACCGTTCCTGACCCTCGATTGTTTCAGGAGTCAGCTTTCGATTCTCCTTGTCGACAGCGATCGTGTTCTCACTTAACCAATCCATCCCGCGAATGCCTTCGAACTTGTCGATGCTATCAAGTTTGAGCTTGGTATAGACGGAATCTGTTGTATTGTCCATCACCGTGACCTTCTGCCCTGACTTCTCCACAACATGCCGGGCTTCGGTGCCCGTCGTCCCGCATGCGGTCATGGTTAGAAGAAAGGCACACCCCAGCAGAAGACTTCCTGCTTTGACCAATCGGAGAGTGGACTTAGACTTGCCTTCATTACCGCCTTTCTGATCTTCCATGCAGAAATCCTCCTAGAACATTGTTGCTCTCAGCATAGTAGAGCCATATTTCCAAACCATTGCAGAATGTTTCCATGATGTAAACTTAATCGGATGGGTCTTCACGATACCGCCGGGAAAGACAAGACGAAGACAGAGCCGGGCTCTTCGGTATCCAGAAGCTCAATCGTACCGTGATGCTTCTCCACCAGATTTTGTACCAGTGAGAGGCCGAGACCTGTACCCCCGGATTGCCTGGAACGGTCACGATTGACGGTGTAGAACGGTTCGAAAATCTTCTCCCTGGCATCCTGGGGAATGCCGATTCCAGAGTCACGAACAATAACACGAACCCGGCTCTCTTGCTGCGCACAGAAGATGTTAATACTTCCACCGGAAACGTTATATTTGATCGCATTGTCGAGCAGGTTGATAAAAATATGCATAAAGCTTTCGCGGTCCATCCAGACATGGGCAGGGTGTACATCCAGGCTGATCGTGAGGCCGAATCGCTCCGCCTTGCCATTCATCCGGCTGCAAATTTCCCTGAGCTCCGCCGCGACCTCCAGCAGCTCACTCTGGGATTCAAAATCATACTTCTCCAGTGCGGTCAACTGCAGCACCTTCTCCACCATCTCATAGAGCCGCTGTGTTTCCTTGGCGATATTCTGCTTGGCATCCGCCAGGAGCCGAGGATCATCGTCATACATATTGAGCAGATCCACATAGGCTTTGATCGAGGTTAGTGGGGTCTTGAATTCATGACTGATGTTCCCGATGTACTGCTTCTGCTGTTGCTCTAGCGCCTGAAGTTTCTCGACGGCCAGTTGGAGCTTGCGCTGCTCCTCATCCTTAGCCGCAATACTCGTCTCAATCTCCTGACTCATGTAAAAGATACCCTGCGCCAGTTCTCCCAGCTCGTCCTTTCGGCGAAGCGGAGGCTCAGCGAGATACTCCGCACGGCGGATCTTCTCTGCAGCCTGCTTCAACCGACCTATGGCAGCAGCTGCGGTGTTGAAATACAGATATCCCAGTAAAAAGCTCAATAACAAGACGATTCCGCCTGTGGTCAGGAATAGGTTCTGGAGCGTATGCTGAAAATCGTTGTTGCTTTTCAGCGAATAGCGCAGCTGAACCACTCCCATCTGCCCCTCCGGGCCTTGCAGCGGGGCCAGGTAGAGCAGGGTATCACCTGCACTTTGATAGGCGATTTTATTATTCAACGCATAGGATAGGGCCGTGCTGACATCCGGCTTTACAGGCGTCGGGCTGCCCTGGGCCGAGGAGCCAACCATGGACCCCTCCCCGTCATACAGTGTAACTTCCATACCTGTGAACCCGGCCAACTCAGCAGCCATTCCTCGACCCCGCAGCCGAAGGAAAGCCTGCGGCTCCGGGCGGTCGCCCGTTCCCGTATAATACGTCTGCTTCACTCGCAGATTAACGGTTTTAACATGTTGAGCCAGATAATTCTCCACCTGAGCCTGCTGGTTGTTCTCCACACCACGCAACACAAAAAAACTCAGCACCCCGATAGCCAGAATTAGCAGCAGCGCCAGAAAAAAACTGAACTTCAGCTTGATGCTGATCTTCATGAGTAGTCTCCCGCAGGGACCGCCTTATATCCAACTCCATATACGGTTTGCAGCATATTCTGGTAGGGCTCGCCCAGCTTCTTGCGCAGACGCTGGATGTGAATATCCACCGTGCGCGTGCCGCCTGCATAGTCCATCTCCCATACCTGCTCCAGCAGCTCTTCTCTCATATAGACCCGCTGCGGATGGGACAGTAGGAGGAGCAGAAGGTCGAACTCTTTGGGTGTCAGGTCCAGCTGCTCCCCCGCAATCTGCACACTCCGGTGATCCGGCTGCACCCTTAGCGTGCCGTACTGGATCAGTTCTGGCTTTGCATCACCGGCCTTCTTGTCCAATCTGCGCAGCAGCGCCTTTACACGGGCCAGCAGTTCGCGAATTTCGAACGGCTTGGTCATATAATCGTCTGCACCAAGCTCCAGGCCGATGATTTTATCGACAATATCATTTTTGACAGTTAGTAGTATAATTCCAATGTCGCTCCGGTTCTCCAGCTTCCGGCACACATCATATCCGCTCATTCGCGGCATCATCACGTCCAGCACCAGGGCGTCCGGCTGAAAGGTACTCACCTTACTAAGCGCCTCTTCACCATCCCCAGCCGTATCCACTTCGTAGCCCTCACGGCGCAGCGCGTAAGCAATGGCGCTCACGATACCCGGTTCGTCATCGACGACCAGCACTTTTTTATTCATAGGCGTTTCACCTTTTCAACATAATTTAAGTCTGTCTTTCATCCAGTATACCCTCTGATCCTGTTCACACCAAAATGAAACATAAGGCAATTTATATAATGTGAACTTTAAACCTCTAATGTCCTGAATGCGTGAAATAATTGCGAACCAAGGGTTCATTTTGTACCTTAAGATAGAAGGAGACCGTTATTCAGTTAGGCAGATAACTTATTAAGGGAGGGCTTTACATGAACGAATGGAAAGAGTTGACGGAAGAATCCAAGGCCAAATGGGAGGAAAATGCAGAGTTCTGGGATAGCTATATGGGCGACCTCAGCAACCAGTTTCATCGGGAGATTATAAGGCCCAAAACCGAGGAGTTATTGAGTGTCAAAACGGGTCAAGCCGTGCTGGATATCGCTTGCGGCAACGGGAATTTCTCCAGAAGGCTAACTGAACTTGGTGCTGTCGTGACTGCCTTTGACTACAGCCCCAACATGGTTCAGCGAGCAATCTCACGATCCGAACAGGTTGCACCGAATATTGATTACCGGGTGATCGACGCCACAGACTACGACTCTCTGCTGAACTTGGGTATCGCTCAATATGATGCTGCTGTCGCTAATATGGCATTTATGGATATTGCCGACATTGTTCCTCTGGTACAAGCGCTGGGGCAGATACTGAGAGACAATGGTGTGGTCGTCTTTTCGATTCCACATCCGTGTTTTCAGGCTCCTGGCACACGAAAAATCCATGAGACCGAGGAGCGCAACGGGGAGATCATTCACCGCAACAGCGTGCAGGTCAGCAGCTACCTGACTCCAGAGCCTATGTACTCCATAGGCATAAAGGGGCAGCCGGTGGCCCATCTTATTTTTCATAGACCCCTGTCCTATTACATCCATACGTTCATGCAGTCTGGTTTTGTGCTGGATTGCCTGGAGGAGCCCAGCTTCGAACTGGATGAATCCGCGAAATCCCGATTTGATTGGTATGAGCTGCCGGCAGCGGTGATTTTCCGATTTAGAAAAATCCGCCCCCAAATAATTGGAACAAGATGGCGCCGAAATGGCGCTATTTTTCTGTAAAGAATGGATATAGCTAAAGTCCCCCCTCTCTCCTCAAAGGAACTTCACCGCGCCTTAGGGAATTGTTCTACATTAAGACATCATTGAGCTGAGAGAGGTGAAGCGCTATGGATAACCATCTTGACGATTGGATTATTGAAGCAGATATTACAGGCATGCAGGCGGAAATGGCCGCTGGGAAAGTGACCGCAGAGGATCTGGTCAACCTCTATCTGGAGCGTATCCGCAAGTATGATTCTGTGCTCCGTTCTGTATTGGAGATCAACCCGGAGGCTGTAGATATTGCAAGAACTCTGGATCAGGAGCGAAAGGATAAAGGACCTCGTGGTCCGCTGCATGGTATTCCAGTACTATTAAAAGATAATATTGACACCCATGATGCCATGCATACCAGCGCAGGCTCGTTGGCGTTGGCAGCTAGCATCGCACCTGAGGATTCCTATGTGGCTGCCCGGCTGCGTGCAGCAGGGGCGGTCCTTCTGGGCAAAACAAATATGACTGAATGGGCCAATTTCATGTCGCCAACGATGTGGGCAGGATATAGCGCCAGAGGGGGCCTTGTCCTGAACCCCTATGGTCCGGGTGAGCTGTTCATTGGCGGCTCCAGCTCCGGTTCCGCAGCAGCTGTTGCAGCTAATCTGGGCGCTGTGGCCATTGGAACGGAGACCTCTGGCTCCATTATTGGACCGGCAGGACGCAATTGCCTGGTCGGATTAAAGCCTACGGCAGGCTTAATTCCATCAACCGGCATTATCCCTATTACTTATAGCCAAGACTGCGCCGGTCCAATGACCCGAACCGTGACCGATACAGCGATTCTGCTCGGCGCACTCGCCGTAGAGGGCAAGCCGCAGGATTACCGGCCCTATCTGAAACGGGAGGCTTTGCAGCAGACGCGAATAGGGATTCCGCGATTTTACTATCAGGACTTGGACGAGGCCAGACTGGCGATTATTGAAGAAGCCATCTCTCAGCTCGAGGCACAGGGGGCTGTGATCATAGATCCTGTATATCTGCCCTGCCAAGATATGGAGTGGGATGGCAATGTAATGCGCTACGAATTCAAGGCCGCGCTTAACAGTTATCTTGGGAAATTGCCGAATGACGTGCCTGTCCATTCGCTTACAGAGGTCATTGCCTATAATAATCAGCATGGAGAGGCCGCGCTTAAATATGGTCAGGATACCTTGGTTTGGTCCGAAGAAACCAGCGGCACACTGACCGAGGAGGTCTATCTGGAGGGCAGAAGAAAGGACCTGTACATGTCCCGGGAGCAGGGGATTGACCATGCACTGCAAAGCCATCAGTTAGATGCCCTTCTGTTTCTGGACGACGAAGGAGGAGCCGACATTGCCGCTAGGGCAGGTTATCCGTCCATCACTGTTCCCGGAGGATTCGCCGCAACAGGAGTCATTGCCCCGGGAGGATACAGCACCAAAGGACATCAAGGGATTACTTTTGTAGGGACCGCCTTCAGCGAGCCGGTGCTGCTGGGGTTGGCCTATGCCTATGAACAGGCCAGCGGGCATCGCGTTCCGCCCAAGATGGAAGATTAGTGCGATTAGTGTTTAATTCTATAATCTAAAGTCCAAGCGGCAAAATAAAAGAGCACCGTCACTGGTGCTCTTTCGTTGGTTATATACACCCAATCTAAAGGTTGGCTACTGCCTGCAATCTTTAGATTATCTTAAAGAACAATTAAGGTTCATCTCAGGTTCGCTGTTTACAATAACATTAGGAAGAACGCAAGGCTGAAACTCTCACACCCATAACCCTACGTATATAACAGGCACCAAAAAACAAGAAAAGAGGATTTCTAACCATGAACATAAAGCGAGTGATGATTGTCGGAACGATGGTAGTAGCCATGTCTTTCGGAGGCACCGCCTGGGGCAGCTCCATCACAAGCGCAAGTCCGGTAGCGAAGTGGACTGCCACTGGTGTTGCAGATAAGGATGACCTTCTGGAAGCACTCAATCAATCATCCGATGAGGAGCTGTATGAATCGTTGTATGACGGGAAGTCACTGCATGACATTGCCGCTGATCAGGGCGGAGATATTGCGAATGTAATCGAGCTGCAATTGACACAGCTTACAAAGCAGTTGGATGACCGCCTACACAGCGGAAGCATCACAGCCGAGCAATATGCTGCGCACAAGGCAGAGATCAAAGAAATTGTTGAGCAGAGTGTCCTCACTTCATTCGGTTAACAGGATTACATAGGAAACGAACCGATTTCCTTCAGACTACGCCGCTTAAGGCGTGAATAAGGACTTCCCCCATCAGATCAGTCTGGGCTAACACGCCAGCGTTCTGTAGGGGGAAGTCCTTTTATAATTGGCTGGAACGGATATTCTTAGCGTAAGCAGAACTAAAAAACCCGGCCTGGTGGCCGGGCTTTCTTGTGTGTATGTGAATAGAAGTTATTCTTTAATCTCATTCTCCCGGTTAATCTCCAGAATATCTAGGAAGAAGACAAAGATCGGAATACCCAGAATCAGGCCCCACACGCCCATATAGTGTTCAGAGAACAACAGGACGATAAAGGTGTAGAACATAGGTAGATTCATTTTGGAAGACATCAGCTTCGGATTGAGGAAATACCCCTCAATAAAGTGTAGTATAGCGATCATTGCTACTACATAGATGATCATCATCAGACCGCCGATGTTGTAACCAATGATGCACAGCGGGATCAACGAGATTACAAAGCCTACGACCGGGATCAAGCTAAGCAGGAAAATCATAATGGATAACGCGAACAGATACGGAAAGCCCAGAATCCACAGGCCAACCACCGTAAACAGGGTATTGAACATCGCAATCAGAAGTTGCGCTTCAATAACTTTGCCGAAGGAAGAAATGAATTTTTGGCCAAAATACTCCAGTTCCTTGTAGAACCAAGCAATCTTGCTAGTGCGTAGTCTGGATGTGAAGGCGACAATCCGGTTCTTCTCCAAGATGAACACAAAGCTCAGGATCGTGGATAACACAAAGGTTGTACCCCAATTGCTGATTCTCAGAACGTATTCGATCCCTTGAGTCATGTAGGACTGGTAATTCAAATCCTTCAAGGTTCTAAATATATACTGGGTGATTTCATTCTGGGGAATATCTTCAGGAGTAAGGTTGGTTAGAAAATACGTTAATTGCTTGATCTGGACAAATACTTTCGGAAGGTAATTGACGAGTGCAAAAGCAATCGTGGCAATCAAAGCCAGGTACAGAAAAACAATGATAACCTTGCTGTTAATCCGGACATATTTGTCAAGTCGTTTGGTTAGCATCACCTGAAAGCTGTTCATGACATAAGCAATCAGAAAGGTCAGCAGCACCAGATTGAGCATATCTCTGATACTGAACAACAGCAGGCAGATCAGAAATAATATTCCGAAACGCCGAATCGTCAAATTCTCTAAAAAACGCTTGAACACTTCCATGCTTCCTCTCCATTCGCTTACAATTGGCACCTTATTATAGTCTACATTAATGGAAACAATTATAGCAAATAACGGTCCCGAATTCGGTCGTATTTCCGCGGTTTTTGTGCTTTTTTAGAAAAAATTAAGAGATGTTGCAGAAATATGCATCCGTACCCTTCCTCTTTGTCCTGCTATTCGTTTAGGCTCCCCCTTTATATGGTAAAATATCCCCTTCGCGCAAATCATCTACAAACTGCTGCAGCGATTGATAGAATTCCACCGCATGCTGTATCTTGGCGTAGTCTAGCTGGCAGCGCTCGCGCTCATCCTCAGACAGCTCTACCTCCTCAAGCAGTTCCTGCAGACCTGGCAGCACGTACTCCAGCGCTTCATTCATCACATCAATCTCCCGCTGCAGCTTCATTGTAAAGAAGCTTCTGAACGCCCGGAAGAAATCCGTCTCCGCCATATACAGATCTTTGCGCTCCTGCTTCTCTGTGAGCTTCGTAACCATGCCCGAAGAGATTAGAGAACGGACCCCATAGCTCATATTACTCTTACTCATGCTCATCATATGCTTCATTTCTTCAAGCGTCATCGGCCGATCCTCAAAGAACATGATCCCGTACAACTGCCCGAATGAATAATTAGCTCCATATAGATCCATCGTCTGAGCGATGGCATCGATCATTCTGCGCTGCAGTTGCTCTCGCGGCGTCAGCTCTAAATCTAGCTCTCCAATGCCTTCACGTTTCATCATGCACACCTTCACTTCCTGTGGAATCTATCCTCTACATTACACAAAACTAAAACTTTTATCGCGTTTTTTAAGAATTTTACATAAATCTAGCTTCCGTTTTACGTCGTCTTTACCACACTTGCCGATATTGAGTGTACAATTTTTTTTGAACAGAGGAGCTTTACTCCAAATTATACAGTGAAATTGAAAAGATGGAATGGGGTATATACACAATGATTCGTTCGAAGTTTATCGGCGGCTTAAAGCCAGTGTTATTCACACTGCCGGCCATGATTCCGTTCACCGTGTTCTGGCTTGCGCCGCTGTTGTACGTCTTATATCTAAGCTTTACTGAATGGGACTTCATGAGTCCGGAGAAAACCTTTGTCGGGCTCGATAACTACATCAGCCTGCTGACCAACCCTGCTTTTTACCAAGCACTACGGGTTACCGCGTTGTTCTGTGCAGGCACCGTGCTTCCGGTCATCGCGATCGGCCTTGGGCTGGCTCTTCTAATGAACAAGAAGCTGAAGGGTTCCGCAATTTATCAGGTTCTGTTGTTCTCGCCTTGGGTGACTCCAACGGTGGCCGTATCCATCGTCTGGTCGTGGATCTATGAACCGGAGATCGGCCTCGCCAATACAATCCTAAGCTTTCTGGGATTCGAAAAGCTCGGCTGGTTACAAGATCCAACCTGGGCGCTTTTCGGCGTAATGCTCGTCACCATCTGGAAATCTGTCGGCTGGGCGATGATCTTTTATCTGGTAGCTTTGCGCAATGTACCTAACGATCTTATGGAGGCAGCTGATCTGGACGGAGCAAATCCTGTTCATAAGTTCATCCGCATTACGCTCCCGCTGATCTCGCCGACTACCCTGTTCCTGTTTATCGTTCAACTTATTCAGGCGTTGCAGGCTTACGACCAGATTAACGTACTGACACAAGGTGGACCGTCTGGTTCCACGCGTACCCTGCTATACATGTATTACCAGTCCGCTTTCGAATCGTTCCAGATCGGGGAAGCCTCCTCTATAGCCATGACGCTTGTCTTTATATGTATGCTGCTATCCTTGCTGTCCGTTATTTTCAGCAGCCGGAACACTCACTACTAAATAACGAAACTAGCCATCTAGGAGGGCTTTATGAGTATTCTTTCAAACATAGGCAAGCTGACACGCCATTTGTTCTTCGCTGCACTTGCTTTAATCATGGCTTTTCCATTCTACTGGATGATTACAAATGCGCTCAAAACCAATGATGAGATCTGGCAATCACCGCCAACGCTATGGCCACAGACACCATTATGGGGCAACTTTGCAGATGCCTGGCATGCAGCACCGTTCTCCCGGTATATGGGCAACAGTATTATCGTAGCTACTTCCATCGTCCTGATCCAAATGTTCAATTCCGGCATGATGGCTTACGCACTTACCCATATGAAATTCCGGCTCAAAGGATTGTTCTCTGGAATCATCCTTTTCGGTTACATGGTTCCTGCCACAGCCGTTTATCTTCCAAGCTATCTGGTTCTGTCCGAGCTTGGCCTGCTCAATTCCTATGCCGGGCTGATTCTGTCCAACTGTGTCAGCGTGTTCTCGATTTTCCTGATTAGACAAGCATTCTTGCAAGTTCCCCATGAACTGGTAGAGGCTGGCGAAGTGGATGGTGCCTCGCATATGCGAATTCTATGGACCATTATCGTTCCGATTGCCCGCTCTTCCTTTGCGGTGCTAGCCCTCATCACGTTCATTGATCAATACAACAACTATTTCTGGCCGACGCTGATCACCAAAGACCCTAACCTCCAGTTAGTATCTGCCGGACTTCGTAGCTTCTTCGTTGAAGGAGGTGCATACGGATTAAAATGGCCGCTGATCATGGCCGCTAGCGCCTTTACAATCGCTCCATTGCTGCTTGTCTTCCTGGTGGCGCAAAAAACTATTATGTCCAGCGTCAACATGACCGCCGGGTCCAGCAAAGGTTAATATTCTTATCACCATAATACTTAATTTGAAGGAGAATGATGATGAACGTTTTGAAAAAAGTATCTGCCGTATCCCTGGTTGCCAGCTTTGCTCTGCTCACCGCCTGTGGTGGAAACAATGGAAACACTGCGAACTCTGCAAACACCGCTGGCAAAACAAACGAAGCTGCTACTGAAACGGCCGCTCCGGCTTCTTCCGCACCTAGCGCTCCGGTAACGATTGAATTCTGGTACGGACTCGGCGGCAAGCTGGGCGAGAACATGGACAAGCTGATTCAAAAATTCAACGCCTCACAGAAGGAAGTTATCGTTAAGGGAATTGTACAGGGCGACTACACGGAGACCGGACAAAAGCTACAGGCCGCCATTGCAACCGGACAGGTACCAGCTGCTGTTCTATCCTCCAATGTAGACTGGGCGCGTAAAGGCTACTTCGCTCCAATGGATGATTTGATTGCGCAACTGCCTGACTTCAACAAAGAGGATTTTGTACAGACTTTCCTTTCTCAAGGACAAGTGGACGGCAAGCAGTATTTCCTGCCAATGTACGGAACTACACAAGTGATGTACTACCGTAAGGATGCTTTCGAGAAGAACGGGATTGAGGCCGATAAACTGAAGACTTGGGAAGACCTCGCAGCAGCAGCTGAGAAAATGGCTGTCAAAGACGGTGGCAAAACTTCCTTCTATGGCTGGGAGCCAATGTGGGGTTACGAAAATATGTATGATGCGGTGCTGAGCAAGGGTGGAAGTGTCCTTAGTGAAGATGGAAAAACAGTAACAGTCGATTCTCCGGAATGGGTAGAGACTTGGGATTCTTTCCGCAAATGGATTCATGAAGATAAAATCATGCGCATTCACTCCGGCGGTCAAGGCTGGGAGTACTGGTACAAAACAATTGACGATGTTATGAAGGGCCAAGCTGCAGGCTACACCGGTTCCAGCGGTGACCAAGGAGATCTGGACTTTGGTGTCGTAGCTGCTATGGAACAACCAGGCTGGGCCGGCGTTGGCGAAGGCAAACCTGTCGCTCAAGCCTTGATGGCCGGTATTCCTGCCAAAGCCAGCGACGAGCAAAAGCAAGCAGCGATGAAATGGCTGGCTTACTTCACTAATTCCGAGAACACAGCGTTCTGGTCAATCCAGACTGGATACATCTCTGTTCGTCAATCCGCACTCCAAGATCCAGAATTCGTGAAGTTCAGCGAGAGCAATCCACAGATCAAGATTCCGCTTATGCAAGCAGCACATGGTTCCGCACCATTCCAGGACCCAACTGGCGGCAAGATCACGGATGCGCTGAAAATTGCAGCTGACAAGGTAGAAATCCAGAACATTCCTGCTGCAGAGGCACTTCAAGAAGCTAAGAAAACCGCTCAAGCGGCTTTGGATAAATTGAAATAAAGGTGGCTAATCGTAATGTCTGAGCTTATTACTCCGCAAGGGCGTCAAGCTGTAACTGCTATCCTGTTCGACAAGGACGGGACCTTGCTGGAATTCGTATCTCTCTGGGGAGTCTGGGCCAAGTGCCTGCTGGAGCGTTTTGACGCACATCTGGGCAGCCGCCAGCTCATGCTCAAGCCGGAGACTATCCCATCCCTGTTCGGTACCGTCTACAATGAGGGCGGAAGCATCACGGATTATGATCGCAATGGACCGCTCGCCATGGGCACGATGGCTGACCTCTACGCCATCCTCGCCTGGCAGGGCTACCTGCAGGGTCTATCCTGGGCTGAGACGATGGAGATCGTTGATCTGTGCCGGAAGGAAGCGGACGCCATGATGGACGAGATGCGGCCAGTGGTTTCCCTGCCGGGGCTGGAACGCTTTCTGGAGGAGGTCCGCAGCCATGGTTTGCCTATGGCCGTGGTCACCGCCGATGAGACCGATGCGGCAGAGAAGCATCTGCGCTGGCTCGGCATCCGTGATTACTTCTCCGAGGTGATCGGAACCGATCAGGTAGAGCGCGGGAAGCCATTCCCGGATATGGTTCAGCTGGCTTGTAGCAAGCTTGGTATTGACCCTTCCGGGGTAGTGGTGATCGGAGATACGAACGGCGATATGAGAATGGCCAAGGCGGCGGGAGCCGCCCTGGCTATCGGGCTCCCGGGTTCAGCTTCGGATGATGAGGCAACCATCCTGCTGCCTGATGCCGATGTCATCGTACGTACCTACGAAGAACTGAGTATCGGAAGACACGGGAAATGAAGCCGGAAGGAACATGGGCCTGGATCTTTTTGGCCATGGCCATTGTCTTCGAGCTATCCGGCACCATTTCGATGAAAGCCTCTCAGGGGTTCTCCCGTTTGTTGCCTTCTGTGCTTATGTTTCTGTTCTATGCGATCAGCTTTACATCACTTAATTACGCCCTTACCTCTATCAAGGTGGGGATGGCATACGCCATATGGTCGGGAGCCGGAATCATACTGATCTCCGTAGCAGGCATCTTCCTCTTCAAAGAACGGATGCCCATGTCTTCCCTGCTCTGGATTGCCGTCATCGTTGTGGGGATCGTCGGACTTAATCTTAGCGACAAAAGCCACTAAGTGCTTCCGCGTCCCCTTCATATTATTCCAGGAGGTGCCTGTTCCACATGAACATGAATTCTGCAGAAGTGGCAAAACCTCTTGCCAGCTTTCAGATCATTACAGATACACACGTCACTGCCGATCCTAATCATGAGTATAATCTTAACTTCGGACAGGCTTTGCTCGATATTGCCGCCCATTCTGAGGGCAGCAGCGGCATCATGCATATCGGGGATGTCACAGACCACGGATTCCCTGAGGAGTATGAGGAAGTACGCCGCATCCTGAACTTGCACCAAGCAGGACTGCCAACTGTCCGCTTCACCCTTGGTAACCATGATGTCGGTCTGGGTGACTGGCATTCACGCCTGGCGATGTATGCCTCCCGGACAGGAATGCCTGGCCCCTATCACGATCACTGGATAGACGGCTACCACTTTATCTTTATCGGTACGGAAGAGAATCTACCGCTCTTCTGCGAACTTTCCAAGGAGCAGCTTCAATGGCTGGATCTGAAACTCGGCGAAGAAGCTGCACCGGATAAGCCGGTCTTCCTATTCCTCCATCAGCCACTTAAAGATACTGTGGCCGGCTCACTAGAGTCCCAGGAGTGGTACGGTGTGACTCAGGATCAGGAATTACGGGACATTCTTTCCAAACATCCGCAGACCCTGCTGTTCACAGGGCATACCCATTGGGAACTGGAAGTGGACAATACGATGTATCCAGGCCATGGGGAGACCGCGACGATGTTCAATGCTGCATCGGTTGCCTACCTCTGGACGAACGAAGATGAGCGCAAAGAGGGAAGCCAAGGCTTCTATGTGGAAATCTACAGCGATAAAGTGCTGGTACGGGGCCGCGACTTCAAGAACGGAACCTGGATTCTCTCGGCACAATACGAGGTAGCCTTGCCTGCTGTGAGAGTGTAGCACTCTACTGTCCCTCTAATTCAAATATGATCATACAAAAAAAACGATTGCTAGCAGGACGTAAAGCCTTGCAGAGCAATCGTTTTTTTGAAGTCTTTTTAGCTAATCCTAACCCTTAGTTATATCTTAACGCTGCACAGGCTCAACTCGATAGCTGGCAGTCTCGCCATTCGCAGCTCCATTTCCTTCATGAATCTCCCAACCGAAGGATAGAACCCCTTCCAGCCGATCTTTCTCGGCTGCCGTCAACGATACCTCTACATATTCCTTACCAGGCTCAAGTTCCAGCACAGGCTCTTTGCCCAGGGCAACGAAAATCCAGCTGCGAACACCGCGAAGGGTATTGTATTTAATCTGATAACCTTCCCGTACCGCCCGCTCGAAGAATTCGGGTTGCTCAGCCTGCAGCGCTGTAAGCCGCTTATAATCAAAGTGGAACTCACTCTCGTCCACAGGCAGCTCACCTGCAGCGACTTTGCTCAATAGCTCATCATCAGACCAGCCCAAGGTACGCAGCGATTCCAGGATTAGGGCATCCCACTGGGACAGCTTCACTTTGTTCAGATTCTCCGACATCTTTCATTCCTCCCATTCTCAGGTACAACGGTTTAGAAATCAGCCAAGAAATGGCCAGGACTTACTTCACGGAGCTCGGGATTCCCCTCACCGCCGCGCTTTGCCGTATAACTGTTCTGGCTCAGTCGTTGACCGGCCTTCTTCGGATCTGGCTCCAAGATGGAAGACAATAGCGCTTGTGTATATGGATGAAGCGGATTCTCGTACAATTCATCACTTTCGGCAACCTCGACCAAACGGCCGGCGTACATCACTCCGATGCGATCAGAAATATGCCGCACCATCGACAGATCGTGCGCGATGAAGAGATAGGTCAGTCCGAACTCAGCCTGCAAATCCTCCAGCATGTTCACAACCTGGGCCTGAACGGAAACGTCCAGCGCGGAGATCGGCTCGTCGCAGACGACAAATTCCGGCCTTACTGACAAAGCTCTGGCAATGGAGATCCGCTGACGTTGCCCGCCGCTGAACTCATGCGGGAAGCGGTACAAATGCTCTCGCTTAAGTCCTACCTTCTCCAGCAATGCCGCAATGATTTCCTTGCGATCTTCGCCCTGGTGGATGCCGTGAATCTTCATCGGCTCGCTGATCAGATCCAGTACATTCAAACCGGGATTCAGCGAAGAATACGGGTCTTGGAAAATCGACTGGATGCGTCTGCGAAACGGCTTCAGCTTCTTCTCGCCCAGTCCACCGATTAGCTGACCATCAAAGGACACTTCTCCGTCCGTATAATCGTACAGACGAAGTAGACAGCGCCCTACTGTCGACTTGCCGCTTCCCGATTCGCCAACAAGACCAAAGGTCTCACCCTTACGGATCTGGAAGCTGACGCCATCCACCGCCTTCAGCACATCCGTATCGCGTCCCCAGATGTCTTTACCTTTGGAGAAATGCTTCTTGAGATTCTTCACGTCGACCAATATTTTGCTCTCACTCAAGCGAACGTCCCTCCTTCCACACCTACGGATACCTCACCATCAGCCAGCCAACACATCGAGCGATGTCCAGGAGACAGTTCGAATACCGGTGGCCGCTCCGCGCAGCGAGCGAACGCATGCGGGCAACGGTCCATGAACGGGCAGCCGGGCGGAGGATTCAGCAGATCCGGCGGTGAGCCTTCGATCGGCACCAGGCGTTCCTTTGACTTGCCCCCATTCTTCGGAATAGAGCGCAGTAAGCCTTTGGTGTAAGGATGCTGCGGACGGTAAAAGATGTCCTCCACCGTGCCCTCTTCCATGATCAGTCCGCCATACATGACAATGACCCGGGTGCAGACTTGGGCCACTACGCCCAAATCATGGGTTATTAGCGCGACTGCGGTATGCGAATTACCCTTCAGTTCCTTGAACAGATCTAGAATTTGCGCCTGGATGGTCGCATCCAGCGCCGTTGTCGGCTCATCCGCAATCAAAAGCTCTGGCTGGCAGGAAAGCGCCATCGCAATCATCACCCGTTGCCGCATCCCGCCGCTGAACTCATGCGGATATTGCTGTAAGCGCTGCTCGGGCTGACTGATCCCGACCTGACGCAGCATATTAGCCGCTTCCGCCAGCGCTGCTTCTTTATTTAATCCGCGGTGTCTGCGGATCACTTCCGTCAATTGCTGACCGATTCTTTTGACCGGATTCAGCGAGGTCATCGGGTCTTGAAAGACCATCGCGATCTGATTGCCGCGCAGTTTTCTCCACTGCTTCTCGGGCAGCTTCAGGAGGTTCTCACCGCGGAAGTTGATATTCCCCGAGGTGATTTTGCCAGGTGGTGTGATCAAAGACATAATTGCCTTGGCTGTCACGCTCTTGCCGCTGCCGGACTCGCCGACAATACCCACGGTCTCCCCGGCATCAATATGAAAGCTAACACCGCGCACGGCCTGATTCTCTCCATCCCGCGTGGAGAACGAAACCTTCAAATCTTCAATAGACAGTAGACGTTCCGTCATGATGTCTCCACACTCCTATCTCTTGATCAGCTTCGGTTCAAAGCCAACCCGCAAAATATCGCCCAGTATATTAAAGCTCAGTACGGTCAAAAGGATCAGCAGACCCGGGAACACCGCCAAATATGGCGCCTGCGCGATATACCCCTGCGCATTGTTCAGCATGCTGCCCCATGTGGCATTCGGAGGCTGTACCCCAAAGCCCAAAAAGCTTAAGGAAGACTCCATCATAATCGCCGAAGCGATGTTATTCGTAGCCCCTACAATGATGACCGGGATCAAGCCCGGCATAATATGCTTCAAGATGATGCCGAATGCACTTTGACCCGAGGCCTTGGCGTAAAGTACAAATTCCCGTTCCTTCAGGGTCATCGTCTCTGCCCGGATGACCCGGGCGATATGCATCCACATCAGTAAAGCTATAATGACAATAATATTGCCGACGCTCGGCTTCAAAAATACGCTGAGCAGCAACAGGATTAGAAAGGTCGGTATCGACAATATTACATCCAGCATGCGCATCAGGAGGTTATCCAGCCAACCGCCGAAGTAACCGCTGATTACACCTACCGTGACGCCAATGCCAGTCGCGATAATCATGGCAGTGAAGCCAACTAACAAGGATACACGGCCCCCGTACAGTGCTCTGGCGAAATAATCACGCCCGAAATCATCGGTTCCGAACCAATGCTCTGCACCGGGTGGGGTCAAACGTGCCATTACATTCAGCGCATTCGGATCATGACCGGATAAGAACGCGAAGATCGAGGCAAGCGTGAACAGGATCAGAAGGATAAGGGCAGCGACACCCATACCGTTTCCCAGCAGCTCACTTCCGACATTTTTCCATTTACTGCGATTCATGAGGTCACCTCGTTAGTTTAATTCGCGGATCCACGAAGCTGTACAGGATATCCGCCGCCAGATTGCCTATAATCAGCATCAGAGAAGAGAATAAAGTGATACCCATAATAACAGGATAATCCATCCCTCGTACTGCAGTCATACCTAGAGAGCCAATGCCGGGCCAGGAGAATACCGTCTCCGTAACAATCGCTCCGGCTACAAGATCACCCATAGACATCCCGAGCAGCGTAATTACGGGTAGCAGTACATGCTTCATGACATGGCGGAACAGCACTGTAGTCTTCGAAGCTCCGAAGGCATATTGAATCTGCACGTACTCTTCTTTTAGCTGACCAATTGTACTAGAACGAATATACCGCACGTAACTGGTCAGGAATCCAAAAGCCAGCACCGTACAAGGCAGAATTCCATGCTTAAAGACATCTGCCGCCGACTCCACGCCAATAGTACGCATCCCCATACTAGGAAGCCAATGAAGCTTGATCGCGAATAAATAAATCATCAGAATAGCCAGCCAGAAGAGCGGCACGGAAATCCCGATATACGAAATAAAGTTAATCAGCTTATCCACCCAGCGGTTACGGTTCGCTCCGGCCAGAAGGCCGAGCGGAATTGCGAGCAGCACGGCCAGAGCAATGGCGCTTCCCATCAAACCGGCTGTAGCCGGCAGGCGCTCCAAAATCTGGTCCAGCACCGGTTGGTGGTTGATCAGTGAATAACCAAGATTACCTCGCAGTAATTCTTTAAGCCAGATGAAATATTGAATGTAGGCCGGCTTGTCCAGTCCCAAATTATGCCGGACACGCTCAATGTCCTCAGCATGCATATTCGGGGTGACGAAGGAAAGCACCGGGTCTCCCGGCGCCAGCTTGATCATGAAAAAGCATACCACTGATACGAAGAACAATAGCGGTACAGTTTGCAGCAATCTACGGACGATGAGTTGTCTCATACGTAAACTCTCCCAGCTCATATCGGCAAAAAAATAAGCTGGATTAACCAGCTTATTTTTTCCCGTTCTTATTTAAGGTAGATTTTAGACAAATCTTCAAAAATAACGACAGGCTTCAATACTGCTTCTTCAATGCCACCATATTGTTTAGAGACAGCTACGATGGTCTTGGTATACGCAATAGGGTAGATCGGCGCATCTTCAGCTACGATCTCCTGTGCTTTTTTGTAAATCTCTCCGCGCTTAGCAGCGTCAGCTTCACCAGCACCTGCTTCAAACAATTTGTCTACTTCAGGATTGTTATAATGCGAGTAATTGGAATTCCCGGTAGAGGTGTACAGAATACTGTATGCATCCGGGTCATAACCCATGATATATCCAGCCAGAGCAAGTTCAAAGTCTTTAGCGTCCTTATCGATGAATCGTTTGGAGTATGCGGAAGCATCAATGCTTTGCAATTCCACATCCACACCGATCGCTTTCAGCTTTTGTTGCACATACAAGGAAACTGCTTCTTGTACCTTGTTACCGCTCGTTGTCATAAATCTTAGCTTCAAGTTGCTTACACCAGCTTTGTCCAGCAATTCTTTGGCTTTGGCTGCGTCATTATCGTACGAAGTGACGTCATTCGTGAAGAACAGGCCATCCGGTGTCAGGAACGATTTTGCCGGTTCAGCATAATCAGTAGATGTATAGGCTGTCTGGATCAACTCATCGCGGCTCAGTGCCAGGGATAGAGCTTCGCGTACTTCTTTCTTAGCAAGAGCACCTCTGTCGCTGTTGGCGTTGAATAGCAGGTATGCCAGACGTCCTTCGCTGTAAGGCAGAATTTCAAAGTTATTTGTCGCTTGGAATGTAGCTACGTCTTGCGGATCAAGATACTTCACGTTGATCTCGCCGTTTTGCAGCGCAAGGTTCGCACTGTTAGTGTCTTTAGCAATCCGATACGTTACGGAATCCAAATGTGGTTTACCGCCAAAGTAATTATCGAAGCGTTCCAATGTCAGGTACTCACCGGTTTTGTATTCTTTGAATTTGAATGGACCGGAGCCGACTGGAGCGGCGTTTTTAGGGCTCTTCTCGATGTCAGCCTCGTTCTCAAAGATATGCTTTGGAATCGGGCTGATTTGTACCAATGTAGCTTCAAAAGCCGGTGCAACTTGTGGAAGCTTGAACTCAACAGTCAGATCGTCCACCTTAACTGCTTCAATCGGCTTGCCACCGATAATCAGGTTGGATCTCAAAAGGCTGTTCTGCTTCTCGTCCAAAATGCTGTTGATGGTGAACACAACGTCGTCAGCTGTAAGCTTCTCTCCGTCATGCCAAGTCAGTCCGCTCTTCAGCTTCAATGTATAAGTAAGGTTATCTGCGGATGGTGTCAGGCTGTCCGCCAGATAAAAAGTTTTCTTCCCGTCATTCACTTGGAACAATGGTGCATACAGCGCTTGGTCGATAGTCAGGCTGACACGGTCGCCCGCATAGTTCGGGTTCAGGATGACCGGATCGGCAGCCACTCCAATAATTAGATTACCGCCGTCTTTTGGTGCACCATTATCAGCAGGCTGCTGCGTTTCCGCAGGTGCATTACTTGCAGCAGGTGCTGCGTTATTTCCGCCGGAGCATGCACTCACCAGGAGTGTCAATAATATTACACCGATAAAACCAGTTAGTCGTTTACGCATGTTTCTTTCCCCCATATCTCTCTATTGAATCCTCAAGATGTTTTTTTAATTATACATCGGAATACTAGGGATTACAATGGATGTATTTTCACATAAATGTAACAAGAAGGAAATTAGTAACTAAGTGTACTAACCTTACCTTTTGTAACGACACCCTTAGGTTATTGTACATCATTTGCATCAATTTTAAAATACGCTGACCACACCACAACCCTATATTGCTCCATTATTCAGGTTTTAATTAAAGAAAAAAGCGCCTCATGAAAAAAAAGGGTCAACGTTCACGTTTTCTAAATATATTAAACCAAACGCAAAAATGTATTTAGAGAACGGGAGGACCTTATGATCACAATCAGTTTGTGTATGATCGTAAAAAATGAAGAGGATACCTTGGGTCGCTGCCTGAGCTCCGTGGCCGATGTGGTCGATGAGATCATCATTGTCGATACAGGGTCGACAGACGCCACACAAGAGATTGCCCACAAGTATACGGAAAAAGTGTTTGATTTTGAATGGATTCATGATTTTGCTGCCGCCCGCAACCATGCCTTCGCACAAGCGACGAAGGAATATATCCTGTGGCTGGATGCCGACGATGTCTTCAAGGATGTGGACCGTGAACGCCTCCGCGCTCTCAAGAAGTCGCTGGACCCAGCGGTCGATTCCGTAACCATGAATTATCACCTCGCCTTTGATGAACAAGGAAATGTAGTGTCCAGCCTGCGGCGCAACCGGCTGGTCAAGAGAAGCAATGGCTTTCGCTGGATCGGCGCTGTCCATGAATATCTGGAGGTTAACGGGAACATCATCAACAGCGATATCGCCGTTACCCATAGCAGCATTCATCATGACAGCGATCGAAATCTGAATATTTATGAACAGAGGCTGGCTGGTGGGGAACAATTCTCGCCCCGGGACTTATATTACTTTGCCAATGAGCTACTGGACCACAGCCAGTATGAGCGGGCCATCAGCTACTATGGGCAGTTCCTCGCGACGGAGCTTGGCTGGATTGAGGATAACATCGCCGCCTGCGGCAAGTTGGCGGACTGCTACCACGGGCTGAAAGATGAGGACCGGGCGCTGCAAGCCGCACTTCTGTCCTTCCGGTATGATCAGCCGCGCGCGGAATTCTGCTGCCGGATTGGATACCATTTTCTCAATAAAAATAATATCAACGCGGCCATCTTCTGGTATAAGGCAGCCGCTGCAGATCAGCCTTCTGGCGAGCAATGGGGACTGCGCAACCTGGCCTGCTCTACCTGGCTGCCCCACCTTCAGCTCTGCGTCTGCTATGACAGAATCGGCCAGCATCAGCTGGCTTACGCCCATAACGAGGCGGCTCGGACCTACCGTCCCAGTGACGAACGTATACTGTTGAACAAGGCTTATCTGGAGGGCGTCCTGAATCCGCAGCCACAAGCGGAGCCGGAAAACACCCAAGGAGATGACATATGAGCGACAACCAACCTACCCGTGTGCTGCTTGGCAGCCCCATTCATCAGAAAGCGCCTGTATTGCAGCAATTTCTGGAGTCACTCGGCCGCTTGAAGTCAGAAGGAATCCAGCTTGATTTCTTTTTTATCGATGACAATCAGGATGAGCAGTCCACTGAATTACTCAAGATGTTCCAGGGCAGTACAGACAATGTTCTGATTCAACCCTCTGGCTACAATGATGCTTATATCCGAAACGATACCACCCATTTCTGGAATTCTAACCTGGTCTGGAAAGTAGCCACCTTCAAGAACCTTATGATCCAGCGGGCTCAGATCCTGGGCTATGATTATTTATTCTTGCTGGACTCAGATCTAATCCTCCATCCCGATACGCTGAGTCATCTCATCAGCACGGAGAAAGATATTATCTCTGAGGTCTTCTGGACGCAATGGCAGCCGGGCACGATGTTCCAGCCCCAGGTCTGGATGCACGATGAATACAACCAGTGGGATCTTCTACCAGGCGAGCAGTTATCACCTGAAGAGACCAATCGCAGATTCTACGAATTCATTGGCAGACTGCAGGTTCCCGGAGTCTATGAAGTTGGTGGTCTCGGAGCCTGCACGCTCATCAGTAAAGCAGCCGTCATCAGAGGCGTCAGCTATGATCCTGTTAAGAACATCTCTTTCTGGGGAGAGGATCGTCACTTCTGTATTCGCGCCGCAGCGCTTGGCATTCCGCTGTTCGTAGACACGCACTATCCTGCGCTGCACCTCTACAGGGATAGTGATCTCAGCAAAGTTGATGAATTTGTGCAGAGCACATCGGGTGAGGCAGGCACACTACCAGTTAGCGACCCAGAGGCTCCCTCTCCGCAGGAGGATCCCACTGAACCTGGAGACTCCGCAGGATCGGAAAGCTCCACAAGCCCGGATCATTCCGATGGACCGTTAGGCTCTACCGCGCCAGAAGAATCCCAACTTATTGAGCAAGAACCCTCTATTCCAGCCCCCGTGAAGCGGCCCAAGCTGACCTTAGCTATGATTGTTAAGAATGAGGCGAACCGATTTCTACGACAGGTGCTGGAAGAACACCGTAAGTATATCGACGAAGCCGTAATTATCGATGATGGCAGCACGGACGATACGGCAGATATCTGCCTGGAGGTACTGGCAGGCCTTCCTGTCACTCTTGTACGCAATACGGAGTCCAGATTCAGCAATGAATATGAACTGCGCACACAGCTATGGCAGGAAGTAGTCCAAACTGAGCCGGAATGGATCCTCACCCTAGATGCCGATGAAGTGTTCGAGAATAGATTTCCCCAAGAGGTCGACGAATTGCTACGAGCGACAACGTCTGATCTGATCTGCTTCCGGCTCTATGATTTCTGGGATGAGAATCACTATAGAGATGACCAGTATTGGAGTTCCCACCACAGCTTCCGACCATTTCTGCTTCGATACAACAAGGATTTGAACTACACTTGGAAGAATTCACCGCAGCACTGTGGCCGTCTGCCGGAGAACGTGTTCGAAGTGCCCCATCAATTGAGCCTGCTACGTATTAAGCATCTCGGATGGTCCCGGCAGGAATTCCGTCTCCAAAAATTCGCAAGATACATGCACCTTGACCCTGAAGGTCAATATGGGTGGAAGGAACAGTATGTCTCCATCCTCGACGAGCAGCCTCATCTGGTACCTTGGGTGGAATAAACGAGGCAGCTAACTTTGGATGATGGTTACGCTGGGTACAAACTCACTGCAAAAACAAAGGCCAGCCGATCTGGGTTGGCCTTTTCACATGTCTTCGTTCTCCTTAGCTAATATTCACCTACATATCTTTCAAGTTATTCATGATCTAGCATGCTCAAGATTACCCGCCAAAGGTCTCATTCTCACCCTGAATAAACTCCAGGAACTCCAGAATAATCGTAGAGACCGCATCCTCCTCTGGCAAATGAATGAATTTGCTGATCCGCAGAATATCCTCTTCATATAAATTTATAAGCCGCAGCATGGCCTCGGTATTCCTTTGCTTAGCAGCACGCAGCAATTCTAGGATTTCACGGTCCGGGATAATTCCCGGATCATCTTTTGTTTCCATTTATTCACCCCCTGTTGACTGATATTCAGCTGCCGGGCGACCTCGGCTTCCGTCAAATCCTGAAAGTAAAGTTTATCTATAATGATCTTTCCCTGCGGAGGCAACGTGTCGATAAGCTGCCGGACCCAAACTTTCTCTTCTGAGGAAACCGCAAAGCTTTTACCGACAGAGGGATTATCATATAAGGAGCACTCCCGGCTCCTGATTTTTCTGGCTCGATACTGAACTCTCCATCCAATGCGATAAATCTCGCTTTTACATAATTCATAAACCGACGTCTGCTTGTCCACAATTAAGACTCTCCTCTCTGGTGTTGTCTATAGTAGGGAAATTCAAGAGAATTTATTACAACTAAAACAGGAACATTTGTTCTTGTTTATAGTACCATTATTTAACTACATTGTGAAATGATCTGGGAATTCTCTGTTTCAAATGCACTGGTTGAGTGCTTTTTCAAAAAAAATAGATTTCCGGTTGTTATTCTCTATACGGGAGCACCTATATAAGTGAAGGCTATGACAGCCTATCCAACCTAAGGGAGCTGCTATGATGAAAAAAGTGCTGTATGTACCACTGGATGATCGCCCGGTGAACCTGGATGATGTCATTGTCCAAGGAAGATCTGCCGGCATCCATATCATTACACCGAAACTTGACGATATCAGGAACCGGCCGGATTCCGAGAAAACTTCCTCCGGCACCACACTGGATAGTACCTCTTCACCAACCTATGGTCATCCGGCGCATATCCGCCATTTCATTCTGAGCCATGCCGCATCGGTGGATGGCTTTATTATTTCGAGTGATATGCTGGCCTACGGGGGCCTGATCGGTAGCAGACGTCTTCGTACAAACGCTGGCGGGGCTTACCCGGACTATGATGACTCAACAACAAATCTGTTAGATGTTATTCGCCTTGTTAAGCAAGATTACCCGGACAAACCGGTGTTTGTGCTGGATACGATTATGCGACTGGCGACAACAGTGTTTACTGAGGGGCTCACTTTAGACGCCTATAATGAATCGCGTGGGCTTATGCTACAGCCAAGAAGAACTTTGACGGCGTTCGATGATATTTTGGAGGGGTATAACCTGTCCCCGGATTCCTCCTATGGAAATACCATTCATTTTGATAAAGAGCAGTACTATAACACTCGCCAGCACAAATTCAAATCCAACCGCTATATTCTGGAGTCTCTGGCGAAAGAGGGCTATATTGATTTCCTGGCGATTGGTGTGGACGACGCCAATACCCAAGGGGTGCAGATCAATGAGATCAAATACGTGGAAGGACGCATTCAGGCTTGGCTAGGGGGCGGAAGTAACGGTCAAAATCCGGATCGAGCCATCATTCTTCCAGATGCGGATGGATTGGGGCAAGCGCTGGTAGCTCGTATGGCGAACCTGCTATATCGCGGCGGGGCAAAGCCTGGTTATGCTGTACACTATTTCGGCCCCCATGGCTCTACTATTACCAGCGCTTATGAATATATGGATGTGCATCAAAATTTAGAGCGCCACGTGGACATCATCGGCGGCTACATGGTATCGGACGACCCTGCAGTGGAAATCGTCGCGATTACTGCAGCAGATCAACTCCCCGCAGCTCTGAACAGAATCACCGCCAACAGTGAGCAGTGTATTCCGACCATCGTCATTGATTTCGTCGACTTGGGCAAAGGCAATCCTGCAGTGACAGAAGCCCTACTGGGCAATGAACACACAGGCCGTCTTCTGGGATACTGTGCCTGGAATACTGCCGGTAACAAAATGGGGATCGCCCTCGGCATGGGTCAAGCCAGGTATGCCTACCTGGTGACAGAAACGAATGAAACCGCCCTTAAGGCAGCCATGAATGCTCACGGGTCATTGCTATTCAAACGCTTTTTGAAAGACTATTACTATAAAACCGTCGCCATCGTTCTGATCCGAACCTATTCCAGAGATCATTCCTTATATACCAATACTTCAACACTTGCCGATCAGAATATGCTGCTGTTCAACTCACCTGCCGATTATACCCATATGCAAACTGTCCTGCGGGAGCAGATGCAGATCCATACCGCCACTCTTGCTGATAAAGCGGCTTTTCAAGCCAGCAACTCAGCGATTCTCCAAATCTGCGGCTCCGACTGGACTTATGCTGAATATGCCTGCGCGATACTCCCATACGAGAACCCGGACTTTATCTGGGGCCGTGCCTTTGAAATTACGTTAAGTCCAGTCCTGAACCTGGAATAACGTCATTCTTTCCACTCCAAATCCAAATAAAGCAGCCCGCTCCATGAAAAGTGGAACGGGCTGCTGCTCATTATGTCCATGAAAGGATTTTCTCACAACATAGATATGGAGCTTTACGGAACGGAAAAGTGATAACACCTATCGGCTCATATCCGGCGCACCGGTACATCCTGACAGTATCTTTCTATTCGTATTTGGACATCATTCGAGAGAGCTTTGTTACCATCTCACTCACCAATTCTGCTGGTTGTTGGACGGTTGCCTCATGGCCCAGGCCGATCATAAAGTCAGCCAGGAAAGCAAGGTCATGCTTCGGAACCTCTCCTTCCAGCCACCCGGTGTCATCGTCACGGATATGCAGCTTGGAGACCAGCCATAGTTCCGCTTCACATCTCTGAACCCCTGCCTTACCCAGCTCGACAAACAGTGGTATGGTCTCCGTCTCCTTGTGCAATACTTCCTTCCGGTTGCCCAAATGGACATCCCGCAAATCCATCGGTGCAAGGCCAGAAGTATCCAAATCCACGGAGTACATTCTATCGCAGCGGAAGACCCTAATGCCCTCACGGAGAAAACAATACGCGGGACAGTACCATAAGCCATTATGGGCATAGACTCCTATGGGCTGGATCTGCCGCTGCGAATGTTCTCCCTTCGCTTCATATTCAATGGTCATCACCCGCTGCCTGATCGCTCCTTCCAGCAGCATAGATAGATAAGGGGACTCTGTTTGCCGCACAGGGGTCACAAGATCGAAGCGATTCTTCACCTGGTCAATACGGTCTCGCACCTCGCTGGACATGTGGTGGTAGAACTTCTGAAGCGCTGACGCAGACTCCTCCTTAAAGGGTAACGAAGTATAGTGACGCAAGGCATGGCTGGCAAAAAACAGGGCAACTGCTTCCTCCTCCGTAAAGGCAATGGGCGGAAGAATGCTTTCTCTCAACACTTGATAACCACCGTGTGGCCCCACTTCTGAATACAGAGGAACACCCAGCTCGCTAAGCTCCTGCAGATCCCGCAGGATGGTCCTTGTAGAGACTTGGAATTCCTCGGCGAGTTCCTTGACGGTAAATCTCCGTTTCCGGTTGACGGTCATCATTAGCTCCAGTAGCCGTTTTGATTTTGGCATATGACCGACTCCAATAATTTTTTATTAGTGACAAGAGTTGTCACTATTAGACTCTACAATAAGATTACAGCCAGAACAAGAAGTCCAACACACCATAATTCAACCTAAGGAGATGTATAAGAATGTCTTTTCAATTAATTCCCTACATTATGCTTGACGGTCAGGCGGAGGAAGCCATCCAATTCTATGAACAAACTTTAGGCGCCAAACTGCTGTTCAAACAAACTTTTGGTGAAGGCCCGCAGAACCCCGATTCTCCGCTGAAGGCAGAGGAAGCAGCACTCGTCGCGCACGCCATTCTGAAGATCGGCGACACGCAAATTTTTGTGGCCGATTGCATTCCAGGGTTAACACTCCAAGAGGGCAACCTCTTGACGATCTGCCTCACCACCGATGATAGCCATCAGGCCAAGCAATTTTACCAGACCTTACAACAAGGGGGGCAGGTTATTTTGCCGCTGGAAGAGGCTTATTTCAGTCCGGCTTACGGGATGGTTAAGGATAAGTTCGGCGTATCCTTTCAAATTTTCACCAAACGGCAATAGCAGTAGTATAACCACCTTTAAGCCCTCCCTTTTTCAATCAGACAAAAGGGTCGCGATCTTACCTTAACAGCACCTTAACTCAAAGCCCCGGGATTAATATAATGATAAGATTCAGTTACGCACGTGTTAACACTCATCGGATAGACTCACTTATGAAACCAGCGATAAAGGAGAGGAACCGATGAACGATTTTATTAGTAAAAAAAGCCTGCTGCTGTTAAGTTTTGTTAGCTCATTAAGTGTAGGTTCACTTGTCGCCTCAGCTTCGGCAGATTCCGTCAAGCCTGACACCGCACCCGTAAGTTCTGCCACGAAAGTAGCTGCAGTGAGTTCGAAATCACAGCTCCAGGCTTCTTATTTCAAACCGGACCAACTACTGCAACTGCTGCAGCAAGAGAAATATGAACGTATCTATGGGCAGACGATCGACGCATTCAAGCAGGCGTTCCCGCTTCAGGAATTCAAGCAAATAGCCCGCTTGTATCACAGTAACGTCACATCCTATAAATTGAAGAGTCATGTATCCTTGAACAGTACCAACTACTATGCCTGGACGGACCCTAAAGACGAAAAAACGATCCAAGCGATGTTTAACAGCAAAAATCAGCTCGAGTTCCTGATCTTCGATACATTGAAACTGTATCCTGAGACCGATGCTAAGCTTACGCAGACGACTTTTCAGCTCCCCTTTAAAGGGAATTGGTTTGTCTTCTGGGGAGGACCCAATGAACTGATCAACTACCACTATGGAGCTGAGCAGCAGCGATATGCGTATGACCTGATTGTCGTTAACAATGGCTTCAGCTATAAAGGTGATCCTACCAAAAATGAAAGCTACTACGCTTTCGGTAAACCTATTTATGCTGCCGCAGCAGGCAAGGTAGTGAAAGTAGTCAATAACATTCATGACAACACCCCTGTCGGAACGGAGAATACGAAGGAGATTGCTGGAAATCATGTTATTATCGATCATGGCAATGGAGAATTCAGCTATTATGCTCATCTGCAAAAGGGTTCGGTCAGCGTCAAAGTCGGCGACCAGGTGAAGGCTGGAGATCTGCTAGGTAAATGCGGCAACTCAGGTAACTCCAGTGAAGCGCATCTGCATTTCGAGGTAGCCAACAGTGCGGAGCTGTACACTACGAAGTCCCTGCGCGTAAACTGGAAGGACGCCGATGATTACGAACAAGGCACCTATATCAAAGCGCCTTAACGATCAAAAAAAGAAGCAGCTCAGATATCCTGAGCTGCTTCTTTTTGCATAACCCCCGCCATGCTGCTTCCCTCATAGCAAGCTTTTCAGTTCAAACGGTCTGGGGATTGTTAGGTACCACAGACTTCCGTGATTTCTTTCTCCACAAATAGAAGGTCAAGGCGGCATAGAAGATGACAACGACAAGTCCCATATCCCCTGCAATCACCGAGGAAGCTGCAGATTGGCTGACAAACAACGAAGTCATGATCAGGCAAAACAGATTGTGGCTCGTATGAAGCATGGACGCCGTCCATACGCTTCCCGTGCGCAGCCGCAAGGTGCCAATGACCGGGGCAAGGAATACTGTACTGGCTACTGTAAAGGGAAGGATGATCCACAGTTTCTCCCCGGCATGGTACTGCGCAGTATTTATAATGATGGGGAAATGCCATATCCCATGCACCAGACCATTCAGCAGCATGGCTTTTTTCTTCCCCAGACCCAACATGCGCGGAAGCAAATATCCTCTCCATCCCAGCTCTTCGCCCATAGATTCCATAATCGTAGCCTTCACATAGAGAACCACAAGCACAATCGGGAACACCTTCCAACTAATCCCTTGAAAATCTGCTGGAATAAACAGCTTCGATAGTCCTGTCAGCAAGACTATTCCATAACCGAGCACAACTGGGATCACCGGTACGAGCAATGCGAAAGCCCACCCTTTTCTCCCCAATTTGTTCAGACCGAGACTGCCCCAACCCGCTCGTGAATATCCGTCCCGGGTAACGACCAGCATCATCAGCAGCACAGAGAACGCAGGGGTCATCATATACAAAAATCCGTTCATTCCCGGCACAAGGCTGAATCCAACGGCCAGTACCAGAACCATGATTGTGAACACGACAGCTTTAGTGGAATCCTTTAAATCAGTAAACATGGGCGTCATCTTCCTTCATATAGTAGTGGACTGCTTCATTCCTCTCTTATGAATTCAGAATACCCTTGAAAAGTAATACTCGGTTAGTGACGTTCGGCTATAAAAAGTAATGCGCATATAAAAAGCCGGCGGATGACCGGCTCATAAATTGTTATGAGATCACAGGTATACATTGTGTTCTTTTACAAAAGCCCTTCCTCAGCTGCCTTACGCATGGCCGAAGCCCGGTTTTGAACCCCCAGCTTGGAGTAGATGCTGGAGATGTAATTCTTGACGGTTCCTTCGGACAAGAACATGCGCTCAGCAATGAAGCGGTTCACCAGCCCTTCCGAAATGTATTGCAAGACCTGGAGCTCGCGTTCTGTCAGTCCATGAAGTGAATCCTTGGTAGGCTCGGAGGTCTTGGTCTCTCGACTACCAGAGATATGCTGTGAGAACAAGGCGCGGGCCACCTCCTGGGTAATCATCGTCTCGCCCCGATGAACGAGCTCAATCGCATTCGCCAGATCCATCGGATCAATGGCCTTCAGGATATATCCCTCTGCACCGGCATTTAGCGCGGCCACCACATAGTCAACCTCCTGAAAGGTCGTCAGGATGATGATCCTGATCTGGGGCCACCGTTTCTTAATGATTGCCGTAGCCTCTACCCCATCCATAACCGGCATATGAATATCCATCAAAATCACATCTGGCTAAAGACTTCCCGCTTGCGCAATCGCCGTCTGCCCGTTCTCGGCCATGCCTACAACTTCAATTCCCGGAGTCATACCGAGGACAATTCCTAGGCTTTTGCGGATCAAATCCTGATCCTCTGCAATCAGCAGTTGAATAGCTCCCATAGATTATGCTCCCTCCCTTCCAATCTCCGGCACCCTACGAGGCCGAACCGGTACTGTACAGTCTACCAATACTCCTCCAACGTCTCTTACAGCAATCTCCAGTCTGCCATTCAGATTCGCCACCCGTTGTTCCATGGCTTTCAATCCGAATCCATGGATCAGCTCACCAGTCCCTTCAATCCCTCTCCCATTGTCCTCGATCCTTAGAGTGATAAAATCAGCCCGGGTAATGAGCTTTAAAGACACTTCGGAAGCTGCCCCATGTCTCTTGGCATTGGTCAGTGATTCCTGAAGACAGCGAATCAGAACCAGCCGCACCTGCTCCGATGTCTCTACTGTGGTACCGTCAGTCTCCAGTGTCACCTTCATTCCCGTATGCTGCTCGAATTGCCGGGCCACCTGGCTCAGCACATCCGAGAGAGAGTGAATTTGCGCCTCCGGCGCAATCCCGTGAATATGCTGCCTGATCTCGTCCAGTCCGGTTCTCGTCATCTGCAGCAGCTCGGCCAAATTCTTCTTGGCCTCTTCAGGGTCCACATCTATCAGATAGCGAACAGCATCCATCCCCATTATGGTCGCAGTAAAGGTATGACCCACCGTGTCATGCAAGTCACGCGACAGACGGTTCCGTTCCTCTGCCAGGGTAAGCGATTCAATCTGACTAGCATAAACCTCAAGGGTTGCGTTCTGTTCTTGAATGATATCGTACATCCCGTTTATTTTATGATAGGAATGGACCAGCTTCTGAAAACAAAATCCGATGCCGAGAAGGACCAACAGATTGGCTGTAGCATCGATAAATTCGGCACGCGGCATCTCCCGCACCCCGCCAGACAGCAGGACCGGGAGGAAGAAGGCGGCCAGGAGCGCCCCCGCTGTGGGCCAGCCCATACATAAATAGCCGAGTGTTAAAAAAGGTACCTGAAAAAAAGCAAAGACCGTCTCTCTCATTTCTGGAAGAATCAGAAACAGTCCGCCTGTAATAAGCAGCTCCGCTGCAACCGGGAGATAACGGGGCACGTTTCGAAGCATATAGAGACCAAAGGGAACGCAGCTCGACAGCAAATATCCCGCCGCCCCCAACCAAAAAAGCACACCGTGGCTCCCGATACTGAAGTGAAGGCCCGAGATGCCCAGCCCTCCCCACACCAAACGAATTCCAAGGACCACATAGTCCAGCCAATGCCGGGGTTGTCTAAGCACAGCCAAACGGGTCACACCCTTCTTTTTCATTTTTCTGTAAGTATAAGTCAATAACCCCGGCAAATCTATATCATTCATGCTATCCGAAACCACCATTTGACGATGAAGAGAACAGCAGACAATAAGTGATATAATAGAAGAAGATAACGCAACAACTATATATTACGGGAGAACAAAGCGATGCAATCTACTATAGATGCCATGGATGATGAGCAGTGGGACAAGCTCATTCAGGATGTGGCGTATCTTTTTGATGATCTGACGCTCAAACGTGGATTTCAATATTATAAGCAAAAACGTGTCCGGCCGTTTGCGGTGACCGATGACCACAAAATCATCACGCTCGTTGAAGGGAACGATGACTACTCCGTGACCATCGATCTGGACAATCTCGGCCACAGCCGCTGCGAATGTCCTGTCAAAGGCCCCTGCAAGCATATGGCTGCTGTGCTGATGCATTATGCAGACATGCAAAATCGTTCCGTGCAGATGCTAGCGAACGCCAAGGCCGCCGCCTCCCTGCATCCCCCAGCCAGTCCCAAGCTTCCTCCCGGGGCCGCCTCAATGCTAGCACGGCAAGATCTGCTTAAAGAACAGGCAGACCGGATGCCCGATGCCGGAGTTGCGGAGTGGCGCGAGTACTGTGTAAGCTGCATCGCACCACTGGCTCACACGAGCCGGACGCCGGGTTATGCCGAGAAAGCCATCGCTGCCATTCTGAAATACAAACCATCGATGTCTCCGGCTACAGAGAAGCTGTTCTTACTTCATGCCCACCTCTTTGTGCTGGAAACGATAACTAAACCCCAGGGTGCGGCGCAAGGTGCGTTCGCTTCCTCCATGGGCTACTTCGCCCATCTGACTGTCACGGAGCTGCAGGATTCCATCGGGCAGCTCCTGACCAGCGGCCTGCCGCTGAAGGTCGAATCACAGCAATGGCCTCGTGCGACGGAAATTCTGGCCTATCTACGGATGCAAATGCTATCAGAGCCACGCGGCCGTTCCCGTGAGCAGCCTTATTTCCGTATAGCTTATGAGCTGTACTGGAAATATTGGCTCGAACCCAACCTCAGCGACAACAAGCTATACGAAGAGGAGATTGCTCAGCTACGTGCAGCAGAGACAGAGCTCGGCACTTCTCTCTCGCGACATGCCTGGCTGCTGGCGCAGAGCCGGATGTATTTCTACCTCGGGGATGATCCTCCCGCTTGGGATCATCTTCGCACCGCTGCGGATACCCCGGCTCTACAACCAGAAGACTTGCTCGGCTTCCTAGAGCCCTTATACAACACCGGGGATTGGGAACGACTGGTGAACTGGCTAACCCAGACCGGTCCGCTGCTCGGTAGCCGAATCTACGGTAATTTGAAGGATTATTCGACCTACTGGGATGCGGCCGTTGCCCAGCGACCGGAAAGCGAGCCATTGATGTGGAGCACCCTGAGCGAAATGCTGCCTTTGGCCGGTGAGATCTATAGCGAGAAACTGATCATCTATGAGAAATGGCAAGCCTGGATGGACTACCAGCTTGCAAACGGTAAAGAGCCTGCGGACTTCCGTGTTCGGGACCTTCAGCCGCTGGAGAAGCACGCACCGGAAACGCTGCTCCCCTTCTACCATCAGGCTGTAGAACGATTCGTACTGGACAAGAACAGGCAAAGTTATAAAGCCGCAGTTAAGTTATTGAAGCGGCTATCCAAGCTATACAAGAAAATGAAGCAGGAGGAGCGCTGGGAGCTGTACATGCATTCGTTCTCCGTCCGGAATAGCAGGCTGCGCGCCTTGCAGGAAGAGCTTCGGAAAGGAAAGCTAATCACATGAGCATCAATATGCATTTGAATGCGATCACCGTGAAGCTTGCCTTGAGCGAGTACGGCGATGCCTTAATATTTGGGATTAACGAACGGGATGATTATGTTCCTGGTCTGACCCTCAAACAGCGATTGTTCGCCTGGCATGAACCTTCCTTCTATGGTACAGAGCTGGCGGTGCGGCAGGTGGAGGATGTGGAACTGGTGATTCTTCCTGCAGAGCAGGTAATCCCGTTCTTCGCAGAGCTTAAGCTTCTGAGCCATGTACATTGGGTCTGGGAAGGCAGCGCTGCCCGGCTTAATGTACTGGCCCCCCTACTGACGGACTGCCTGAACGGGAAAAAGTATATTCCAAGTCTGTCCGCCTATCGGAAAGGGCAGTTGCAATGGACCTGGGAAGACGCCGCGCTTGTACGCATCGCCACAGACCGAAACGAATCGTCTACTCTACGCCAGATGCTTACTGAGAATTCCGAGTTCACGGAAGGACTACGTGCAGCCTTCTCAGCAGCGGTGTTTCAGCGATATTACGGAACTGAAGCTGCGGCTGGCGATTTGCGCAGCGAATACCCACTGCTGTTCGATAAAAGCGGCTCAGGCGCGGCAGGGATGGATGAGGCCTCCTGGCTGATCTCCATCGGCTGGAAGACCGACACCGCCCCATTCCGCCCAGCACTGCAATTGCTGGAGCCGAAAAGGGATGATCCGCACTGGGTGCTGAGGCTTGTCCTGCAGGACAAGTTTGACGAGTCCGTGCTGGTACCGATACAGCTGAGCGGCGTGGGCGAAGCCGCCGGGAAGTGGCCTGCGACGTGGACGCCCCATGTCCGCGAACGCGCCGCAGGCTGGCTCACCCGCCTGCGCGCCAGCCTGCCAGGCGAGCAGCTCTTGGACGGCGCCGATGTGCTAGGCGCGCCGCTTAGCAATGAGCTGGCCTGGCGCTTCTTGACGGCGGACAGCCGCCGGCTGCTGGAAGCGGGCTGGCAGGTGCTGCTCCCGGCGTGGTGGGAAGCCGCCAGCCGGAAGAAGCCGCGACTGCGCGCCAAGGTCAGCTCCGGCGAGGGCGAGCGCAACGGCCAGTCGCTATTCGGGCTGGATTCGCTGATCGACTTCGATTGGCGAATCTCCATCGGCGACGCGGACCTCTCGGAGTCCGAGTTCGCCGAGCTGGTCGCCCGGGGCGAGCGTCTGGTCCGCTTCCGCGGCCAGTGGATTTCGCTCGACCCCACCCTCCTGGCCCAGATTCAGCGGGCCATGGCTGGCATGGACAAGTCGCAGGGCTTGTCCTTCCAGGATGTTCTGCAGCTTCATCTCCTGAATGCAGGTGATGAAGCCGAGAACGCTGAAGCCGCTGAAGAGCAGCTTCAGGAAGAGGCCTCACGGCTCCGCTTGGAGGTGGAGCTGAACGAGCACTTGCTCGGCCTGATCGGCCAGCTCGGGCAACAGGCCCAGTGGCCGAAGCCCGAGGTGCCGGCCGGCCTTAAGGCCGAGCTTCGCAGCTACCAGCACGACGGCTTCGCCTGGCTGGCTTTCCTGCGTCGCTTCGGGCTTGGCGCCTGCCTGGCCGACGATATGGGCCTGGGCAAAACGGTGCAGCTGATCACCTATCTGCTCCACCTTAAAGAACACTATACCGCCGCCTCCAAACAGGACGCGGCTGTCAAACGGGACCCCCATGCGGCCCCTGCGGATTGGCCATCGCTCATTATTTGCCCGACCTCGGTACTCGGCAACTGGCAGAAAGAACTGGCCCGCTTCGCCCCGTCCCTGAACGTTATGCTGCATTACGGCAGCAAACGTCTGGAAGCCGGCTACTTCTATGGAGCCGCTTCGCAGGCCGATGTGGTACTGACATCTTATGCCACGGCTTCGCTGGACCAGGAACTGCTGAAGCAGTTCACCTGGGGGTGCATTTGCCTGGATGAGGCGCAGAATATTAAGAACGCCCAGACGAAGCAATCGGTCGCCGTGCGCAGCTTCCCGGCGCTGCACCGGATTGCGCTGACAGGCACACCGATCGAAAACCGTCTCTCCGAGCTGTGGTCGATCTACGACTTTATCTCGCCGGGTTACCTTGGCAGCTCCAAGTCGTTCCAGGACCGCTTCAGCAATGCCATCGAGAAGGAGCATGACGAGCGCCGTACAGGTGAGCTGCAACGACTCGTCAAGCCGTTCATGCTGCGGCGCAAGAAGAAAGATCCGGCAATCCAGCTGGATCTGCCGGATAAGAACGAAATGAAGACCTATATTCACCTGACGGCAGAACAGGCTGCACTGTATGACCAGACCGTCAACGAACTACTGGAACGTGTGCAGAAGCTTGAAGGCATCGAGCGCAAGGGTGCTATTCTTTCGGCACTTACCCGGCTCAAGCAGCTATGTGATCACCCAGCACTGCTATCGAAGGAAGCCTTGCAGGAGATGGACGCCGATTCAGGAGAGATGGCACCGTTGAACGCCCCGGCCCTGATCGGGCGTTCAGCCAAACTGGAGCGCTTGATGGCCATGGTACGGGAGCTGCGCGAGGAGGATGAGCGCTGCCTCATCTTCACGCAGTATGTCGGCATGGGCCAAATGCTGCAGGCTGTGCTCCAGCAGGAGCTGGGAGAGCCGGTGCTGTATCTCAATGGTAGCACCTCCAAAACGTCACGCGATCGTATGATCGAGCGTTTCCAAGCTCCTGCGCGAACAGGTTCGACCGATGCAGCGTCCGATCAGCCTAACGTCTTTATCCTTTCTCTGAAGGCCGGCGGGGTTGGCCTCAACTTGACCGCGGCCAACCATGTGTTCCACTTCGACCGCTGGTGGAACCCTGCCGTTGAGAATCAGGCGACCGACCGGGCCTACCGGATGGGTCAGACCCGGGATGTTCAGGTCCACAAATTCATCTCCCTCGGCACGCTCGAAGAGCGTATTGATGAGATGCTGGAGAGTAAGCAGCAGCTTAGCGACAATGTCATCTCCAGCTCAGAAGGCTGGATTACCGAGTTGTCTACAGACGCGCTCAAGGACTTGTTTACCCTGCGCAGGGAGTGGATGGCGTAAAGTGGTGTGCCTATCCGTAAGCCCGTGAGGTTTTATCTTCTTGTACGCTACAGACATGGAGGCTCTCTTTCATTATGTAGAGCTTTGAAGTGAACCCGGGATCATACCGGGTTTGCCATAAATTAGTGCATGTGTTAGAATCGACTTAACTTTGATTGAACGGAGGGTTACGTGTGATAGACTTTATCCGAGTTCGTACGTTGCGCGGCTAATTGAATAGCGCTCAAGCTCTGCCCATGTGCAGAGGACTCAGGATAGGTCTGCCATTTTTAAAGGTAACCCACAGCTATGGACTGTCCGAAGAAGCTTCACGCTCTTCGGCATTCCGCCTTTAGGAACCTCCATAGTAACCCATGAACACAAGCATAGCCTGCTATCGCAGGGGAGATTTCACGCATCCACCCTCATGCGGAAGGTTATTTGTGTCCTGCATCCTATGGAAGACCAGGTCTCGCAGCGGAAGCACGTCTTCCCTTGGTTCCTTGTTCTGAAGTCCTCTACAGATACTGTAAGCACAGGCAGATGGCCTGTGCTTTTTTTGATTTTTATTTTTGCTGAATTTCGATTTTCACTTTTTGCTAAATAACGGAGGATGATTATATATGATGGAACCTACACAGCAGACCGCAATCATTGTTGGAGTCCAGCTTCAACAAGACCATAACTTCGCCTATTCCATGGAAGAGCTGCGCAATCTCGCAGCCGCATGCAATATCGAGGTTGTTGGGGAATTAAGCCAAAAGACCAGCCGGATCAACCCTTCCCATTATCTCGGGACTGGTAAAATCGGAGAGCTGAGAGCTTTAATGGAAGCAGCGGATACTGAACTTGTTATTTTTAACGATGAATTATCCCCTTCCCAAATCCGCAATCTGGAATCCACACTGGACCGACAGGTTATTGACCGGACAATTCTGATCCTCAACATCTTCGCCGAACGGGCCAAGACCAAGGAAGCCCAGCTCCAGGTGGAAGTAGCTCAGCTGCAATATATGCTCCCCCGCCTATCGGGTCTGCGTGAATCTCTGGGACGCCAGGGCGGTGGTGCCGGCATGAAGAACAAAGGTACCGGGGAGACGAAGCTTGAACTCGACCGGCGGAGAATCGAGGAGCGCATCACCGCTCTCCAGACTGAGCTTACACAGCAGGTAGCCCGGCGCCAGATTCAACGCAAGCAACGCCACAAGAATGAAATACCTGTGGTCTGTCTCGTTGGATATACCAATACCGGCAAATCCAGCTTGATGAACGCTATGGTTGAGACTTACCACCCAGGTTCCAACAAACAGGTATTCGCGAAGGATATGCTGTTCGCCACCCTGGAAACATCGGTACGCAGTATCGATTTACCGGATCACAAAACCTTTCTCTTGACGGATACAGTAGGATTCGTAAGCCAGCTACCTCACCATCTGGTCAAAGCCTTCCGCTCCACGCTTGAAGAAGTGACCGAAGCGGATCTGCTAATTCATGTCGTTGATATCGCTGATTCGCAGCACAAGCAGCATATGGCTGTGACGGAGGAGACCCTGAAGGCGCTTGGCGCAAATGAGATTCCGGTCCTCTACGCCTACAACAAGGCAGATTTGACAGAGCTGTCCTACCCGCTGGTTGAAGGGGATAACCTGTACTTGTCCGTGAAGCAGAATAAAGGCATCTCAGAATTGACAGAGCTGATCCGCAGTCATGTGTTCAATGACTATATGCAATGCGAGATTCTCGTGCCTTTTGACCAGGGACGTTTAGTCTCTTACTTCAACGAGAACGCTCATGTCCAAGCCGTCAGCTATGAAGAAAATGGTACCCGGATGACGCTGGAGTGTAAAATTGCAGACTTTGAGAAGTACCGTAACGATTTTGTCCAACTTTAAAAGTCAGAAAGACAAGACAGCCCTCCAATCTCTGATAGGTTGGGGGGAATGCTTGTCTTTCTGAGACCTCCTGAAAGGTGGATGTACCGGCCTGCACACGTTCATGACGTAGCGTAGCGCCGGTTTTTTGATGCTTTGCGATCTTGTTCATAGTTTAAAACTCGCTGGTTTATACCGATGTGGTAGGGAGGTCTGCCTTTTTATACATATAAATATACTGATGACCCCCAATTCTGGCGATAACCGCCCGGTCTGGACCTCTGACTCCAGAAGACGAACGGCTTTGCCCCTCGGATAATTTCCGCAAATACTCAAAGTCGGGATGAAAAGTCTCATCTAAGAGATACGCAGACGTTGTGCTTCCCGGTACCCTTTCCTCATTCAGCGCAGCAATGATGCCCTGCCCGGAGCTGATCCCGATGCCATGACCAAAATATTTTCCATTGCCCAGGACGATAACGTTCTCACCCTGCCACTCAGGTTTATTCGGATCATGATCGGGGTTCTTGAAATATTGCACATCGCCAGGATAGGCCTCCAGATTGTTATTAATAGTAGTGAGCTGCAAATCGTTATCATAATGCCAGTCATACAAGAGCAAATCATTGAAATAGGCGTTAAATACAGCGGGACCCAGCGCATCAAGGACGCCCTTGTATAGAATCACTACTGTAGCTGTTGCGCATTCAAATGCATAAAGATAACCGTGACGGAAAATGTCGTTGATCCCATCGGATGGCTGAACCCCTTTTCTCAGCTGTAGCCCGCCTTTGCTGGTTCGGGTCCAGTAATTCGGGTTGCCCCGAGTCGTCTCGAAGGAGGCAAACTCCGCTCCGCTAGCATCCAGCGCCCTTGCTGCATCCACAATGTGCTTTCTTGTCTTCAACTCGAATTCCAGTGCCGCCGGATTTTCGTACACATAGTTCTCCGGACTTCTCTGTTTCTCCGCCACAATCTCCCGCTCTACCCCGGACAAACCGGGCATGTTAATGTCGTTGATATCGCCACTCAAGAACGTAATCACTGCTGTACCTCCCATGACTCTGTATTCTCTAAAATATAGGTTATTGTACGTTGCAACTTCCATGGATGTGCAAAACAACCCTCCAGTAGCACTGCGCACGTGCAGGAACTGGAGGGTTGTAGTGTTGTTTTTAATGTTAGGTTAAATTATGCCGTACCAAGCACGATCTCATCGTCGTCGTTATCCGAATTGAAGGCCTCACGGTCAAATTCACCTTCCGAATTAGCAACCAACAGAGCTGTAACGGTAGTCCCTGTCGCATTCACGGCAGTACGTCCCATATCGATAAGTGCTTCTACGCCTGCCACAATCGCGATCCCTTCAAGTGGCAGTCCCAGTGCAGTTAATACAACTGTAGTAGAAATTACCGCAGGACCAGGAACTCCGGCTACACCAATAGAAGAAATAATACTAACAAGCACTAGAACTATGTAGTCCGTTACGGTCAAGTTGATACCAAATACCTGAGCAGTGAACACCGCTACAATTGCTGGCCAGATACCGCCGCAGGCATTGAAGTTCACAGATGCGCCAAGCGGAGCGATAAAGCTCGCAATACGCGGCGAGATATGCAAGCGCTTAGTGATAACTTCCAAGTTGACCGGAAGCGTAGCATAGCTGCTGCGAGTGGTGAAGGCTACAGCGATGGTCGGATAGATTTTGCGGAAGAACTTAATCGGATTAACCTTGGCTACGAAGAAGACCAAGCCACCGAAGATCAGTACAAAATGGATAATCAAGGCTACATAGGAGGTAACAATAACACTTCCGAGCTCTTGCAACGTCTCCCATCCGTAACGCGCCGTAATCGCGGCAATGAGTGCGAACACGCCATATGGTGTTAAGCGGATAATGAATTTGACGACCTGGTGCAGAACCAGGGTCAGGGATTCGATCAGATCACGTACAGGCTTTACTGCCTCCGGCTTTTTAGCACCAATCTTGATAATTGCTACCGCCAGGAAGACTGCGAAGATGAGCAGTGGAACCACCTTGCCAGTCGCTGCTTCATTCACCGGGTTAGAAGGTACGAGGTCGAGAATGACCTGCGAGAAGGTTGGAATCTCACGTGCAGTGAAGTCTGCTGGCACTTCCTGCTGGATACCTTGACCAGGGTTGAAAAGTAGGGCTACCGTCAGCCCTATAATAGAAGCGATTCCCGTTGTCCCCAGGAACCAAGCAAAGGTCTTGATACCAACTTTACGCAAATACTCCAGATTGGTCAGAGATGCGATACTGTTCAATACAAGAATGAATACAAGAGGAATAACAAGCATGCGGATCAGACTTACATAAATACTGCCGAAGGTGCTGATGGCCTTAGTCTCAAACTCCAGCTTTTGAAAGAGAATCCCGACCACAAGTCCAATTACCAAACCGATGATAACCCGGGTACCAAAACCTACCCGCTTGCGTGCCAGAAGAAATAAAATTCCAAAAACAACGATGGAAACTACAAATCCGTACCAGTTTGTTTGAATCGCCGAGAGTAGATTATTGTCTATATTCTTCATTCTTTCTAAAACCCTCCCATACCCCACTTATTTGATATGAATAATGAAAATAATGTATATTCAAAATCTATGAAAGTCAATGTAATAATATGTTAATCCTATTTAATTCCGATAATTTCGGTATGAAAAATAAATATTGATTGACAACTACTTTCGGCATTGAATAATATTAAAAACATCACACGATGCATGCATCATTTGCTGGATCACCAAAGGGATAGAATCAACTGGACAGCCAGAGATTCGAGTTAGAGCGCTAGGTATGCGTTCTCTTGAGTCTCTGGTTTTTTTATTGGCGTAAAAAAGGGGGGATGGAACTTTAGCCGATCAATCCAGCATGAGCATACATAACTAGCGGAGTAATGAGTCTACTGGACAGCCAGAGATTCAGCAGGTGATGTCATAGCACCACCTGCCTGAGTCTTTTTGCTGTTTCCGCTGGAACCCAGCTTGAAGGAATGGATATACACGTACTGCTCAAGACATGTTTTCGAAGCCAAATTGTTTTTCGCAAAACGCACTAAAAATAAGCCCGGAGGCGACAGGCTTAACCGTCTTGTCTGCCTGGCCCAGGGCGCAAAGAAAAGGATGATTACTCTTATGAAAAAGCTCACTATTTCGATCGTTACTGCTGCTGTAGTCTTCTCCGCTTTGACTTATGCCGCCGTATCGGCCAATCAGAAAAAACCGGAAGCTGCGCCTGTCCAAAACAATACCACCGCTGCAACCACTGATACCGCCTCCGCTGCAGGCACACAGACAGCTGTGCAGACTGTAGCCGAGACCGTTCAACCGGAAGCGACTCCTGCGCCAGTCGCTGAAACTGTGCAGGCTGAGGCCACTGCCGCGCCTGCCGAACAGGCCGCTACCGCAACTACCGACCAAACCGCTGTGGCTAATACCCAACAGCCACAAGCAACTGAAGCACCTGCGCCAGCACAAGCCGCACAGGTGAAGACAGCTTCTGCACCAGCTGCCGAAGCAGCAATCGTGACCACCGCCGCTGTCAAAGTAGCTGCGCCAGCACAAGCCACTGCTGCACCTGCCGCACAAACTGCACCGGCACAGCCGCAAGCAACCACTGCACCTGCAGCCGCAGTAGCGCCCGTGGTCTCCAAGACCACACCGGCAGCTACCACTGCTCCAGCAGTGAAAGCCGCCCAACCGACGGCAGCACCAGCACAAGCTCCAGCTGTTGAAGCTAAAGCTAAAGCCACTGCTGCACCGGAGCCTACAGCTGCTCCAGCCAAGAAAATCACCTTCTCCACGACCGAAGTGGTGAAAGCCAAGGCTACCGCTGCTCCAGCTGCGGAACCCGTTCATTCCAAATCAAGCGCTTCTGCCCCAACAGAGAGTGTGCAAGCTCCGGCACCTGCCTCTGATCAGGCACCAGCACCTGCACCTGCTTCGTCATCTGATGAAGAAGTATGCCCTTGATTACTGCATCATCGCCGCTGAGCTAAGCTCCAGCCAACTATATTTTCAGAAAACGACAGAAATCGAGGTGCAAATTCAATGGCCATCAAGTTCAAGCCAAAAAAAATCGTGAGTCTGCTGCTGGCAGCCTCCCTGGCGGTCCTGCCTCTTCAGGCAGGCCGGGCAGCGGCTGCTGAAACAACCGTTTCTACAGCTGCTACTCCTCTATCTACTTTTGATTATTTCAGCAAGGTATACCCGAAGTTGAACGATCCGAACCATGTCTATAAAACAGCAACTTACGAGGACATCGTTCATTTGTTTGAAACCCAAGGCACCTATGCCGTTCTGGTAGGCGGTTCATGGGATGAGAATACACAAGCAGATATCGGCTTTATCAATGAAGTTGCCAAGGATTACGGCATTTCTACTATTTATAATTTTGATACCAAGCTGGATGGCGATACACTACAAATCGCAGATACCAATAACAAATTCGCGTACAAGTACGTAGATCTGGTTAACAAGTATTTGACGAACCTGAATGTTTACGATAAAAACGACCCGGCGCACAATGTGAGCTATACAGCCAAGAACGGCAGCACAGTCTCGGCGAACAAAATCGAAGCACCGTTCCTGTTTGTCTACAACAAGGACAACAAGGATGCCCAAGGCAACAGTGCTCCAATTGTCTCTTACCTTAATGACAGTAAATCCTGGTCACAGTTCCAAACTAACGGAACCCTTGATCAAACCAAGGTCAACGCCTATAAGGACCAGGTTCGATCCGTATTCGCCAAAGCTGTGAAATACGATACGATCAATGAATCGGAGTATATCAAAGCTGCATTTAACAAGAACTATGAAGGAGAGAATCCGGGCAAGCCAACGATCTTTACCCAGGCTGACGGCGATCTCGTCTACGAACATGTTACCTATCATCAATTAAAAGAAATCTTGTCCAGCGACGGCAACTATGCCTTCCTGTTCGGGGGTTCCTGGTGCCCGAATACCCAGGCCGTCATTAAATACATTAACGAGCAAGCCAAGAAGAACAACATCAAGAAAATATACCTGTGGGATACAAAGCTTGATTCCGGTGTGACGGTAGGAGTGCCGAACAACAATAGCGGCAATTCCTCCAAAGATGGAAATCCACACACCAATAATGAGCTGCAAGTCCGGGACACCAAGCATTCTTATGCTAAACTGTATGTTGATCTCGTAAACAATTATTTGACCAATATCAAGACACAAGACAACACAGCAACTCCACCTAACACAATTAGTTATGTGGATCAAAATGGTACGCAAATCTATGGAGATCGTCTGCAAGTTCCTTATTTCTTTACCTACAGCAAAAACAATAAGGATGACAACGGGCAACCAGCTCCCATTCTTGGACACATCGAATTGATGTACAGCTGGACAAATATCCAGCCCGATAACATCAGCAACGGTTACGCTATCGGTGCAAGATATGGCTTCTACCTGAACGCGTTAGATAAAATTTTCTCCAGACTGGAAGCCATCCCAACCGAACTGTCAGCGGTAGCGCCAACTTCGACCACCGCGAACGACGGACAGATTACAGGCGTTCTGAACAAATCCCTGGAGTACAAACGCGCCGATGAGGCTGACTACAAACCAGTATCCGGTGAAGCCATTACTGGGCTGGCACCAGGCACCTATCAGGTAAGATATGCCTCCAAACCGGGTTATCAAGGTCCAACTAATGCAGCAGGAGCAACTGCAATCCCGTATAAACCGGGTCAAGCCATCGAAATCGTCGTACCAGCTTTTACACACCAGCAAGCAGCACCAACTGAACTGATCGGCGTAGCTCCTACAACACCTGCCAATAATGACGGGCAAATTACAGGAACCAATTCAGCTCTGGAATACAAGCCAGCCGCTGCTGCTGATTACATTCCAGTGACTGGCGAAGCTATCACAGGGCTCGTGCCTGGCTTCTACGAAGTTCGCTATGCCGCCAAGGAAGGCTACAGTGCCAGCCCTGTAACTCGCGTTGAGGTACCTGCATACGGCGAGCAGGCGGCACCAACCGGACTGGTAGGCATTGCTCCTACTTCACCTGCCAATAATGACGGACGTATCACCGGAACTACACCTGCACTGGAATACAAACTGGCGGGCGTAACCGATTATGTCTATGCTACAGATGTCCAAATTACAGGGCTTGTGCCTGGTACTTATAACGTTAGATACGCAGCCAAGGAAGGCTTCAAAGCGGGCAGAGCAGCCGATGTAATTGTGCCAGCCTATACCGCAGAGCAAGCAGCGCCGACCGGCCTCACCGGTATCGCCCCTACTTCATCTGCCAATAATGACGGACGTATCACCGGCACAACGCCAGCACTGGAATATAAACTGTCCACTGTTACTAATTATGTATACGCCACAGATGTCGAAATTACAGGACTTGTGCCTGGTACTTATAACGTGCGATATGCTGCCAAAGAAGGCTACAAAGAAAGCCCTGTAACTGATGTAGTCGTACCGGAGTACAAAGCACCAACCGGTGGCGGAGATACCGGTCCATCAACTGGCAGCAACTCACCTGCACCGACTCCAGTTAGCAGTCCGGCACCTACTGCCAGTGCGGCACCAGTTACTAGTGCTCAAGGAAATACAATCATCGCTTCTAAAACAGCGGTTGCTACTACTGATGAATCTACGGGTGTTACGACAGCTTCCATTACAGCAGCTGATGTAACGGAACTTGTAGAGAGTGCTAAAAAAGCAGAAGCCGATGGAAAATCGGCACTGCTAGAAATCAAGGTTGAGACTACTGCTAAGACTCAAACCGCTGAGCTAACCATTCCAAGAAGTGCGTTCAATGCAGTTGCTTCCGGCACAAAAGCTCAGGTTAAGATTAACTATGCCAACGTGGGAACGATCACTTTGGATGCCAAAGCAATCGCTAATATCAGCGGAGCTAAAGATGAGGGCGATATCCATATTCGGATCGCCAAGGTTTCACTCACCGACGAAGGTAAAGCTGTCCTTGGTGACAGACCCGTCTACGATCTGTCTGTCAAAGCAGGCGAGCTTGCTGTTGCCAGCTTCGGTGGAGGTAAAGTGCAGATCAGCGTTCCTTACAAACTGCAAGCCGGTGAAGAGCCGAATTCTATCATCATCTACCATATCAATGAGTCGGGAAGTCTCGACAATGTACGTGGCAAATATGCTGCGGGAACTGTGGATTTTGTCACTACTCACTTCTCCCAATACATCGTCGCTTACAACAAAGTTGACTTCGCCGATGTTGCAGCAACTGCATGGTACAACGATGCCGTTAGCTTCCTGGCTGCCCGTAGCATCACGTCTGGAACGGACGACAGCCACTACAGCCCGAACGCCTCGGTCACCCGCGGACAGTTCACTGTTCTGCTGCTGAAAGCCTATGGCATTGATGCCGACGAGAATGCTGCCGATAACTTCGCTGACGCCGGAAACACGTATTACACCGGCTATCTGGCTGCTGCCAAACGCCTAGGTATTACCACAGGTGTCGGCGAGAATCAATTCAAGCCTGACAGCAAAATCACACGCCAGGAGCTATTCACGCTACTGTATCGTTCTCTGGATGTCTTGGGAGAGCTCCCAGCGTCTAAGAATGGCCCTGCTCTGTCCAGCTATAGCGATGCCAGCCAGATCGCAGACTACGCCAAAGAAGCCCTGCAGGCTCTTACAGCCTCTGGAGTCATTGCAGGAAACAACGGCAAGCTTAACCCTGGTAGTGTATCTACAAGAGCAGAAGTAGCACAGGTACTGTTTAATCTCCTTTCCAAGTAGTGCCCACCCCGCTCTTTATCCTCTAAAAAAGCCTCTGGACCCTTTTTCATAGGGTTCCGAGGCTTTTCCTTTTCTAATCCTAATAGGTTGCGAGCTGTGATTGCATCTGTTCTCCTGTTCTTAAAAACAGCATTTTACCGTTGCTTTATATCTACGAAATTATCCCTATTTCCGATTCAATGTTTGTTACAATCGTGTTGCTTGGCGACTCACTTTGTGTCTTATGATGTGTTTTAATAGTTGGTTTCGTGCGAGAAATTGGGTCATTTGTCGGAGATGTGAACCTCATTTCCTATTAAAAGAGTATGTATTAACATAACACCATTTGTTAACAAAAATCCCTTTTACAGAGCCATTTCCAACGTTTTTTGCCCATCATAATCTTTATATTCCAATATAAGGGTTGAAAATCTACTAAAATATTTTTTATTTTCATATAGATTTTACATTTTACCAGTGGTAAAATCTTCTTAACATTTTTTCCTACTAACTTGGGTGGAATTATTTTTTTGAATTCATAGGAAAGGAGAGTCTGCCGCGATTTCGCCGAGAAGCCGGAAAAAGTATATTTTGAAAAATCATTATGAAAGAGGGGATTTTTTTGGAGTGGGGCAAATTATCTCGTAAACTATCACTGCTGGCACTTGCCGCGGGAGTGACGATCAGCACGATTCCCGGAGGAGTTTCCGCAGCAGGAGCAGCGCAACCTAAAATCGGCCAAAGCGTACTCTCATTGGTTCAAAGTTCTCAGAAAACATTCATCTCGCCTCAGATCAATACAAAATCCACAGATGACATTCGCGTCATCGTACAACTTAGCGGGCAGCCGGCAGCCGTCGGCAAATATGCAGCGAAGCAAGGTATCTCCTCGCTAGCTTCCACAGCCACCGAAGCCGCAGTTAACAGCCAACAAACCGATGTCCTGAACAAAGCGTCTAAGGCTGGACTGGACCTTGAAGTCAATTACAAGTACAACACGGTACTGAACGGTTTTGAAGTCACAATTCCTGCGAATGAAATCCCTGAGCTGGCTAAAATTCCAGGCGTTATTTCCATCCATAAGAACAGCACCTGGTATCCAGTGCCTGTTGAGCAGGCTGATGCAGCCATTCAGGATGCAATCGTTCCGAAAAACGACAAAGGCCCTCTGAAGCAGATCCACGCAGACTGGGCATGGGATCATGGCTTTACCGGTGAGGGTCTAAAAGTCGGCGTAATTGATACAGGCGTAGATTACACCCACCCTGACATCAAAGATGCATACAAAGGCGGATATGACTCATTCTACAATGATGACGATCCTTATGAAGAGCTGCCGAATCCCAGCAAGAATTTCCCCGGCACCTCTCATGGCACACACGTTTCCGGTACTATCATCGGACAATTCGCTAATACCCAAGGGGAAGTTGCCCAGAAGGGTGTAGCGTACGATGCCGATCTCTATGTGTACAAGGTTCTCGGATACAATCCAGCCAACCCTTCTTCCGCTTCAGGCTCATCCGCACAGGTTATTGATGGCATCGAACGCGCTGTCAAAGATCATATGGACGTTATTAACCTATCGCTTGGCTCCGATGAAGAGAAGGATGTAAATTCTCCAGATGCCATCGCTATTAACAACGCTGTGCTTTCGGGCGTTACAGCGGTAATTGCTAATGGTAATGCTGGGCCAGGTCAATATACCCTCGGCTCGCCTGCCACTTCCCAATTGGGCATTTCTGTCGGAGCAGTAACTAGTCCAAGCAAGCAGTATTCCGGACATTTCACTCCTGAATTCGTAGGAGATACGGTTTCAACTGCCACTTACAGCACTTATGGTGACTTTAAAGTGATGGCTTGGGAGCTTGGCAAAGAAAACTTCGCAGACATTATCGGCACCGATCCAGTTGATGTAGTATACGCAGGTCTAGGCGCTGAAGCAGATTACCACGGTGTAACTGATCTGAACGGAGCAATTGTCTTGTTATCTCGTGGACAGCTGGCGTTCACAGATAAGATCGCCAACGCTAAAGAGCGCAACGCTAAAGCGATCGTGATCTTTAACGGCAACGCTGATGCAAACGGAGCTGTCGATTTGCGCGAAAGCATTGCTAACCGTGATGATTATATCAATTCCCTTCTTGGAGACGGTTTTGATAACATCCCAACCTTCGATATCAAAGGTAAAGAAGGTCGCGCTCTAGCGCGTGGAATCCTCAGTCACCCAGGTACAAAGGTTCAATTCAAATTTGATTCCGATTACCATCCCCAAGAAGACAAAGGCGATGTGCTTGCTAGCTTCACATCTTGGGGTCCAAACGCTGATGACAAACTGAGTATCAAACCAGATGTTACCGCACCGGGAGTGAGCATCCTATCCACATATCCCGCCTACGGCAAAGATGATCCTAACGTCTCTTACGCCAGAGCATATGAGCGTCTAAATGGTACAAGTATGGCCACGCCACACGTTGCCGGACTGGCGTTGCTGATCAAGCAGGCTCATCCCGACTGGTCACCATTTGATATTCGCGCAGCTCTGGCTAATACCGCTGAGCCTAACGAAGAGTACGATGTTTTCCAACAAGGTGCCGGACGTGTAAATGTAGAAGATGCTATTTCGACTAAAGCACTGCTACAAGCCCTTGAGCCGATCACCATTCTGGACAAGGACTACAATCCACAAAATATTATCAACTATAATTCTTCCGCCAGCTTCGGGACAGTTCTATCCGGACAATCCGTCTCCAAAAATCTGCAACTCAAAAATACAGGCAGTGAGTCCCTGACCTACTCCGCTTCTGTTGAGTGGCACAATGCTGATCATGACGGAATTACTGCCTCTCTGAGCAGCAGTGATATCACTGCCGCCGGGGGTAAAACAACGACCTTTAACCTAAATCTAGACTTAACAAATCCAGTCAAAGGGAAGTTCTATGAAGGACAGGTTAACCTGACTGCCGATGGTGTTCCTACCTTGCATTTACCATTCAGTCTGTATGTAGTAGATGATCTTCCAGCCAATCCATTTGGCATTCAGGAAGTGAAGTTGACCAACCCTAAGATTACTCCTAATGCTACCAGCAAACAAACTACTGATCTTTCATTTAGATTGTCAGCTAAAAATACAAATTATTATGAAGTGGATCTTATCAATCTGGAAGACCAACAGATCGGTATTCTTGATGCACGGACTCCAGTAGGAGCCAATCAACTATTTGCACCTGGACTCTACAGTCTGAAGGGCATTGACGGAACTTATGTTGCAGTTGATGAAGACGGCGTACCTCTCGAAGACGAGAATGGTGACCTTGTTATTAAGAAACTGGACGATGGCGTATATAAAATCAACATTGTAGCCGCTCAATTGAAGAACAATAGAGTCGTTAATGATGCACAAGGCAATCCTATTTTGTACAAAGCCTATACATCTTTCCGAGTGGATAATACCCCAGGCACGGATAATGGAGGCGGAACTCCTTCTCCTTCTCCTTCTCCTTCTCCAACAACAACACCTACACCTAACGATGGCAGTGGAGAAGGCGGCGGAGAGAGCGGTGGAACTCCTTCTCCTTCTCCTTCTCCTTCTCCGACAGCCACACCTGAGTCCAACACCGGTGGTAGCAATGGAGGCGGCGGTGGAGGCGGCCCAGTTGCCACACCAGCACCATCTGCAGCACCTGCTCCAGCTAGCGGCGCTGCCAATGCAGTCATTGACCAAAGCTTGAAGCAAGCGCCTGTGAAGGCTGCTGTAGCCTCCAGCAATGGCGTAGCAACCGTTACGGTAACTAACGATGATCTGAAGGCAGCCATCGCCTCTGCTTCGGCTTCTCCGGCAGCGATTGTGATCAATGTTCCGGTAACCGCCGATGCAACTGCTAAAGTAGCTCTGACTGCTGAGCAAGTGAAGCTGCTCACTGGTGCACCAGCGAAGAGTACAATTATTGTAAATGCAGCAGGTTCTGCATTCGCCTTGCCAGTAAGCCTGCTGACTGGCGGTGCAGCCGATGCCAATCTGGATCTGATCATCAAGAAAGCGGATGACCAATCCTCCAAATTCTCGACAAGCGCTGGATCAACAGTTATTGGCGCTCCGGTAGCCTTTGAAGCTAATTGGACTACAGCTTCCGGAAGCACAACTCTGAAGGTACCTAATAATGTCTTCATTAAGAGATCCTTCACAATTCCAGGCAAAGTTGAACCTAACACAGCTGGCGTACTGTTCGAAGCGAACGGTAAGATTACTCCGGTATCTTCCGTGTTCAAAGTACAAGCAGACGGCACGACTCTCGTTACGGTTAGCCGCCCTGGGTTCTCGGTCTACGCTGCGGTGAGCCGCCCTGTTACTTTCAGTGACATCGCCAACTCCCCAGCTGCTGCCGATATTACAGCACTGGCTAACAAACTGATCATTGAAGGCACTTCGGCAACAACATTCTCGCCGAAGAGCAACTTGACCCGTGCCGAGTTCACAGCGCTGCTGTCCCGCTCGCTCGGACTACGTTCTAGCTCGGCTTCTACCTTTACAGATGTGAAGTCCTCTGACTGGTATGCAAATGATGTTGCTGCTGCTTCCGAGGCAGGACTGATTCTGGGAATCGGCAATGGCAAATTTGCCCCGAGTGCCCAAGTTACGCGTCAAGAACTTGCTGTTATCCTGGCAAGAGCCGTGAAACTGACAGGTGTGGAGCTGAAAGCCTCCAATCCATCATTCACGACTTATGCCGATAGCACCAAGATTGCTCCATACGCTAAGGATAGCGTGCAATCCTTGTCTACTGCTGGTGTTATTAGCAGCGAAGTCGGATCAAGCTTCAATCCGACAGCAGCAGCTACTCGCGAGACAGTTGCAGCTACCTTGCATCAATTGCTGAGCAAAACTGGCCTGATCGACTAATCCAGGCCAAGTCAGACATTAAACGCCCGTCCACTTCCCAATAGGGATTTGGACGGGCGTTTCTTTTTCACAGACAAAGATATATGGCTATTCCCCTGAACAAACAACTACCTTCCACTCCGTTCCTTAGGAAGAAGCTTGTTGCAGCCTTTCGTTCAGCATAGCGAATAATGATTGCAGCTTGTCTTGGGGAACCTCACTATAATTGTCTCCGATACTCACTTCATAATACGAAGAGAACTCATCTACTTCCCTTACATAAGAGGTGAGTCCAATCCCCGTGGCCTGATAAAGATCGATTAATACATCCTCAACTACCGTTTTGGGCAGGGATACATGTACATGGAACATATTCGACACTGGCACTACCGGAAGCGTAGTGATCGCATGGCATTGATTGTATAAAACGGCCAGCTCCTTAGCCTCTTCATAATACTTCTCCATCTTATGAACTCTTTGTTTAAAATAAAAATTGGCAGGGATGATATAAGGGTACAAGCTGATCAAGTCCCCGCCATGCCGCCGCTTCCATACCTTCGCTTCCGCTGTGAAACTCGCTGCGCCAGCCAGAACAGCTCCGGCAATCCCACCGATCCCTTTATAGACAGAGATGTACACACTATCGAACAGCGCACAAACCTCAGCAGCACTCTTCTGATAATACGGTAAAATCTCGAACAATCTTGCGCCATCCAGATGAAGATGAATTCCCTTTTCCCGGCAATAGGCAGAAATGGCTTCAAGCTCTCTATAATCCGGCAACTGCCCACCGATCTCACGTTGAGGCAATTCCAATAGCAGACAAGCAACCTCCTCCGGCATCCCCTGAACATCTTCAAGCGTAATTAAGCGATTCTTATCAGCGAGCAGCACAGGTTCGATATGATGCAGTTTCTTCAAACCATCTTGTTCATGAATCTCCAAGTGACAGAGCGGATGATAGGCCACCTTGCTCAAACCTTTGCGGTCACACCATATTCTTAAGGCAATCTGTTGTGCCATGGTCCCACTTGGAAAAAACACCGCCGCTTCCTTCCCCAGCACTTCTGCCATATCCGTTTGAAAATCCTCAATGATCTTTCCAGTTCCATATATATCGGAATCGAGGTGACCCTCCATCTGCTCGAAAACTTCTTTCAGCACCTGCACATTCCGTTTACCGTGAGCCGGCAATTGAAAGGCAGCTTCTTTAAAGGCTTCTGCTAATGACAGCTTCTCTTGCATGAACTTTATTGCTCCTCTCAGATCTAGTAGATCAACGAATCTTGGCTACAAAAAGACCCAAATACTCTTTCAAAGCCAGCCCTGTAGTGCTAACCGCCCCGGCATTGGGTGATAGTTTGGCAGGGTAAAAAACGAACTTGCTATCTGATACATAATCGGTTGGAAAAGGCTGCACCGAGAGCCCAGCTTGGCCAAACTCTACCACCGCCCGTGGCATGTGGAATGCAGAGGTCACGAGTACTGGGTGGTTAAATCCGTGTTCCTTCAGGATGAGCGCCGTATTAACCGCGTTCTGTTTGGTATTCAGTGAGCTATTTTCGACAAGAATGTCGCTCTCCGCCACTCCAAGGCCGAGTAGTTGCCGTTTTGCAATGTTCGCTTCATTGCCGCTATCGGCGAAGACCTGACCTCCGGAAAACAGAATTGGCAAGCCAGTGGCCCTATGCAGCCGTACGGCGGTCAGCAATCGGTTCGCTGCTGAACCCAGCATATTACCCTTGCCATTCAGATCAGGCGTTGTAAGTGTGGCCCCACCGCCAAGAACAACGATAACATCTCCCTGTGCAGCCTCTGGCTGCGCATATTGCCGCTCCAGCCCGCGTATGAATAGATCGCTGACAAGTGATGTAGAGGATAAATAGAATAACAAGGTAACGACGAGTAGGAATAACGAGACCCTTCGTTCACGTTTCCACAACCAGATAATCGGCACCAGAAGCAGCAGCACGAACAGTCCCGGTGGGAGTACGAAGCTATAGACAAATTTAATTAGATAAATCAGACCGATCACACCTCCTAACCGGGGTAAACCCAGTTTGAACTATGGCCCCTTGCCACACGATAATTATAACCGGACACCCCCCATACTTCACACCTTTTCGTCCCTTGGATAGGGCTTCGCCCAGTTTCCCGAACTTTTTTCGATCCCCTCATCACATAAAACCTGACATATTTTCGAAAAAACCATTCTAACAGCAAGATATAAATAAAAAATCGCCCTATTACGTAATAAAATATTACATATATATCGAAGAATATCATCAATTATGGCCCTGATAATAAAAATAGATCATATTATATGTCATATAACATAACTGGTAGCGCTTTATTTTTGAAAATAGGTATTGATTATTTCGATTTAATCCTCTATGATAATGACATTGGAGGAACCAAAAGTTAAAGCACTTTAACTTTTGTACCGATAACACTCCTAATTCTTAATTTTCACAGCTAATTTACGAATTAAAGTTAAAGCGCTTATACTTTTAAACCAGGAAGGTTGGTGTGGTCGTGATCAATAGCGAGAGCCGGCGGCAGACATTCTTTATGTATTTGTTTATTTCTCCTTGGTTAATCGGCTTCTTTATTTTCGCTCTGTATCCTATTCTGTCATCGTTTTACTACAGCTTCACTGATTATGACATTATTCATCCACCTGTGTTCGTCGGTCTCGCCAATTACAAAGAGATGTTTCACAATGAACTGTTCTGGAAATCAGTAGTAGTCACTCTCAAATACACTTTCATTGGTGTACCGATTCAACTGCTGCTCTCGCTCGGTTTTGCACTACTGCTCCACCAAACGATTCCGCTCCGTGGCTTCTTCCGAACAGCAATGTATTTCCCCAGCATGGTATCCGGTGTAGCGATGTCCCTCCTGTGGTACTGGATCTTTAACCCGCAGATCGGATTGTTCAACTACATTCTTTCCTGGTTCGGTATTCAAGGTCCAGCCTGGCTAATGAATCCGGACACCGCACTGTACGCACTGATTATTATGTCCTTCTGGACCGCCGGTTCCGGGATGATCCTCTTCCTTGCAGGACTGCAGGGTGTACCTTCAAGCCTCATTGAAGCTGCAAAGCTGGATGGCGCGGGACGTCACCGGATCTTCTGGCACATCACACTGCCAATGATCTCACCAGTAATACTCTTCCAATTGATTATGGGTCTGATCGATTCTTTCCAGGTATTCACTCAAGCCTTTGTTATGACTCAGGGCGGTCCGAACTACTCCACCTGGTTTTACGTCTATAACCTCTATACCAGCGCCTTTAAAGAATATCGTGCCGGTTACTCCTCGGCCCTGGCCTGGGTACTGCTGATCGTAGTCATGCTGTGCACAGCCCTAATTATGAAGCTGTCCAACCGTTATGTTCACTATGAAGGAGGCGTACGCAAATGAGCACCATCCCAAGCATTACGCCCCGATCATCGGGTTCACGTTCACGCCGAAAGGCTGGGCCAGTCAAGATTATCAGCTTCATTACTTTGGTCATCACAACATTCCTGATGCTGCTTCCCCTGTTCTTCATGGTCTCCACTTCGCTCAAGTCCAAGAAGGAGATGCTGAAGTTTCCACCTACCTTCCTGCCGGAGAGCTGGCAGTGGAGCAACTATACGGAGATTTTTGACACCCTGCAATTCGGAACACTCTACAAGAACAGTCTCATTATCGGCGTCCTTAGTGTCATCGGTACCCTGATCTCCTCAGCCCTGGTAGCTTACGGATTCGCCAGATATAGAGGAAAGAGCAATCAGTTCTGGTTCATGATGCTGCTCAGTACAATGATGCTGCCTTATCCGGCGATCATGATCCCGCAGTTTATCCTATTTTCCAAAATGAACTGGATCGACACCTTCCTGCCATTGATTGTCCCTGCATTCTTCGGCTCGGCGTATAACATCTTCCTGCTTCGCCAATTCTTCACCACGCTCCCGGAAGAAATGTTCGATGCAGGTCGAATCGACGGCTGCGGGGAACTGCGAATGTGGCGCCAGATTGCCCTTCCACTCTCTGCGCCGGCACTGGCAACCGTGGCGATCTTCGCCTTCATCTATAGCTGGAATGATCTGCTCACACCTGTACTTTATTTAAGCTCATCTGAGAAATTCACACTTCCCGTCGGCATGGCCTCTCTGACTTCATCGCGGTTCCGCATTCCGCCTTGGCATCTGTTGATGGTAGCCTCTGTGCTGGCTATGGTTCCTATCGTGACACTATTTGCAGTAGCACAGAAGCAGTTCGTGGAAGGGATTGTACTTACAGGCATTAAGTAATAAACCGCCTACTCTGGCGGAATCATACACTGAATCCTGGAGGGATTAGCTCATGAAGAAGAACAGGAACAACGTTGTATCTCTACTCACGGCAAGCTTGCTGCTCCTTACGACACTATCAGGCTGTAGCGGCGGAAAATCGGCAGGAAATGTAGCATCAGGGCCCGATAACGGTTCCGGCGGCAAGGGTGAACCCGTGACGATTACCTATTACACTATTGATTCAGAGGACCGCACTTTTGTTGAGAAATTGATCCCCGACTTCGAGAAAGAGCATCCGAACATTAAGGTGAAAGTGGAAAAAGCGCCTTATGAGCAGTTTGACAGCAAGCTGCAAACGCTGATTGCCGGAGGCAAGTCGCCAGACGTTACAAGCCACTACGGTTACGGCGGGTTCGCCGAATACTACAATAAAGGCATGCTACTTGATCTGACTGATCTGATTAAAGAAGAAGGCTTCAACGCCAACGATTATCATATCCCTGAGAACCTGATGAAGATCTACAAGGTTAAAGACCGCACCTACGGCATTCCGGTGAATATGTATGTGACTCTCATGCTGTACAACAAGGACATGTTCGATGCAGCGAAGCTGGAATATCCGCCAAGCGACTACGAGGACAAGAGCTGGACGTTTGACAAAATGGTCGAGGACGCCAAGAAGATGACTGTCGTCTCCAGCGACATCTCCAAAACACAGTACGGCGTAGACTTCACTTGGTCTGAACGTGATATGCGTCCGCTCTATTTCGGAGCTGAGCCGTATTCCGAGGATACTTGGACCAATGGCGGTGTTCCCTCTGAGACTCATTTTGACTCCCCAAAAGTCATTGCAGCCTATCAAAAGCTGTTCGATCTCGTGTTCAAGGATAAGGTCTCCCCTACCTCTGAATGGAGCAAAAGTGTGGCCGGACAGAATGGTGATCCGTTCGTAGCAGGCAAGATCGGCATGTCTGTGGGCGGTTCGTGGAACCTTGCCGGTTCCAACGATTTTCCGTTTAAAGTCGGCGTAGCTGCAGTGCCATGGGGTGGCAATGACAAGGTACGCAGCACCCTGTTTGTTGACCCACTGCTGATTCTGAAGGATTCCAAGCATCCTAAAGAAGCTTTTGAATGGATTAAATTCCTGCTGGGTACCGAAATCCAGGAAAAATCTATTGAGCTGAGCGGCGGCAACCCGCCGGTCAATACAGAAGCGGCTGAAGCCTACTACAAGCATTTTGACGGCATTGATCCTGAAGATGTGAAGAAGGTGTACGAAGGGGCTGTGAAGTACGGCTATGAATCCTACAACCATCTGATCACCCACTACTCGCAAATCAATGACATGTTCATCAATGAAATGCAGCCTGTGGAGACTGGACATAAGACGCTTGAAGAGGTTATGGGCACCATTCAGAAAAAAGTGACCGAGATCATCAAACGTTAATAGCCCGCATACCGTCCCGGAAGGGGCGGTATCCTTGCTTGGAATCTTATTGTTTAGCGGACCGACTCTCCACCCTGTATACTAATGGTAGATAATACATTCGGAAAATCTGCTGCAAGGAGCACAAGACATGAAAGTGAGCATATTTGATGTAGCCAAAAAATCCGGTCTGTCTGTCGTGACGGTATCACGGGTGTTGAACGGCGCTGACTCGGTACGCGAGAAGAATCGGCAGAAAGTGCTGGATGCGATCAAGGAGCTGGATTACCGCCCCAATGCGGCTGCACGCAGCCTGGCTAGCGGAAAAACGGGGATTATCGGCCTCGTAGTAACCACCCTGCACGACTCGTTCTTTGACGCTGTTGTTAAGGAACTGAATGAGGTACTGGCGCTGCATGGCTATTTCCTGGCAATCGCCATCTCCAGAGGTATTGAATCTGATGAGGATCACTATCTCATTCAGGAAGACCGGGTAGACGGTATGATTCTGCTCTCGCCGATCGGAGAAGAGAATTATATCATGCAGTTGAAACGACGCGGCATCCCATATGTACTGATTGATAATCAGGAGCCAGAGAATGATACCTATTCGATCACAATCGACAATTTCAAGGGTGGCTACGCGGCAGCAAGCCATCTGTTGGAGCTCGGGCATACGTCTATCGCGCACCTGTGCGGACATGAGATGTTCCGCAGTACACGGGAACGGCGCAACGGATTTGTACTGGCGCTTCAGGAAAAGGGAATCACTCCTTTTGAAATCGTACAGGGTGATTTCGAAATCGAATTTGGCTATGACACTTGTAAACGCTGGTTAAGCGAAGGAAAATTGCCTACCGCCGTATTCACCGGTGACGACAATATCGCCCTTGGGGTTATCAACGCGCTGATGGAGGCGGGGATCTCAGTACCGGAGCAGGTAGCCGTTGTCGGCTATGATGATCATTACATTGCCTCACAGCTTCGTCCGCATCTGTCGACCCTTCGGCAGCCTGCGGACAAAATCGCGCAGGCTGCAGCAGATATGCTGCTGCGGCGTATCTCTGGCAAGATGAAGCGCGGGTCCGGGGTACGGATAGATCCTGAGCTGATCATTCGCGAATCTACAATCTCCAGCTAGGCTGACATCCATTCGCTGATCGGCCGCAGTCTTTTTTCTATAATATATATTCACTTAGGAGTGAAGACCATTGACTTACTACTTGGGACTCGATGGGGGAGGAACCAAAACCTACGCCCTGCTCAGCGATGAACAGGGCAATGTACTAGGGAAAGGCAAGAGTGGCAACGGCAATCATCAGGTGGATGCCGCCCGGGCAGCTAGTAGTATTCGTGAAGCTACGTTCGGCGCTTTGGCGGATGCCGGGCTCAGCTTGGACGACATTCAGCACGCCTATCTGGGATTGGCGGGTGCCGACCGTGATGCCGATTATGAGATTTTGCACCCGATCATCCGCGATATCGGTTTTACCAGATACACCATCAATTGTGACACCATGATTGGGCTACGAGCAGGCACTAACCGTCCATATGGTGTTTCCCTCATCTGCGGTACAGGTACCAATTCTGCTGGCCGAAATCTGCATGGACAGCATTATCAGTGTGGTGGCTTCGACTATATGTATGGTGATTTTGGCGGCGGAGGCTCGCTTAACATTGAAGTGTTCCGATCTGTCATCCGGGCTTGGGACGGGCGGGAACAACCGACTCTCCTGACTGCCCCGCTGCTAAAAATGCTAGGGTATGAGAGTGTAGAGCGCATGTTCAATGATTTTCTAGACCACGGGAAGCACGTGCCTACAGATGCTGCCCGCCTGCTGTTCGAGGCCGCAGCGGAGGGCGATGCTGTTGCTCTGGAAATCCTGCATCGGCAAGGTGTCGAGCTGGGCAAATCGGCTGCCGCTGTCATCCACCGGCTAGGCATGGAAAAGGACATCTTCGATGTCGTGCTAGCCGGAAGCCTGTTGACTCGCGGAGACCGGGGCTGGATTCGCAATCCCATTGAACAAGCCGTAGCTATTGCGGCCCCACAGGCAACCGTGGTCACCCTAACTACCGAACCGGTGGTTGGTGCAGTATGGTCAGCCATGGAAAGTGACGGGATGACGATCAGTAGTGAAGTCTATGACAAGATGAAGGTTTTTCAGGAATTCGAATCCATTAAACAAACTACCAGACAGGAGTGATTATTATGACAGCTAATCAAGGACTGAAAATCGCCGTCATCGGCGGAGGCTCATCGTACACACCGGAACTCGTAGAAGGATTCATTCTTCATCACAAGGAACTACCTATTCGTGAGCTATGGCTGGTGGACATTGAACCAGGACTGCGCAAGCTGAACATTGTCGGCAACCTCGCCAAACGGATGGTTGAGGAATCCGGACTCCCGATCGAAGTCCATCTGACGACAGATCGCCGCGCAGCCATCGCAGGTGCTGATTTTGTCAGCACACAGATGCGTGTCGGTATGCTGGATGCCCGTGCCCGCGATGAATCCATCCCGCTCAAGTATGGGGTTATTGGTCAGGAGACCACCGGTCCCGGAGGCATGTTGAAAGCTCTGCGCACGATTCCTGTGATTCTTGACGTCTGCCGCGATATTGAGGAACTGGCTCCGAACGCATGGCTGCTCAACTTCACCAACCCGGCGGGAATGGTCACAGAAGCTGTCCTGAAATACTCCAATGTCAAAAGCATCGGCCTATGCAACGCTCCTATCGGCCTGATCAAGCAAGTCTCCTCCAAATACAACGTAGCCCCAAATCGGGTATACGCCGAATTTGTGGGTCTCAACCACCTGCACTGGATTACCCGCATTGATGTTGAGGGCGAGAACAAGCTTGATGAAATGCTAGCCGATACAACTGCGTACAGTGCCAAGAATGTGCCTGCCCGAGAATGGAATCCAGAATTCCTGCACTCTCTTCATGCTTTGCCTTCCTATTACCTGAAGTACTTCTACATGACCGATGCTATGCTGGAAGAACAGTTGGAATCCTTTAAGCAGGGCGGCAACCGTGCCGAGGTCGTAAAGCGTGTGGAAGAAGAGCTGTTCGAAATCTACAGCAACGTGGAGCTGAAAGAAAAGCCGAAGCAGCTCGAACAACGCGGCGGCGCTTTTTATTCAGAAGCAGCTGTCAACCTGATGCGCTCATTGTATAACGGTGCGAATGATATCCAGACGCTGAATGTCGCCAATAACGGTATTCTGGATTTTCTGCCCGATGATGCCAGCATTGAAGTGAACTGTGTCGTCACGAAGAACGGACCACTGCCACTTCCACTGACAGCCGTTCCGCCAATGGCTAAGGGACTCATTCATGCAGTTAAAACCTACGAGCAGCTGGCAATTGAAGCCGCTGTGACTGGCAGCCGTGAGCTGGCCATTCAAGCACTGGCCCATCATCCACTGGTTCCATCCGTGGAAGTGGCCATTAAGATGTTGGATGAAATGCTGGAAGCCAACAGGGAGTATCTGCCTAATTTTTTCGCTAATGAGGCCGTATCCTCCAAACAATAAATGAACTTGATCCGATAGAAAAAGCTGCCCCAACGCGGTCAAATCCGCGAGTGATGGGGCAGCTTTTTTTCACATGTGCTAGTAAAGACTCTTGATAAATCAAGGGTGAGCATTGTGGAACTTATCTTCGCGATTGTTTAATCACTCAACAACCCCTCTGTTCAACATTCGTTCTCTAACCTCTGTTACAAGCCAATCTCCTGACCCACCGAAGGCTGATGATGCCTGTTCACAATAAATAATAATGAAGCTGTGGCGCACAGGCAGAAGAGGATTAGGTACAGAAACTTTGCACCAAGATGGTCCGTGACGACACCTCCGACCGCATTTCCGACAATGCCACCGAGGCCCCAGGTTACTGCTGCATAGACCGTCTGCAATGTTGCTTTGGTCCCTTCTGCGGCATAACTCTGAACCACCTCTACAGCTGTCCCTGCGGCAAAAGCAAAGGCAACACCATTCAGCAGTTGAACCGCGAGCGTAAGCGATACATTAGAGAACAGGAACATGACAAGATATTGACTGCCATAGATCGCAGCGGCCAGGCACAGCAGTGGGTATCTTCCGATAGCCTTGCTAAGCCGAGTGGCTACCCAGAACATCGGCACTTCAATAATGGCCGCGATGGCGAAGGCGCTGCCGATCCAGCTTTTATTGAAGCCCATTTCCTTGAAGTACAGTGGTAGAAAGTTCAAATTAATAGAAGCTGACATCATCATTAACGTACTGGTGACTACAAATATCATAAACGGCTTATTACGAACAACCTCACCCATTTGTCCGAAGAGCGTCACCTTTCTGCTGCGGGACACTTTCGTTGTGGGCAGAAACAGAATCGTCACGCAAACGATCAAACTAATGACTAAATAATAGACAAAAATATGACTGTAACCGAATCGCTCATACAGAATTCCTGTAGTGAATGTACCTATGGCATAACTCAAAGCTCCGAACAGCCTCACGTTACCGAAAGAAAAGCCGTCACGGCTGGCAATTTCCACCGCGAGCGCATCGCCCACCGGACCAACAGAGGATTGAAACCAGGCAAAGAACAAAGACAGGATAATGATCCCGGTCAATCCTTCCATCAAGTTAAACCCAAAGCCCAGCACTGCGGCAAGGATCGAAGAGATCAGCATGATTCGTTTGGGATTGCCCAACCGGTCGTTAATGAGCCCCATAACCGGCTGAGCAACCACACTTACCAGTGCCCATAAGGACAGAATCAAGCCTACGGCAGTGAAGCTGAAGCCTCTCTCACTGAAATACAGACTTGTATACGGCATCAGAACAGACATGGCCAGGTAATATAAAAAATAATAGCTTGATAATGTCCTCACGAATGACACTGCTCCTCTTTCTTAACGATCTTCTTCGATTTCTGCACTCCAGCCGAGCTGTCTGCACATCTCGTGCATCTTGCGAAGATCCTGTCTGGCCTCAATATGTGTCAATCCGAGCGACATCGCCTTTTCAGCTGCCAGACGAAGTACATACACCAGTGTGTCGGCCTGTGCCTCCTTAGCCGCAAAGTCTAGTAATACCAACGTATCGCCACGGACTCCAGCACGCAGATATCCCCAATAGCTGCCATCGAACTCCCTGAGGGTGAACATTTCTCGATCCTCTATCACACCAAACTCCTCCAGTGGTGTCTTCAGGTGTTCCAGCCACTCACTCTCCGAGGAGAATTGAAGGGTGTACTGTGGAGTGTTCCATTGGATCGTCTGGGTCGCCAGATCAGTAAGCTGACTATCATTCTGAAGCGGCACCCACTTCTCCACCGGATGATCCAGCTCATCTGGAACCTTCACTGTGATCTTCCATGGTCTATACTCGGTCTCAGCACCAATGGAGTCCAGAATTTCAGGAACGCCTACGGCCTGAAGCCCTTTTTGCTTGGCGATACGGATAAGCTGTCTCAGACCCTCTGGTGATCCTGTCGCGATATCATTGCTATGCATGACTACAATCGTGCCATTCTTCAGCTCCGGCTCGACACGTGCCACAATCTCCTCTGCAGAAATCCCGGCCCAATCGCCCGAATCCACACCTTCAATATCCAGATACCCGCCCCAATCGGCTAGCCAATCCAGATTCTCCTCACGGAACGAACAGTACGGAAAACGCATGAAGCTGGGACACGCCAGACCGGTTGCATCCTGATATGCCAGCTCGGTCAGTTTTAACTGCTCCAGAAACACTGGTTTCGGAACCTGAGCCATCCGCCGGTGATGGTAGGTATGGGGAGCGAGCACATGCCCTCTGAACAGAATCTCCCGCGCCTTGTCCGGGTGACGATCCATCCATTCTCCTGTGAAGAAAAAGGTGCCTACTGCGCCCTCTTCCTCCAGAACATCCAGCCACAATTCAAGTGGAAGCCGGGAAGGCCCATCGTCAAACGTAAACGCGCAAATCGCCTGATTGGTATCTCCGCTCCAAACCGCCTTAGCTGACATATTGCCGCCTCATTTCTATGGGTTATATACATTTATTATAGTGGAGAAATGGGTAATTTCCCATGAATTGTTGGGCTGTTCACCACTACTTTCATCGAAAGCGATGTTAATGTCAGGATATGAATATGGACTCATTGCTGCAGTTCTTGCAGGGACAGCCGGGATACAGGGCTGCATCGTTTTTTTCTCCGAACACCCCGCTATTACAAATAGAAGGAGAACTGTACTGATTAATAAATTTTTTTCTTCACTTTCTTCCTGAATCCCATTTTTTTGGATTATTAACCCATTAATTATGAACCATAGATGCCCTGTAAACATAGTACTGATGTAACAAGCCAAAAATAGTTGTCTGCACAGGCAACCTGTCATGAATTGAGTACTATAAAGTAAATCAAATAAATGGAGGTGATTCACTATGGGTAGTTCAACCAAGATCCGTAAGCAGGCACAGAAGCTTCAGGGCCGGCCTGTCTGCATTACCCTGCACAATGGACGTTCATATGTAGGATGGATAACCGGACTTGAGAAAGAAGCCTTGATTCTCTCCAGACCAAGCAGACCTGCTTCAAGAAGACAAACTTACAAGAAGACATCCCCCCGTAAAAAAGCTGGAGTCTCAGGCTTCTTCCCCATATTCGATCCCTTTACTGGTCCGCCTAACGCCGCCAGCATTGCCACGGCCGCTGAAGCCGGAACAGAGGCGGCAACAGCAGCAGGAGGAGGCTTCGGCCAGATGGGCTTATTCGGCATGATTCAACGCACCATGCCACTGATGAAGACGGGCTATAATATGATCAAAACAATCCAACCTTTCCTTGGGGAACTAAAATCCTTTATGAAGTGAAGGATTAGGATTGGCTGTAATTTTCTGATTTAAAGACACCTTTACAAGTATTTTTCCTCAATATTATTTTTTTAGCAAAATTAGTAAATAAGACTCAGTATTTTTTAAAATTTTTATATATAATAATTTTAATTCCATAAAAAGTACACATTAAAACAAAAACACCCTCGTCCCCACTTTATCAGTGGTTGCGAGGGTGTTTCGCCATAGCATAGCAACAGTCGAATAAGTCAATTATTGCTGTGGTACAAGAACCGAAATGGCACTCTTACCAATGAGATTGCAGGACAGAACTTCTTGTCCTTGCAGCTTGATGCTGACATTTTGAGCTTCGTCGCTGTCATTGAACAAGACGATACCAACGGACTTGTCCGGGTTGGTGAAAGCCACCGAACGGACATGCTCTGCGCTGGCAGTCGATGCAATACGCTTAGCGCCTGGACGGATAACCTTACTGAAATGCGCCAGCGCATAGTAATCCAAGGTGTACTCCAGTTCACCGGTCTGCTGATTAATTAGCAGGATGCCGCGGCAGGTGCTTTTGCCAAAGCCCGGTACTGTCGGACCATTCTTCTCATCAAGCGCCATGTTCCATAGAATAAAAGACTTGCTGTGATTGCGGAGAATTTCAATTCCCGTGCGCATTACGTTAGAGAATGCTTCCTCAAATGGCGGAATCCACTCTCCACCGGAGCCTTCACTGAAGTGTACTTCCTTGTCCGGGAAGGCTTCGAGCACTTCACTTTGAGCGGATGCCTTACCGCCGTACCAATGCCAGGCCACCCCATCCACACTATCCTTGGCTTGCTCCATTACGGTCAGCGGATAATCCGGCCGGTCCCAATTGTGATCGTAACTAAGAATTTTAGTATCCAGTCCACTCTTGATGAAGCTCGGTTTCAGGTGATTCTTCACGAAATCAGCCTGTGCCTCTGGCAGCATCAGCATGCTTGGATAGTGAGCCGGCTCATATAAAGGCTCGTTCTGCGGGGTTACCGCATAAATATGAAGACCTTTATCCTTATAGGCCTGAATAAACCGCACAAAATAATCGGCATAAGAAGAATAGAACTCTTGTTTCAGTTCCCCGGTCTTCATGGAGCCACTTGTCTTCATCCATGCTGGCGCACTCCAAGGTGAAGCAAACAGCTTAATCGCTGGATTCAGCTTCAAAGCCTCTTTTACTAGCGGAATGACATCCTCCTCATCATGAGCAATGGTGAAATGCTCCAGTGACGGATCAATCTCCCCTTCCGGCCTGTCGTCATAGCTATAGAACATTCTGGCATAATCCGAAGCACCCATCGGGTTTCTCAGAACGGAGAGTCCAATCCCTTCCTGGGCATCGAACAAACGAGTCATAGCTTCTGAACGCTGCTCCGCACTCAGTACCTGGTGAATCAGATAGGCAGATGAATCGGTGAAGGAGGCGCCAAAGCCGTCCATCTCTTGATAGGTTTGGTTCCTGTCCAGGTTAATTTCCGTATGTCCCGCTTCCTCTACAACTGGAGTCAAGGTCTCCACGGTCCGTTCAACGAACAGATCTCCTTCTCCCTTGGACTCATAAATGATAAGTTCAGTCATCATTATCCCTCCAGACTAGTGTACAGTTTGTTGACAACCCTGCCGGTAACGAAGGAGGGCCCCTTCAATAGGGGCACCTTCGTTAGATCAAACTTATTTCATTCCCAGCTTTTCTTTGTTACTCTGCATTTTCTCGCTGCGAATCTCTACGATTTTAGACCAATTATTGTCGTCAAGGACCTTCTTGTAGGCATCCAATGTTTTGTTGAAATCATCATCGCTCTTAGAGCGGATCAGGCTGACCATTGTGGAATACCAAGTCGTGTCGATCGCTGTCAAAGAACGTGCTTCCGGTGTACCTGGGTCCGGATTGATATTTTCCAAAATGAAGTGTGGTGTCAGCTTGCCTTTACCCCACTCTTGCATCTGACGGATAGATTCTGGGAAGGAATCATCGCTAAGGGCCTTGTAACGGTCATGACCGAAGAAGATAAACTCGCCGATCCGGTACTCTTTTTTATACTTATCTGCATTGTTTTCCTGAAGATCTTTGATTGCTGGCAGGAACTCCACCTTACCATCGGCATTCTTCTTATACGTCTCGCCTTCGATACCGAAGTTCATCAGCATTTGACCTTCGTCACTAAGCAGGTAGGTGAAGATTTGCATTACTTTCGCCGGATCTTTAGCCTTCTTGGTGATGTAACTGATCATCCAGCCGGTAATACCAGTCTGGTTAAGGAGCGGCTGGTTGCCAATGGTGCTCTGAGGACCATCGATAGCGATGTACTCTTTACCCGGGTTAGCACTCATGAATACTTGCAGGTTACCACCTTGTTGTGGTGTACCATCTAAGTATATAGCAGCGTATTTACCGGATTTTACTTTCTCATCAAAAGCAGTACCGTCGTCTGCAAAGCTATCGTCACTAATATCACCATCACGATAGATGGTATTAAGCGTTTTCAGCCAAGTCAAATAGCTTTCGTCCAGGTTGCGGTTATAGAACTTGCCGTCCTTATCTTCCAGCGGTACGCCCAGGTAATCCTGGAATCCATCGCCCAATGAGCCAGTGCCGTTGCCGATAGCATTGAAGCCGAATGGCACCAACGAAGGGAATTGGACTTTGATTTTATTCATAGCTGCGACAAATTCTTCAGGTGTCTTCATGCTAGGCTTGCCGATTCCTTCATATACATCCTTCCGGATAATGAAGGCTTGTTTAGCAGGAATATCGCCGCTGTCGTAATCAGCCTGTGTATTGGAGTAGTCTGGATATCCGTATGTTTTGCCGTCTTTTTGCTGGAACCATTTGATGGTATCTTGAGCGGCTACTTTATTGAAGTATGGATCATATTGCTCAGCCAGGTCGTTCAAAGGCCAAGCCCAAGTGGATGCCTTCTGCGCTACCGCCGAGTTAGAATCGAACACTGTAATCACGTCCGGCATGTCGCCTCCGGCAAAGAAGGTGTTCAGCTTGGAATCATCACCGGTAATAAATTTAATGTTGATGTTCAAATCTTCTTTAATCTTCTTCGTCACCAAATCCTTGCCAAAATCGGTATTCCACCATTCTGCGTTCACATACCAGGTTAGGTCAGTGGTCTCTTTTTTCGTATCCAACTGCCATGCCGGGGTATCTGCATTTGGCGTGTAACGATCACCTAGTGCTGGCAATTCGCTGCTTGCCGAGTTTGATCCACCTGAACCACCACATGCGCTAACGGTCAGGGCAACGGCCAGAAGAGCCGAACCCAGTTTAATTCCTTTTGCAAATCTCTTCATGTTAGTAACCTCCATTTTGGTAAATACACATGTCTTGCCTATGTAAGATGAATTTAAGAAACCAACGTAAGGCTCGGTCGTTACTACGGTGAATGTTTGGACTTCCGGTCGCTGTTGTCCCCAGATTTCTTATTTGTTAACCGCCTCTAGCGGTTGAAATCCGGAGACAAAGGCGATCGCTATCGCTCCTACAGTTCCAAACTTTCCCCTTCGTTCCTTCTCGCTTTTTGTTACTTTCTCTTATTCATCTTATATAGCTAGAAAGCTTACTCTTTAACAGCGCCGAGCATCATACCGGAGATAAAGTATCTCTGCAGCAATGGATACATGATCACAATCGGCAGGGTGGTAATGACAATGGTCGCGAGTTGAACCCCTTTGGTAGTGGTTTCAATCATGACTGAGCCAATATTCTGCATGGACTGTGTCTGAGACTGCACGATAACCTCATACAGCTTCATCTGCAGCGGATACAAGGCTTGGTCCGTGATATATAACTTTGTTGTCATAAAGTCGTTCCATTGTCCCACCCCGTTGAACAAGGCGATGGTTGCCATAGCCGGCATGGACAGTGGAATGAAGATCTTCAGGAACACCCGCCATTCGCCCGCACCGTCGATTTTGGCGGATTCTTCAAGGGCGTCCGGTACATTTCGGAAGAAGTTCATCAGGATGACAACATCGTAGTAACTGAAGAGCGCCGGGATAATGTACACCCAGAAGCTATTCAATAGACCCAAAGATTTGATCAGCAAGTAAGTAGGAATCATACCGCCAGAGAAGAACATGGTGATGACACCCATGGCAACATACAACTTACGGCCGCGAAGATGCCTTTTACTAAGCGCGTAACCGACCATCGCACAGAAGAAGACGTGAGTGGCTACACCAATCGTTGTTTTGGCCACGGAAATAAAGAAGGCCTGCCAAATGCTGCTGTCCCGAAACACAGCACGATAATTCTCGAACGAGAACTCTTTACTCCAGAAAATAAAGCCACCCTCTGCCAACGCTCGTCCGGAGCTGAGCGAGGAGATAATAACATTCCATAACGGGATCATAATGACCAGTGAAACAATTACAAGCACTGCAATGTTGAAGGCATTAAAGATCCGACTGTCCAGATCTCCCTTTATCGCCTTTCGATTCATGGAAAATGCCTCCTCTTATAAAACGGATTGGTTATCATTCAGCTTAGTGGTCACTTTATTAGCAATCACCAGCAAGATGACAGAAACGATGGATACGCCGAGACCTACAGCCGTTGCATAGGAGAAATCTCCTTGGGTCATCCCCATACGATACACGTAGGAGTTAATGACTTCGGCCTTTTCACGGTTCTGCGTGTTCATCAGCACCAGCGTCTGGTCCAGATTGGAGCCAAACAAACCGCTTACAGTAAGGATCAGATTCAAGCTGATGATAGGCTTCATGTTGGGAAGGGTAATGTTCCAAATTTGACGAAGACGACCTGCCCCGTCAATCTTGGCTGCTTCATAGAACGTCGGGTCAATCTTAGACATAATGGCCAGATACAGGATCGTTCCCCAGCCCGCCTCTTTCCAAATATCAGAGAGGGTGGCGATCCACCAATATTTACTCGGGTCCAGCAGGATGTTCGACGGTTTCGAGATCAGACCTAGATCCAGCAGAATCTGATTAAAAAGGCCTGTGGTGGAGAACCAGTTAATCAACATCCCGCCTAGTACGATCCATGACAGAAAGTGTGGCAGATACGAAATCGTTTGAACGAACTTCTTGAATCGGGTCAGGCTGACTTCATAGATCATGATGGCCAGTATAATCGGGATTACAAATCCGATGCCCAGCTTCAGGAAGCTGATGCCCAGCGTATTCACGACCGCGTCCCAAAAATATTTGTCAGACCAGATGATTTTGAAGTTATCAAAGCCCACCCATGGTGCTGAACTCAACGTATCAATGACCGTGTAGTTCTTGAACGCAATGGTCAGTCCGTAAATGGGAATGTAACAAAAGATAATCATGAAAATAATCCCCGGCAGAACCATCGATTGCAGTTCCTTCTGTCTCCAGTAGCCTGCAAAAAACTCTTTGACTCTTTCTCCCATAGGTCTCTTGCCAGATGATGGCATTGCTAATGGTTTAGCCACGTTTTTTCTCCCCTCTGACTTACGCTTTCATAAAAACGTTTTTATTTTTGCCAATAAAATCCTCTTGTTTGATTCACTATGAAAAAAACGAAGAAGCTTGTAACACCGCATTACCACTAATCTTTTCGATCAATCTTTACCTGGCTCGATTTTCTAACCACCAGTTCTCCCGCCAACTTCTGAATGTTGCCCTGTTCCCTCTCCTTGATCATTCGAACCAGATGATCAATGGCGAGAATCCCTTGCCGCGCAATTTGGTTGCGCACTGTCGTCAGGGAGGGCGAGATATATTGAGCAATATCAATATCGTCAAATCCTACGACACTAACATCAGTAGGCACTTCATACCCATGGGCTTTCAGAGCCTGCATACAGCCGATGGCACTGATGTCATTACCTGCGAGGAACGCATCCGGCAAAATGTCGGAATGGGAGTTTATGAATGATTTCACAACGTTGTAGGTACCTTCTTCTTCGAAAAAGCCTTGCAACACGTACTCCTCTTTGATCGGAAGCTTGTACTCCCGAAGCGCAGCCAGATAGCCTTCCTTCCGCTGGACACTGTCAAACATCGTATCGACACCGGATATGTACGCAATTTTCTTATGACCCAAACTGATTAAGTATTTGGTTGTTTCATAACCTGCAACATAGGAGTCAAAAATAACACTGCCCATCGTCTCATTCTGAATCTCCCGATCCAAGAACACAGCCTTGATTCGGTCCTTCTGCATCATGGCGATATCATTATCATCAATCTTCAGCTCTTCATAGATAATGGCGCCGTCAACGCGGCGGCCCATGATATTGCTCATGATAACTTGCTTGTCCTTGGTAACAAAGACATTCAGACCATACCCCATATGGTCGCACTCCCGGGCCATGGACTCAACCAGCTTATAGAAATAAGGACCCGACACGCTTGTGGTGAAAAAACCCAGCATTTTCGTCTTTCCTGACTTCAACTGCTTACCGTTGAGATTCGGAACATAATTGAGCCGCTGCGCCACCTTCAGTACATGCTGCTTGGTCTCCGGATTGAGCACATCCACATCATTAAGCGCGTTAGACACCGTAGATATGGAGACGCCTGCCTCTCGCGCTACGTCTTTAATGGTTATTTTCCCCATAAGGATTCACCTCGCTAAAAACGTTTTTATAAATATAAACTAACATAAAACCGTTTTCATTACAATGCTCTTTTTAAAATAAATGTCGAATATGAAGAGAAACCCTAGATCTTTAAATGATCCGGGTTTCTCGGGCAATGGAAAAGTGCCTGGTTGAAACAGGCACTCTCCCTAGTTCCATAACGGAGCCAAGGGTCGGCTTCTGCCTTATTTGCGACGTTTCTTCATCATTCGGTTGTACATGGTAAATGCCACGATCATCATGGCAAGTACAGCGATGCTGCTTGCTGAATCGGGCGACATACCAAACATAATGCCCAGGTTGGTAACCAAGCTTCTCGTCACCAGCGCGACCAAAATCAGCATCAGCGGACGCCAGATGTTATATCCTCTCATCCCTGCAACACTCCTGACCTTTTTTTCACAAATCAGAACTACCTGTTCTTCGGCACCTGCTCTTAGGCTTGCTTGAATTCAATCCAGTCGATTTGCAGACCTGGCTTAACGAAGTCCAATTTCAATTCATACAGACCTGCTTCCAGTTCGATCTTAACCAGCTTTTGCTTAATCCACTTGCCTTCCGTACCATTCGTCTGAATGGTTGTCACCAATTGGTCGTTCAGTGTGACGTTGCAAGCGGTTTGCGCCAGTTCAGGCTCTGGAGACATGATATGAACAATAATCCGGTACTGGCCAGCCGCGTCCACTTTTACAAAAGTTGAACCAGTGGTCGCTGGTGTAACCTGCGCATTGTCGGACAGCACATGTGCCCCTTCGGAAGACAGCGATGGATTACCTGTGAAGGCAACAACCGTCTCTACAATCTCATGTTTTCTGGAGAACACCGGTGCGTGCATAATGAATTCGCAAATATTCATAGCTGAACGTTGCAGCTCACCACGGGTAACCGATCCATTCTCCAGAGATTCCATGGTGTTGTCTTCCCAGCCGTTGATTTCTGCACCATAGTTAGGAACGACCATGTACAAATCGTTTTGGGCACGAACCATCCAGTTCGTGTACTTCCGATCCGCAGGTCCGCCATCTACAACATTATTCATGATCGCCCACCAGTCAGTCATCACAATGCCCTTGAAGCCCCATTCGCCACGCAAAATGGTGGTGTTCAGGTCATAGTTAGACGCTGCCCAATGTCCGTTGATAGGATTGTAGGAAGTCATAATCGAATTTGCGCCAGCCTGCTTCACTGCGATTTCAAAGCCTTTCAGGTAGATCTCCCGCAGGGCGCGTTCAGACACAATCGCGTCTACCTTACTGCGGTGTTTCTCCTGGTTGTTGCAAGCAAAGTGCTTCAGTGTGGCGTTAGAGCCACCTTTCATAATACCGCGGGTGCATGCTGCCGCAAAGACACCGGAAATCAGCGGATCTTCAGAGAAATACTCGAAGTTACGCCCATTCAGCGGGCTACGGCGAATATTCAGACCAGGTCCGAGCAGAGTATCTACATTGTTACCCAGCAGCTCCCGGCCTTCCATGACGTACAGCTCTTCAACCAGTTCTGCGTTCCAAGTGGCTGCGAGCAAGGTTCCGATAGCAACCTGGGTTGCCTTTGCCCCACTGTCCATCCGAATGCCGGACGGGCCATCTGCCGTACAAGCAACAGGAATGCCGTAATTGAACAACTGATCGCTTACACCGCCGAAAGCTGAAGCTGTACCCGGTGTAACCAACGGACTGCTCATGCCTTCGCCTCTAACGATGGTGGCTAGATCCTCGTCGCTGAGCTGGGCGATAAAGGCTTCCATAGTGATTTTCTGATCCAAAACATCTCTTAGGATATGTCCTTTATTTCCAGTCTGCTCCAAGGCCCCCGGTAGATTCTTCTCGATACGATCCGCCATGTCAATCTTTCGCGTAGGCACTTCTACGTAGACGATCTCGTATGAACCGTCAGCCTTCCGGGCACCTGGCATCATTCTTGAGAAGCCCTCTGTAGGAGCCATCGCCTCTTGCAGTTGCTCCACAACTCGCAGAGCTTCCACAACGTAACCGTTTTGGCCTTGGACAGCTACTTCCGCTAGCATTTTGACACTGGTTCCGGCATAAATGTGGTACGTTCCAGCTTCCAGTACATAGGCAGAAGATTGCCCTGTTACTCCGGCGTCGTCATAGGAGGCCATAATATCCACTGGGAAGCTTACGGTAAGACGCTCTGATTCACCCGGCTGAAGGACACGGGTCTTGCCGAATGCTGCCAGCACTTTAGCCGGTTGACCCAGCTTTCCTTGCGGCGCTTCGTAATAGACCTGTACAACCTCTTTACCAGCATAGTGGTTTCCTGTGTTAGCTACAAGTACATCAATCTCAATATGCTCTTGGCCGTCTTTGACTGACAGCTTGGCTTCCCCTGGCTCCACTTGGAAGGAGGTATACGAAATCCCGTAACCAAATTCATATTGAACCTTCTCTGGACAAAACGTCTCGAAATAACGATAGCCCACATAGATATCTTCTTGATAAAAGTTCTTGAACTCATTACCGTAGTTGCTTGTGGATGGGTAATCATTGATCGAATAGGCGATGGTATCGGTTAGTTTACCGCTCGGTGTTACCTCTCCGCTCAGCACGTCGGCAATCGCGTTTCCGCCTTCCATACCGCCATGCCAAGAATAGATCACACCCGCAATCGGATGTACATAGCTCTCATCGTTAATCCAGCTCATATCAATGATGTTGGATACGTTCAGCACGACAACGGTTTGTTCAAAATAAGTTGTAACCTGCTTCAGCAGATCCTTCTCATCCGCGGTTAACTGGTAACTGCCTGGAGCGTCAGCATTGTCCTGATCTTCTCCCGCCGTACGTCCAATCACTACGATGGCTTTGTTGGACTTGCTTCTTGCCCCTGCTACAAGCTCAGCAGTTACAGGCATTTCCTTCTGGTGCCAAGGTTCTGCAGCCCAGACCTTTCCACCATCATCAAACGGATTCTGCTCAATCCACTGTTCATAGACAGCTGCCAACTCTTCGTTCACAATAAAATCGTTTTTACTGCGAAGACCATTCAACAGATTCGTTGTATAAGCAACGTGAACGCTACCGCCAGAACCTGTACCACTGCGATAGTAATTCACTTGTGTTCTACCAAAAATCGCAACATTGTCACCGCTGCGCAACGGAAGAACTTGATGATCATTCTTCAGTAGTACCGCACCTTCTGCGGCCACCGTCCGGCTAAATTCTGCAAAACCCTCTAATGGAATTCCCACATTCTGTGTACTCAATTTCTTTCCTCCTGATCTTCATTTCCTAGACCTGTCTCTATGTAAAGCTCCTATAAAGAATAGTGGCTATCATAATAATATACAAGTCCCGCTCGCAAAAAACAAAGACGGAACCTCTCGTCTCACTTCTATTTGTGAATAATAAATGAAACTGAAGTTCCGTGACCTAGCTTGCTTTGAATCCGCAGCCCTTCCCCATACTGGCGCTTTAACCGGAGATCCGTATTATACAGACCAACGCCCGGCCTGTCACCAGGATGTCCCCCCGATAATTGGCGCAGCATGTCTTCATCCATCCCGACGCCATCGTCTTGAACCGTGATCTCTGCATAACTCTCTTCATTCAGCACCCGAATACAGATACTCCCTCCGCGAGCGCGCTTCATAAGGCCATGTCTTATGGCATTCTCCACCAACGGTTGAATGGTCAGCATCGGAATTCGCAGTTCCTTGCATTCACCAAGCTCCCACACCACATGCAGACGTTCTTCGAACCGTTCCTGTTCAATAAACAGATAGGACCGGACGATGCTTAGCTCCTCTTCAATTGGGACAAGCTGATTCATATTTTGCAATTTGAATTTATCCCTTAGGAAGCTGCTGAGTGCTTCGAGCAGATTGCGCATCCTCACCAAATCAATTTCACTTAAGGCTGAAATAGCATTTAGCGTATTGAACAGAAAATGGGGCTGAATCTGCGCCTGCAGCCAGGCTGCTTCCATCTCTAGCCGCTGGCGTACAGACTGCCTTACTTCGGTTAACGCTCTTACCCGTGACCTTATTTCCAAAGACTCCACGGGTTTCGTTACATAGTCGTTGGCACCGGAAAGGAAGCCGTTCTCAATATCTTTGGGATAGCTTCTTGCGGTGAGCAGAAGGATTGGCAGTTCGGTCAGTGTAAAATGCTGGCGGATGCTGCGGGCTAGCTCATACCCTGACATTTGAGGCATCATGACATCAGAAATAACCAAATCCCATTCCCTAGTCTTTAATAACGCTAGTGCTTGTTTACCGCTTGTAACCGTCACGATGTCGTATTGCTCCAACGAAAGAATGGCCTCCAGAACCTGCAGATTTACCGGATCATCATCCACAATTAATATCCGAGGTCTATCCATATATTTCTTCAGTGGCTGGACAGAAACTTGGGCAGGTAGAGTGCGAGCATCTGGCACTGTCGCATTGATTAGGGCCTCTGATGCAAAAATTTCTGCTGCTTTATCCCCTATTGGAGTGGCCCCTTGACTCAGCGGCAGCGTAAAGACAAATTCCGAACCTTGATCGGGCTTCGAGCTGATTTGCAGCGTCCCACCATGGAGCTCAATTAGTTGTTTGGTGATGCTGAGACCCAGTCCAAACCCACCCTCAACCATTGTTTTTCCAAGCTCTCCCTGCTCATAAGGCTCCAGAACACGGCGCATCGTCTCTTCATCCATGCCAATGCCTGAATCCGAGATGACAATGTGTGCCCACCCTTCTCTCACACTTACGGAAATGACAATTTCTCCTTCATTCGTAAACTTTACCGCATTATGAAGCAGATTGAACACAATCTGTATCACCCGATTCTCGTCGGCATGCACATCTGGAAAAAACTCGGGGATATCGTTCACCAATCGAACGGACTTCCCTGCTGTCATGAAAACGAGCATATCCAATACACCTGTGGTTACTGCATGTAAAGAAACGTTCCGAAGATTCAGCTGGGGAGTTCCTTCCTGCAGTCTTTTGGCATCGATCAAATCGCGCAGCATAAGTGACATTCGGCGTCCTACAGACAACACCGTCCCCAGATCCTTGATGCTTTTTTCTGTAAGTACATGCTGCTCCCGCTCCAAAATGGATTGTGAGATGTTGAGGATACCGTGCAGCGGATTGCGCAGCTCATGCGAAGTATTCGCCAGAAACTCATCCTTGAGCTTGTCTGTTCTCTGCAGCTTGGCCGCAAGCATCCCCGTTTCCGCATAGATCTTGAAATATTGCCGGAACCAGAGGGAAGCAAAGTAGGTCGTGGCGATGATCAAATCAAACGGATAAAAGTCCATTTTGAAGCCAACTGCGAATGAAAGGATCAGCCAGACGAAATGATTCATCAACGCGATTAACGACAACACAAGGGGAATGTTCTCTTTCAGATTTTTGAGAGATGCCCGAATTATGGATGTGAGTGTAAGAAATACAGAAGAAGCCATTAATACTAGAACAATAGGATGATAGATCAGGAGATACCGTAGAGGGAGGAATAGCGCCACTATGACGTCAACTGTACAAAACGAAGTGTACCATTGGTAGGCTCTGGGCCAGTAGAACTGCATCTGTTGCTTCCCGCTTCGCAGTAACCCGTAAATGATACCCATAGTAGACAAATGGGCAAGTCTAAAGCTCCAGTCATAATTGAAATGTAATAGATGTTGTAAAAATTTGTCATCATTCACAAGCAGATTGTTCAGCATGATGCTAACCGCAAGTAGGGCAAAGTACAGTGGTCTCTTGTCTCTGTTGCCTACCAGGTACAAAATAATCGCATAAATAGCTTGCATCGAAAATACAACGACATCCAGCATCTGCATGGATATAGCTAACATTTGTTTCTGTTCAATTGCCAATTCCGATCCAAAGGTAAGAGAGTGGACAATCCCACTCTTCCGAACATCCACATGATTAGCCACTTGAATTACGACCTCGATGACCCCACTGCTGCTAGCAGCAAAGGTTGCTGTGAAAGGTACATTTCTGGCTACATAATTCTTTCCGTTCTCCCCTGTCTCTCCTGACTGAGCCAACTTTCGGCCGTCAATATATAGCGTGTACGCACTTCGGATACTGGCAGTGCGAATGCTGTAATTTAAATCATGGTCGGGATTCACAAGAACTGTCAAACGGTAGGTTCCATAGCCAAAGGGGCTATCTTTCCCCGGCTGCAGCGCTTGATTCCAACTCCCCGGAACTTGTATAAATTGGGAATTATCGCTTAGGGGACGTTCATAAGATGTTTGCCCGAATAACCATTCATGGGGATAGAATTCCCAATCTCCATCCAGCAGAATGGTGCCGCCCTGTCGCGCGTTCCAATCGCGCAAATCCATCACTCCACGCACAGATTTTGCATGATCTACGCTGTTAAACGATGTCATCCACAACAGACGTGAGCCGGTGAGGAGGAGGATGAACAGGGTGATAACGAGAGGGAATTTCCATTTCCCAAGCTTGTTTCGATGATCTGGCACGTTGGACTATCTCCTTAGTTCCTGCATAGTGGAATGAGACATGCTTACGAATTCAGTTAGTTTCAATTATAGTAGTAAACCTGGCTAAACCCAATAAAAAAATGGAAGCGCAATTGTACCTGTTAAGATTCTGTTAAAGTTACGTTTATGTAGAATTCATCTCACTCCATTATGCTGACACAACACCGAAAACTAAGGCATACAGAAATGAATGAGAGAGGGTAATGAGATGAGAGCAAAACGATTTGTGATCTTAAGCACGACACTCGCGCTAACACTGCTAGCTCCGCTGAGTGTGATGGCCGACAGCAGCAGCAATAAGACTAACTATGTATCTTCCCAAAAAACAGCTGCAGAGAAGGCGGCACTACTAACCGATACCTACGGTACTACAAGCCTGCAATACGCTCTGATAGACCAAGGGAACATTGTCATCTCCGGGCATTCTGGCAAGAACCAACTGACGAAGAATGTGCCGTTAACCTCTGATACAATCTACGGCATAGGGTCGACCAGCAAAATGTTTGTAGCATCCGCTGTTATGAAACTAGTGGATGAAGGCAAGCTGGATCTGGACCTGCCGCTTACGAGATATATTCCTGACTTTACAATGAAAGATGCCCGTTACGAACAGATTACGCCGCGTATGCTGCTAAATCATTCTGCAGGTATTGAAGGTTCTTCCTTTAACCGTGCGCTATTGTTCAATGATAACGATACCTATGCCCACGATCATCTGTTAGAGCAATTAGCAACTCAAAGCTTGAAGGCAGACCCGGGAGCATTCTCGGTCTATTCTAACGACGGCTTTACACTAGCTGAAATCCTGCTGGAAAGAGTCAGTGGGTTGGACTTTACGACGTTTATCCACAAGAATTTCACAGAGCCTTTAGGGATGAAGAATACCAAGACCCCTATAGATCAAATAGACAAAGCCAAAATAGCCGGGACCTTTATTCCTTCTTCTCAGGCTCCACTTCCTTTAGAAAATTATAATGTCATCGGAACTGGAGGGCTTCGCTCCACAGCTGAGGATTTGGTGAAATTCTCACAGATCTTCACGGGACAAGTAGACGGCATTCTTTCCAAACAATCCGTCAAGGCAATGACCGAAGCAGAATATAAAAAAGGCATGTGGCCGAACAATACCGATGCGACCTTTGCCTACGGACTAGGCTGGGATAGCGTAGATCTCTTCCCATTCAATAATTATGGTATTCAGGCGCTTACCAAAGGAGGAGACACGACACTGTTCCATTCATCGTTAGTCGTGCTCCCAGAGTATAATCTGGCTGCTGCTGTGACTTCATCTGGTGGCTCCAGCACAACCGATCAATTGCTCGCGAATGAACTGCTGCTTAGCGCATTGCAAGCGAAGGGTGTAATTAAAGAGCAGAAGGCAGAGAAGTCGCACGGCCTCCCAGTGAAGGCAAAAATGCCGCAAGAGATGTCCCGTTATGCAGGCATCTATGGCGCTTCCAATTCATTGATGAAGATAGCAATCAACCCATCAGGTGAAATGGTACTAACCTCACTTCTGTTCCCAGGCGATCCTGGTCAAAAGTATGTGTACACTACCGATGGTTCTTTTAAGAGTGCGGATGGCACGGAAAAGTTCAAATTTGTTGTCGAAAAAAATGGACGCACCTACTTGTGGTCCAGCGCATATGTATCCGTACCTGGACTTGGGCAGACCGTATTCTCTGAATACTCCGCCGAAAAGCTTGAAGCTAATCCATTATCCAAAGATGTAGCTGCCGCATGGGACAAACGTGAGGGCAAAACATATTACATGATGAACGAGAAATACTCATCGATATCCTACTTCTCGGGTTTGCCTGCTTTTCCAATTGTGACGAGCAAAGAAGCTCCTGGCTATATCGTTAATAATAAAATCGTTGATGCAAACAAAGCGATCAGCCAGCTGCAAATTCCCACTATAGCAGGTAGAGATAGCATGGAATTCAATTTCTTTACGAAGGATGGCATTGAGTATGTCAAAACAACAGGCGGTTACTTGTATGCTGGTGAAGAGATCTTAAAGCCGCTCTATACTGGTAAACAATCCACAGCCACCATCCAAGCGGACGGGCTTGCCAGATGGTTCAGCGTTCCTGCCGCTGCCAAAGAAAAGACTCTGTCCGTCAAACTACCTGCAAACAGCGCAGTTGTCGTATATGACGAAGCCGGCATGTGTGTGAACGATTCAGCAGTCAGCGGTAAAAATACGGTTGTATTACCGAAGAACGGTACCATTGTATTCGTGGGTGACGCGGGTGCGAAGTTTGAAATTTCGTTGAAGATCGGAAAGTAAATCGTCGCCGATTCGTATGCTTCACTGCAACAGTTTCCCCAGGGCTGTTTTCTCTTATATCGCAAAAAAGGAGCCGCAGATCATTTCAGATCTGCGGCTCCTTTTAGGTGTATCTTATACTCTCTATTTCAATCGATATAAACGGTAAATCAGGGCTGCAGCCTCTGCCTTGCTAGCAGTCTGATTAGGACGGAAGGTCTTATCCTCGAACCCTCCGAACAGCTGTGTACTCTTGGTAAGAGCAACACTATCCGCTGCCCATTTGGATATCTTGGCCCCATCCGTAAAGGCCCCGTTCACCACGTCCGGCTGAGCAACGGATTTCACTCCGTTGTAAGTCTTTAGTGCTCGGGCCAGCATGGTCGCCATTTCCTGACGGGTAATGCTAGCTTCAGGATCAAAGACAGCCGTTGATTTTCCGCTGATGATCCCTGCAGCATAAACGGCCGCCAGTTCGTTGTAATGGTCGTTATTCGGAGCGATGTCTTTGAATGGCAAGGTAATCCCCTTACCCTCCAAACCATAAGCTCTTGCGATCCAGCTCGCGAATTCTATACGTGTTACCTGCTTGGATGGATGGAACTCTCCGGCCTGGTCTACGATGCCCTTGGTCAACAGGTCGTGGATCTCTTTCGTTGCCCAATGAGTCGCCGGCACATCTGTGAAGGAAACTGCCTTGCCCAGCATAACGGTATACCGGCTAAAATGTCCTCGCAGCGTACTTACCGTTTGTGTTATCGGATCATATTTACCCCCAACCGCTTCCCACGTCAGGCTCTTATCGTTCAAGACATACAAGGTCAGCTTCTCCAGATCAGCTCCTGAGTATTTCGCCGGATCTATAGAAGATACATCGAAGGTAACCTTCATCGGTTTGGCAAACGCCTCTACCGTCTTGCCTCCAATCGAGGCACTAAACTCCATCACAGGAATCTTAGCTAATGGCTCTGCCTGATTTGGTTTATTCACTATAGCGTTCTGTACAACTTCAGCCGCTAAAGTGATGTTTTGTCCCGCTTCTACAGCCCCGAAGGTATCTGGAGCAATGGTAAATGCGGTATGATCCATCTGTAGCTTCAATCCGTCGATACCGTTCTCTTTTACCAAGGTTAATACTTCTGCTGGTAAAGTGGTGTTCAACTTATGCAGACCTTCGCCCATCGGTGGTACCTTGACTGTCAGAGACAGTTTAAGCTCCTGAGCCGACCCTGCACCCAGTTTGGTATTAAGCTCACCAGTAACGGTAGTCAGCGCCTGCTTCGCAGAGACGATCTGCTTATTGATCAAGTCCTTGCTCAATTGGGAAGTAACTGTACTTCCCGTAACTGATACATCTTCCTTAGCAATAGTCACTTCTCCGGCTTTATTCAATGCCGCTTGACTGGAAGAGATGACACCGTTCTTCAACTGCAGAATTTCTTCTGCAGGAACGCCGCTAGCATTTTTCAGAACAGCCGCCGCATTCTGGATCAGCGTCTGGGCGAAGCTCACAGCCTTGTCTGCAGTATCTAATTTGTTCAGCAGGTAAGGTGCACTGCCTACCAATTCGCTAACCGCAGTAACGATTTTTTGCTTCGCTGCAGCATCTTGTATCGATCCGAGCAATTGAGTTGCACTCTCCAGTGCCTGTGAGAGACTCTTGCTGTTCTGCTCAGCCTCCTCAGAGGTTGCGGCTGCCTTAAGAGACTCAGCAATACTTGCCAACGCGCTTTGGGCTGCTGAAGCCCGCTCCGCTGCAGTAGCTGCTCCGTCCTTAAGCAGTTCCTGAAGCTTGGCATTCTGTTTAGCTACACTGTCGTTAACAGTTACTGTGGGAGCAGCAGGGATTGCACCTGGATTGCCTCCTCCTCCGGCTGGTCCCGGGCCTGGATTGGTCCCTGGCCCCGGGTTATTTCCTGGACCTGGCTCAGTTCCTGGACCCGGTCCGTTTCCTCCGCCGTTGCCCGGGTTATTTCCTCCCGGATCGACCACCGTTCCGCCGCTGGACTCCAGCTCAAATGTTTTATTCAAAGTATAGGTCTGCCCATCAATTGTCATCTGGGCTTTAAGCACATAATTCCCGGAAGGGAGAACTTGAAAAGAATCATTAATTTCCTGAATGGCGCTAATGGATAGCGGATAGTAGTTATCTGCGGTTGATTTAAATAGCGTTTTTCCTGTTACATCCTGGATTTCATACGATGCAGCAGTCGGGTTCAGACCTGTTGAGCCAGATGAAGAACCCCTACCGGACACTAGAACCAATGGCTTTCTTATTTGTCCAATACGGTTCCCGGCTGTATCCATTAACCCTATCTTAAACCAGCTATCCCCGGTAGGAAGAACCAACTTCCCATCCTTCAGATCAAAAATATCCAAGCCGCTAATAGTTTGTAGGGCAAGCTGCGTAGTGGTGCCTGCCTTTAATATTCCAGCTGAGAAATGAATATCATATTGATACTCCCTACCACCGACGGACTGCCCTACCTGCACAGTAACTTCTCCCGGAGTCAATTGAACCTGGGCAGCGTCATATGCATAACCCACAATAGTTGAACCCGCCTGTGTAGCATATTCAACACTATAAATAGCCCCCGCTGCCGGCGCCACCAGCGTAGCCAATGTAGAAAGAGAATCGTCAATCACAAGTGTATGATCTCCTGCTCCAATGATTACATCATCACGATATATAAATGTGTCACTTTGGGGTTGGGACAGTACACTATAAGTTCCCTCTGTAGCATAGAAATAGTTTTCTGCCGGTGTATTGTTATTGATGACATAAGGGACATATTTCGATCCCACCATATCTTTTCGCACAAGCGATAATTGATTCATAACCTGAGTCAGTTTCACTTTGCTAACCTGTTGAAGAGGCTGTCTGGCATCGAGTACCATCGAATATTCTTTACCAGGTTCAGTCACTATCGAACCATACATATAGTAACCATACTTAGCTTGAACGCCCATATAGGTGCGACTGTATCGAATAAAGTCTATGTCCACCACCGAAGGGGATTGCGTAACAAGGAATGCTTGCTGTTTGCCTACATCGATATACCGACTTTGTGTATTGAAAGTTCCATCTTCCTTCTTGATCTTAGCCATTACATAGGCGTTGTCTAGCGGAACGCCGCCTGCGTAGCTGTCACCTTCAGGTTTGTCCAACCCTTGCACACGAACAACAGCCTGGGTTTGAGGGTCAATAATTGCTAGGGAGACAACTTTAGATAAATACCCCTGTTTCTTAAAAATAAATTCGCTAAAGTAACCTGCATCCCCTTGAGGAAGGGTCAGATGCCCCTGGCTATCCGTTACACCGATCAACTCGCCAAATCGACTAATCTCAACTCCGGCCAGCAACGGGCCTTGGGCTCCTGTCACGTGCTGACGTACTGTGACCGTCATATTCTCTGACTGATCTGTATTCAAATATGGTTCGTCTACCAAATCAACCAATTTTCCATCTTTACCTCTAATCTCAATATCGAGCTCCTGCTTTGATGTAACCTTCAGCACTGTTTCATGGAGTAGCTCTCCATAAACATACTTTCCACTAGAGTAATAGTAAGGTAATAGCTGGATCTTATACGTTCCTGATTTGGCAGGCTTCCATTGGCGTTTGTCTGCACGGCGAAGCTGCCCGTCTTTTTCGTCCATCGACCAGTAAATTGAATTATCTTCAATCACCGTTCCGGATTCATCCACGATGCGAACTCTATAATTGCTGCTCATATCCAAACTATTCTTGTATTCATCCTCCATGACTACTTGGTAATCAACGGTCTCACCTAATACAATTTCGTTGCGAGTCTCCACTCCATCATAATAATTTGATCCTGACACGCTTGTAACAATGTTCGTATCATAAGTGCTTCCAGCCGTTAATGCATATTCACTATCGGTTGGGCTGAAAAAAGATGCTATAACCACTTGATCGACATCCCAAGTGCTGTTATTAGGAATACTTGATACAGCAGTCGCTGTCAGTCTATGAATCTCTTCACCTTTTTCAACATACAAAGAGGTAGCTTGTATCGGGAAATATGTACTGATCCGATTGACATTATACTTGTTGTTCAAGTACGTAAACTCGACCTTTCCTAAACCTGACGTGGACAAATCTGGAATTTGTAGTTTCAAAGCGCTGTAGTCTGCAGACACAGCATCAGAATGCAGTATTGTCTCCGAATCGACAGGTCTGACCTGACTCCGGATGATAATTTTATCCTTCGTTCCTGGAAGGCTTGCGAGCGCTGTAATATCGTACTCTTTATTTTTCGGAACATATACTCCGGCTGTTCTCATTTCAAAAGCTCCAGCTGTTCTAGTGATCTGCTTATACTGATCGTTAAAGACAATGGAATAAGACTCTACCGTCAACGGTTTTCCATTCCAGGTGTAATCAAAGCTTAACCAACTGAAATCACTAGCATCCTGTATGATTTCCTTATGCGTTCCGGACTCAGCAGAGAACAGTGCAGCTTGGCTAGTCTGGAACAGGAGGGTTTGGTTTCGGATCTGCCATATGTAAGAACTGTAACTACCAGAGATGGAACCTGTACTTAGTGTAAGTACATCATAACCTGGAACAGCAACCCTGTCTGAAGCCCCATAAGGTAGGCTGATATTGTTGGCCGGTGACTGTGCAAGTTTTCCTGTCTCATCCAGGTAACGTATCGCTACAGTATGCGTGCCTGCTGGCTGGAGATCGGTGACATATAATGGCCAAGCCTCATAATGTTCTGTACCCTGATTAATGAATACAAATAGAACAGGCCGGTTTGCATTAAACTCCGATTTATTCAATTCCACCTGACCGTTCGTATCTGTAATCGCGTAGCGGTATTCTGAGTAGTAACTATCCACAACGATTTTACTACGCACTAGAGGAACACCTTCACTCGTAACTGTAAGTCTGAGCTTCTGGTCATCACTGCGAATTTCCCCAGTGGAAGCAGCTATATATGTATTAGAATTCTTGGGCATCCGTTCTACAGTCAGATTGATTTTGGTTGTAGCCGGAACACGAATGGTCTGCGGTTCGGTCGTCACCAGGCCATCCTTACCCATGTATTGAGCCTGAAGAGAGTAAGCCTCCCCAACTTTTAATCCTTCAAAAGAAAGATTGGTAAATTCCATAGAATATACGGTATCCGTTATTGTACGCCGTTTTACATCTTCTTTATTCTTGATTTGACTGCCAACTTTTATTCCATCTTTAAATAGAGAAAACTCTATATCCTGAAGTGTAGGAATATCTGTGTAGGTCACATCTAACACACTACTAACCACTATTTTCTGTGTACTATCCACAGCGCGGTCGGCAGAAATCACATCTACCTTCAATGGAGCAGCCGAGACCTCCAGCACACTCAGCAAAGATAATATCAATATCAATACTACTGAAACCATTCTCCTAAATCTCGCAAACTCTCTCGAACGCATTCTTTCATCTCCTACATTATTCGAATATTTATAACCCATGATCTGTACATTACTACCTAATAACAGGACTCCCTTCCTAATTATCCTAATAAAAGAACTAAATTCTTAGTTTACCCTATAAAATTACTCGCATTTTGTCAATATATCCCTCAATAGTTTATAAAATAAAATACTTCATCCTTAATTTTAGGCGAAAATTAGCATAATATCATTCAAACATTCCTACTTTCACAATCATTGTTCCTAGTTGAGCAAGAATTCCTTCACTAACTAATCTTTATGTTCCAAGGATATTCGAAACAAGCCACACATAGGATGTTCCATATAAGAAAAATGTAAATCCTAACCAAAGGTGAGTGTAACCCATGAACATTAACCCAGTGTCATCCCTACCTATGAAAAAACCTAACTTCCTTGTATTCCTAGTGGATGAAGAGCGTTATCCTCCTGTTTATGAGAGTCAAGAAATCCAAGAATGGCGCAAGCAGAATCTCGTTACCCAGGAACTTCTGAAGGCTCATAGCCTGGAATTTCATAGGCATTATATCGGGAGCACCGCCTGCTGCCCTAGCCGAGCAACATTGTTCACAGGACAGTATCCATCCCTGCATGGGGTCAGCCAAACGGTCGGCATAGCCAAAGAATCCTTTGACTCCGACATGTTCTGGTTGAACCGTAACACCGTACCTACAATGGGGCATTACTTCCGGGCTGCCGGCTATCAGACTTACTATAAAGGAAAATGGCATATATCCAATGAGGATATCATTGCTCCCGGTACCCATAACAGTCTGCCCAGCTATGATCCATTAACCGGAGTACCCGACCAGGGATGGACAGAGCTCTATCTGAATGCCAACCGCTTAGATGACTTCGGCTTTTCCAGTTGGGTTGGCCCTGATCCTGTAGGCAAAAACCCTCGCAACTCCGCCTCTTCCGCTGCTATTGGATTAAGTGGGCGAGATGTAGTCTACGCAGAAGAGACTGTTGAACTAATCAAAGTGTTAGACCAAAACTGCGGACCGCACCATAATGACTCCCCCTGGTTAATCGTTTCTTCCTTTGTGAACCCGCACGACATTGTGCTCTATGGAGATATTTCCGCAAGACTTCCTAATTTTAAATTTGAGATCGATAACATACCGGACGTTCCCCCTCCTCCGACGCTAAACGAACAACTAAACACAAAACCGGGCTGCCAAGCTAGCTACAGAGATTTATACCCGAAGGCACTCCAACCTATTAGCGATGGTCCGTTCTACCGTCAGTTATATTATCAGCTGCAAAAAAATGCCGATCGGCAAATGTTCAAAGTATTCAAGGCGCTGACTCACTCCTCTTTTTATGACAATACCATTGTTATTTTCACATCGGATCACGGTGATCTACTGGGGTCTCACGGCAATCTCCATCAAAAATGGTACAGCGCCTATGAAGAATTCCTTCATGTTCCTTTTCTTATTCATAACAAGCATCTATTCCCGGAGCAGAAAAATGTCCACACGCTGACCAGTCATTTAGATCTGCTGCCGACCATGCTGGGATTAGCGAATGTGAACCTGACTGACATTCAGCGGGATCTACAGCACAAATTTAGCGAAACCCGCCCCTTAGTCGGACGCAACCTTACCCCTTTAATTTTAGAAAATAAGGCAATCTCCCCTACCGATGAGCCGCTCTATTTCATGACTGACGACGATGTTACACGCGGACAGCATCAGGTCAATCTATTAGGCGAACCGTATGCCTCGGTTATACAGCCTAACCACATCGAGACCGTCATCGCCCCTCTTTATAAGGGGAAACAACGGCATATCTGGAAGTTCTCCCGCTATTTTGATAATAGTCAATTCTGGAGCCAGCCGGGGGTTCAGGATGTTACTGTACAGCCCGGTGAGGGCGGCAACCCCGAACAATGGGTTCTATCAACCAAAACCGAGCCAGTTCCTGATGAATATGAATTATACAATCTGACAGAAGACCCTCTGGAGGCAAATAACCTCGCACACCCCACACTTGCCACACAGCAAACCAAAGAGGTTCAACAAATCATGATGTCTCTATTGGAGGAGCAACGCAAAAGAAAACGTCTCTACCCTTCCCAGCCTACGATATAAATCGCCTTTGGACTCTGCCATAGGCGATTTATAGAAATAGCAAAGCGACCCATTTGGGCCGCTTTTTTTTGTTAATTATTAAACTTTATAAACATTTTTGTTTACAAAGTTCCGTCTATGAAGTATTTTATAAACAACTTTCCAGCGGATAAGTGTGTTCGATTATTTTCAATTCAGGAGGACATATGAAAAATTATATAATTTTCGGCGCGAGCCAAGGTTTGGGAGACGCCTTCGTAAAAGGCTTGCCAGAGAACGGTGACCGTGTCTGGATCGTCTCCAGAACTCGTCCGCCAAGCGTAGATTTGAACGACAGCATTCACCGTTATTGGATTGAGGCTGATTTATCCTTACCCTCTTCAACTGAGAAGATAGCCGCTGAGATGGAAGGAACTCCGCTTGATGTATTGATCTACAATGTGGGGCTTTGGGAAAAGGAAGGCTTTACAGAGCAGTACAATTTTGAGCAAGATGATCCAACGGAGATCCTAAAGATGATTCAGGTCAATCTCTCCTCACCCATTACCTGCATCCAGAAGCTGCTACCCCATTTGATGCAATCGGACAACGGGAAAATCATCCTCATCGGTTCCACAGCTGGACTCGATCATACGAATAATGACCAAGTGACTTTTGTAGCGTCCAAATTCGGATTACGCGGGATTGGCAGTGCTTTACGTGAACACACCAGGAAATACGGTATCGCCGTCACCTGTATCAATCCCGGAGAAATTGCCGCAGAAATTCCTTACGAGGAAGGCGCGGACAAAGCAATTTCATTGTATGATGGCGCCAGGATTCCAGTTCAAGATATTGTTTCGCTCGTAAAATGTGTGATCACTCTATCTAAAGCGTCATGTGTGAAGGAGATTCATATGCCAGCCATGCTGGACACGAATGCGTGATGCAAGAAGAAGCTCCTTGGAGATTCCCAAGGAGCTTCTTCTTTGTCTATTTTCAAGAGTGCCTGACTATTCCAGCCTCGCAGCTCCCTTAATGACGGATACAATACTTCTCTGTAAGTCTGCTGCGCTTGATGCCTGATACGGATCTGCATTAAAAAGAATAGCATCGGCAGTGAAGCCTTCTTGGACACGTCCCAAGCTGTCACCATATCCCAAAATGTCGGCGGCGGACGACGTGGCTGCCTGCCATGCCTCCTCACGTGTTAGTCCACAGTCGATTAATACATCCAATTCATCGAGGTTGTGTCCGTGGAGTGCAGGTGTAGCATAATCGGTACCAAAACCAATGCGTACGCCTGCTTTTTTGGCATAGCTGATCGCCTGCGGGTGAGCTGCGGCAGCGCGTGCGGCCCGATCCCGAATGACTTCAGGCAGGCCAAGCACGCCGGAAGGGTCTGCGGCAATCCGATAGATAGAGGCCGTAGGTACGAACGCTGTCTTAGACTGAGCCAACCGATAAGCTTGTGCCTCAGTCAAATACATTCCATGCTCAACAGACTCGACGCCTGCATCAATAGACCAGTCGACTGTCGGTCCACCCCAGGTATGAACCAATACTTTGGCGCCCTGCGCATGGGCAGTACGCACAATATAAGCGAATTCTTCCTCCGAAAACGCTGGGTTCAGCACTGTATCCGGCGCTGCTCCCAGTCCGCCCGTGGCCAGGATCTTAATCCAGGTTGCCCCGGAACGGATAATATCACTTACCCGCTGCTCCAGATGCTTAATCCCCCTTGCATCTCCGGCACCCAGCATATCGCCACAGGTGTGTACGCTTAAAGGCTGATTATATTGCTGCGCAATATGCTTCACTACACTCGGCAGAAGTCCGCCCGCATCACGTGCTGTAGTCACCCCGGTACGGAGCGTTGCCTCAAAGGCTTGGGCTTGCAGCACCTCTACCTCCAAGGCATCACGCTTCAATTGGTCATCATGATCGAAATCGGTCCATGCCAAGTGCGTATGGAGATCAATCACACCAGGACTGATCCATAAATCGCTGCCTGAGCTAGCATCCCGGGCATCCGGCGAATTAGACTCGACAATGGATGAGAACCGGCCGGCACGTATCGTGATATCGAATCGTTTTCCTTGAGTCCCGGCAATAAAAATATTATTAAAAATCTGGTCTTGTTGAGTTCCATTGGTCATTTTGCATTCTCCCAAATTGCTTTTTGGGCGGCAATGGCCTTGGAAGGATCCTTTTGCACAAATCCTGCCAGCGTCACAAGCGCTTGTTCAACGCCCTGCTGACTGGCATTCGCACCAAAATGATTGATGCGCCAGAGTTTATCATGCAATACTCCATCTCCAGGAGCAACAATCCCAATCGGCTTGTCGATATGGAGATTACTGCCTTCAGGAACCCGTACCGTTGTGGTTAGCGAGGAGTACCCAGTGCTATTTCTTTGCCACGGTTCGAGCCCCAAAGCCTCTACGCCAGCAATCATAGCTGATGCTGCTAACTGATGGCGGCGGTTGACCGCGGCCAAGCCCTCTTGCTCAATAAGCTCTAGAGATACAATAAGGTCTCTGGCTTCTAACGTAGGAATGTTAGCCGGAACACGCACAGGAGCTGTACTGTTATCTGGACGCTTAAGATCAAGCAACGATAGAATAGAATTGCGCGGCGCTTGTTCGTTGGACTCCAGGAACGCCCAGCCACGCTGGGACACACCTACGGCGCTGACCCCGTTGGGTCCAGCCAGCCCTTTCTGCGCACCAATGGCTACAAAATCAATGCCCCACTCGTCCATAAGCACCGGTTCAGCCCCGACGGCCGACACGGAATCGATCACGGTGATTAGGTTAGAACGGCGCGCGAGCTCCAGTATTTCTTTGGTTGGATTAGAACCCCCTGTGACCGCTTCTCCCTGAACAAAAGAAATTGCGCCAGGTTTATGGTGTTCGATTGCGGCAGCAACTTCATTTACAGTGGCTACTTCATCAAAAGGTACTTTAACCTCAATCACTTCTGCGCCACCGCGCTCCAGCCATTTTCCGAAAATATCCCCATAGGGACCGGTCACAACATTCAGAATTTTACGGCCGGGAGCAGAGATACCTGCTGCGATAGCCTCAATGCCCAAGATGGCCTCGCCCGGTATGATAACCGGGGATTCTTCTGTGGATAGGAGCCTAGAGAGCAACTGAGTGAGCGTTTCGAACTCCGAGATCGTAAGTGGCGAATATCCTTTATGAACTTGATTCATGACAAACCTCCTGCTGTATTGGATATTGGCATTTTGGGGACAGCGGACAATAACTCGTGGCTATATGACGTTTCAGGGCGTGAAAAGAATTGATCCTTGGGATTGATCTCCACAAGCTTCCCCTTACGCATAACAGCCACAATATCGCTTATCGCATGTATAACTCCCAGGTCATGAGAGATGAATAGCATTGTAAGATTAAGCTCCGATTTGAGCGTATTAAAGAGTTCAAGCATACTACGTTGTACCGAAACATCAAGCGCACTCGTAGGTTCATCAGCGATAATCACACTTGGCTCCACGCTTAAGGCACGGGCGATCGCGATCCGCTGACGCTGACCGCCAGAGAATTGGTGCGGATATCGACCGAGGGCTCTTTCGTCAAGATGAACACGGTTCAGAAGCTCCTTACAACGTTGTTCCACACCGGCACGATCCACAATTTTGTGAAAAAGCAGCCCTTCGGCAAGAATTTGCCGGATCGTATGCTTCGGATTCAGCGAGGAATCCGGGTTCTGAAAAATCATTTGGATGTCCTTATGCTGCTCCCGACTGCGTTTCTTCCCTAACACTTGGGAACCCAGCGAAACTTGTCCGCTACTAGGAGCAATCAGCCCCGCAATGACCCGCGCGAGCGTAGATTTGCCTGAACCTGATTCGCCTACGAGACCAAGTGTAGTATGCGGTTGTATTTCTAAGCTTACTTTATCCAGTGCGGTGAACTCACCATACTTCACTGTTAGGTCTTCTATCTGCAAGGCTGTCTTCATGCACCCGCACCCCTTTCAAGCTCCGGCAAAGGTAGCACCGAATTGATCAGCATCTGCGTATACGGATGTTGCGGGTTTTGCAGAAGAGGCAAAGATTCGCCGCGTTCGATGATCTGCCCCTCTTTCATCACGCATAGCGTAGAACACATCGAAGAAGCAATCGCCAGATTATGCGTAACAAAAACCATGGCAAAGCCCAGTTCCTGTTGCAGACGCGTAATCGTGTCAATAATTTGCTTCTGTACAGTAACATCAAGCGCAGTCGTCGGCTCATCACACAAGAGGATACCTGGCTTGCATGCTAGAGCTATAGCAATGACAATACGCTGGCATTGACCGCCCGACAATTGGCTCGGATACCGATCCTTCTGTTTCAGGGAATCGGGAAGTCCGAGCATCTCCAGTAACTCCAGAGCAATGGTGCGTGAAGCTTTCCGACTCACGTTCTGTCTGTAGTAAACTACCTCGGCAAGCTGCCTAACCACCGGACAAAGCGGGTCCAGAGCACCTCTGGGATCTTGAAAGATCATGGCGCTTCTCACATCACTCCGGATGGCTCCATCCACTTGCTCAACCCCACGCGGAAGTAACCCTAAGATGGAACGCAAAGTGAGCGATTTGCCTGAGCCAGATTCACCGACAAGTCCCAAGCTTTCGCCCTTTCCAAGAGAGAAGCTCACATTGGTGACCAATGGTTTGCCTGAGGACGTAGCGAGCGAGAGATTTTCTATTTCCAAAATGGGATTTGTAGCCATTATTTTCTCCTCCATAGGTCTGCCAGGCCATCACCCACAAGGGATAACGCGATCCCTGTGTATACAACCGCAATTCCTGGAACAGCTGATAGCCACCAGGCTGTAGTTATGAAGGATTGTCCGTCTGAAATCATCGTTCCCCAATCCGGAGTTGGCGGTGCAATACCGATACCCAGATAACCTAATGTGACGATCGCCACAAGCAAGCCAACCATATCGGTCATTAACACGACCACGGCCTGAGGCAATACATTGGGCAAAAGATGCCGCAGAATGATCTTCACCCCTGGAATTCCCATCGTTTGGGCAGAAGCAACCCATTCCTGCTTGCGAAACGATGCGCTTAGGCCTCTCGTTACACGGGCAAAGACGATCCAGCCCACCAAGATAAAGGTGATGTATATACCTTTTTGACCTGCGCCACTAGCGAAGGCCACGATAATAACAATTAAATAGAAGGGAAACGCAATAAAAGTATCGGTCACTAGTGAAATAACGGTATCCACCCATTTGCCGTAATACCCCGCCAGCATTCCCAGAAAGATACCTGTGCAAAAAGGGATGATCTCCGCCAGCACCATGATTTTCAAATCCGTCCGTGCCGCATAGATCAGTCTCGTGAACAAGTCGCGTCCTAGCTGGTCTGTCCCCAGCCAATGCTCCGAGGAAGGAGGCTGCAAAATCGCGTACAGATTCTGCTCGGAAGGCTCAAAGGGAGTAATGAACGGCGCAAATACAGCTATGCCTATGAGGAGTAAAAACATAATACTCCCGACAAGCAGAGAGGGCGTGTTCAGTATTTTTTTCAGGACACTTTGATTCTCTTGCTGTAGGTCCAGTAGTGTAGTGTTCATTGTTTTCCTTTCGTTCTGGGATCAAGCAGCCAGGAGGATATCTCGACCAGAAGACTGATGATGACCACAGATATCGCACAGTACAGAGCTATTCCTTGGATGACCGGAAAATCCCGTTTGGAGATTGCTGAGAATAGCAGACTGCCTATCCCCTTGATACCAAACACCTGTTCAACGACCAAGGTACCGCCGATCAGATAAGAAATATTTACGCCAAGCAGCATCAATGTAGGCAGCGCAGAATTGCGCAGCACATGCTTGGTCAGGATCACCCGGTTAGGAATTCCCGCCGCCTTCAAGGTGACTACAAAATCCGATTCCAACACTTCCAGCATCTGTGCTCTTAAGGACCGCACAAGGGTAGGAATTTGTGAGAAGGCAACGGTAATCGCAGGAAGTGTGAGACTGTATAAGGTTCCAGCCACGCCTTCCCCAACTCCCCCTACCGGGAACCAGCCCAGGCGAACGCTCAGGAACAAAATCAACAATAAGCCTACCCAAAAGACCGGCATACCGAGCGTGATCGTTGGAAAGATACGTATCAGATGATCCAGCAGTTTGTCTTTATTCGTCGCTGCAAGCGTAGCTAGCACAAGCGCCACTATTATTGCCAATACACTGGCCATCACAATCAACAAGAGTGTAACCGGAGCGCGCTCCGCAATCAGTTCTCTAGTCGACGTTCCCCAAGCAATGGAAGCCCCGGTATCGCCGTGTGTGAAAAGATTTTGTACAAATCGGGTGAACTGCTCCCATAGCGGGAGATCCAGCCCAAGTGAATGGTGCAAGGCTTGGATAGCTTCAGGCGTGCTGTGTTCCCCGAGGATCATTTTGGCAGGATCTCCCGGCACAATCCGTATAAGGAAAAAGACAGCCGCCACCACACAGGTGATAACGGCTGCCGCTCTTATGAGAGCAAGCACGAGCCACCTGCGCGGTGAATCGTTGTCGGCAAATTTTTTGAATAAACGGTTAGATTTAATCATTTTTTAATACGAACATCTTCAAAGCGAAGACTGCCGTTAGGAAGCACAACCAGACCTTCTACGGAAGAACGTACACCAGTAATAATATCTGGATAGTACAGTGGAATGTAAGGCACTTCATCCGCAAGAATCTGCTGAAGCTTGGCGTAAATATCTCCACGTTCTGCCCCATCAAGTGTTTTTTGGCCTTGGATCAGAAGTTTGGTCACTTCATCATTCGTGTAATGTGTCCAATAAGACTTGCTGAAACCGTTCGGATCGGTCTGGAAGGCAAGGATCGAGTTAGCTTCAGGAGAATCCGCCTGACCACTGTTAAGCATAGCCGAGAAATCATAAGCAAAGAAACGCTCACGGAATGAAGCTAGCTCAACCGATTCAATCTCAATATTGATACCGATGGTTTTAGCAGCAGCCTGAATGATCTGTGCCTCTTGCGCTCTTGTACTGTTTCCGGAAGCAACCAACAACTTCGTAGTGAAGCCATCAGGGAACTTCGACTTGGCAAGCTCTGCTTTAGCTGCGGCCTCATCATGGTTGAGTGCTTTAATCGTATCGTTAGTGTTATAAGGGATGGCTGGTGGCAATAGCGAATTCGCTACCTGCGCATAACCGAAGGTAAGCGCCTTGGTCAATCCATCACGGTCCAGGGCCAACGCCAGGGCACGACGAACATGGACATCAGAGAAATGTTTATCGAGTGTATTGAAGAACAACTGCTCCGTTACCCAACTGCCGTTAGTCGCTACTGTCGTATCAGCACCTTGCTTCACTTCATTGGCATTTCCAAGCGCAAGCGTCTCAATACCATCTACCTCACCCGCTTTAAGCTGGTTGATTGCTTGGCTATCATCTTCAATCAGCTTGTAGACAAGCTTATCGATGTATGGCTTGCCTTCCTGCCAGTAGTTAGGGTTTTTGCTGAACGTCAGATCACCCGCTGGGTCCCATTTTTCAACGACAAACGGACCAGTACCTATAGGGTTCTTAAAGAATTCTTCTTCAGTTACACCGCCAAATTTGTTAGGCAGAATACCGTTGGAGAAATTCGTCAGCTCGGAAATAAATGGCGTGTACGGCTCTTTTAGTGTAATTACTAACGTTTTGGCATCTTCGGCCTTAAGAGAAGCAACCTGTGCCGCGATAGCCAGAGGGCCACCCACAGTCAAATGCCGCTGAATGGAGAACACTGCATCCTCTGCAGTCACTTCAGTTCCGTTAGAGAATTTCAACCCATCACGCAGAACAAAAGTATAGGTCAAGCCATCTGGGCTAATACTATGTGACTTGGCTAGCCAATCCACAATCTTTCCTTCACTATCAAACGCAACCAGTGGCTCAAAAACTTTATCTATTGCAAAAGCGTTATTTGCAGTAATCTGATTGTGCAGGTCAAACGAGGTAACTGAAGCCGGACGTCCGTAAGTGAACGTTCCACCAGTTGCGGGCGGTTCTGTGTTTTTGCTTGTATCCGCGCCTTGGTTCGTGCTTTGATTAGCACCTGTATTTTGAGCCGCTTCATTATTCGATCCGGAGCATCCTGCCAGAACAACCATTAACAGAACCACTAAAGATCCAACCCAGAACGACTTCTTTCTTTGAAATGCATTAAACTTTGACATGTCAATCCCCCTCTTATGCAGTAAAACATATGCGCTTAGTATGAATAGATTATGTATGAATGTGCCCCTTCTGTCAAACAAAATTAAATCCCAAAAAAAGGTGCTAAACCCTCGCCGTTGTAGGGTTGTAGCAGAACATCTAACCACTTATAGTCACACAGCCTGCTAAAAGGAAATAGGTTCCTTTAAAGGGTGTCTTTACTGATTATTGTGTGCTGAATGCTCCCAAAGAATACACGTGATCTGCTCAAAGGAACATTCCTCAAAATATAGTCTAAACCTTTATCTTTCGCAACTCATCTATCATAGCGGATCTTTTCGGATAATCATTACATAACTGTTCAATTATCATTTGGGCCTGAAGTTTCCCACCGGCTTTGATTAGATGGCGAATCATTCCACATACTTTTTGATACTCTTTCCGATTCGATGATACGGCAATTTCCTCCGAAATAAGTTGTGTAAACAATGCGAAAACATCATCAGCATACTTAGAAACAAGATGCGGGTAATACTCTAACACAGCACGCTTATTCTTTTTAACATAATTCAGCAATCTCTGCGTCTCGTTCTCTTCAACAAGTACACGTCTATATAATGAGTCTGCACTCCAACTTCTGTCGCTCTTGTCCAGCTCGTTCAAAAGTCTCTCGTAGGCAATTTTCCAGTCATCCGCACTGTATAATCCTTTCAAACGCGAGTAATACAGATATTCGCCGTCTAACACAAACTCCTCGGCAATTTCGATTTGCTTTTCTAATTGATTAGTAAGTCCATAGATCTCATATTGATAAGCCTTCCACTCGTCCACTAAACCATGAAATCTGTTTGCTCTATCCTTTTTTTCTCCTTGCTTAGCTAGTTGTAGCGCTTTATCAAGGTCTTGATTCTGGATTGCTTGTTCAATCGCTTTTTTCCGAAAAACCGTATATTCAAGATGACTTTGTAAATAATGTTGTGCTTGGATTACGCCGTCGAACCTTTCAATGATTTGATACCACAGCCAAGCTGAGTGTTCAAGAAAATAGCTGTTTTTCGATAAGTGATTATCTTCCTCGCTCACTAATTTTTTAATGGTATCATTCCATAAATCCTTTTCCGCAGAGCTTGTCATCACATGAACAGCACTTTCCAAAAGTGACAGTTGCCAATCACTCCACCCTTTAATACTTGAATGGCCTGCCTCTTTTAAAAGCAATTTAAACAGTTTCGACTTTACCTTCGGGTCGTTCTCTTCAATATCGGTAGTCACACTACGAACTAAGCGCAGGCACGCCTGTATCATATCTCCGACAATACCACCGGAATCATCGCACTTCTGCAGCAAATTCCCCATCTCGTGCATAATGCAAAACGAAATTTCAGCAGCACGGATAGCTTTTCCGCCCTCCAAAGCATCCTCTGCTTTGACCATTACTTGTTCGGCACCAACTACAGCGTAACTAACATAACGATACGCGACGAAGCCATAGCGATCAGAATTTTGTTTGATAGAGGAGCGAATAATTTTTTTATATTCATTAAAACTGCTCTTATCATCGTCATCCATAAACCTCAAGGAAAGCGACCGCTTCACCTCATCAATATCTTCAGAAAAGTTGACAAGTAAGGTTACCAGTTCGTCTTTGCTAAGCTTGGACAATTCAACAGCGATATTTATTTGGTTAAGTTTCAATCCATTCAGCTCCTCTCCGATTTAAACATATAGCATTATCCTAACGAGAATAACGACACTCACGCAAGGCCTAGCCATCGATTTTCCATTCAATTTTATATTTTTAGCGAAATAGGAAAGTATAATAAGAGGGAAATACAGGAAGTCAAAAAATAGGAGGAGATTATGGGTCGACTAGTTCATTTCGAAATTCATGTAGATGACATGGAACGTGCTAAAAAGTTTTATGGCGAGGTATTTGGATGGACCTTTGAGGATTGGAGTAATTATGCTGGCATGCCTTATTGGGGAGCTACGACAGGAGATGCAAATGAACTCGGCATTAATGGGGCCTTGATGCAACGTCAAGGGGCTTCACCCCAGCCTGGTCAACCTATAAATGGATATGCCTGTACTATTGGGGTGGGAGATTACGATTCCACTGAATCCAAAATTCTTAGTCTTGGTGGCAAGTTAGCGTTGCCCAAGTATGCACTGCCTGGAATGGCGTGGCAAGGGTATTATATAGACACTGAAGGAAATACTTTTGGTATTCATCAGCCGGACGAGCATGCAAAGTAGCCTTTGAATCGTTAGACATGCAACAGTGGTGAAATACGCTTAAATGGAATTGAAAAAGACACCTTGCCGGGTGTCTTTTCTTTTGCTACTTACATAGTAGGAATCAATCATTATTCGACCTTACTGGCATCCAAAAAACCACCCAGCTATCCCGTAAAAAGCTACTCTTGTAAGCCATTAAGCTTCATTAAACTCCATATGGAGTATATTCCTTCAATCTTATTATTCATCCTCAGGAAGGCTCTCCACAGCTGTAAAGAATACATCTAGGAGATCTCTGTCAAAATGTTCTCTGACATAGTCTGATACTTTCTGCAATTGCTCCTCGGTGTCATACTCCAGACATGCACGCCCTTCGGACCATAATACCGTAACTTGAAATACCTCTTTCAATTGTTCAATCATAAAATCCTGTTCCACAGATTCGCGGCTGGCTGCCAACGATCCCACACCCCTTCTGCAAGTGATCCTCTAAATATATTTCTCTCTCCTTTATTATTCAAATTTTAATTATATCTTTTCGATGACATTTATCACATGCGAAAAATAAAAACGAATATACTCGGACCTACCTTAAAATTAGTACTCACTTCTTCAAGACGGACTCCAGAGGCCTTATTGCCTTTAAATTCAGCCATTCAGGAAGATAACGGACTCCAGAGCTAATCCTGTATCACTGCAATAGAAAAAAATTACAGTAAAAAGGAATACGACTCAAACACTGTTCGAAAAGCCTGAAGACC
>NZ_JBYUPV010000012.1:0-218547 GCF_058133325.1 Paenibacillus sp. MAHUQ-45
TTCCACGCGTACCCATCCCGAACACGACCGTTAAGCCCTCCAGCGCCGATGGTACTTGGACCGAAGGGTCCTGGGAGAGTAGGACGCCGCCAAGCACATGAGTCCTTGTTGAGTAATCAACAAGGACTTTTTTGTTGTCTAAAGTTTTAATTTACAGAAAAATTCACAGATGAGTTTGTGGGTAAATACAGGAAAAGTGTAAACTATTTAAAGTTACCCACATGTGGATAAGGGCTTTTAAGTGTTTTTAAGTACTTTTTAGGTGAGTACTCCCCAGATTATGTGGATAGGCAGTGGGATATGTGGATACCGCCTACAAAACTGATAGATATTTTTACATGAAAGAAGGATACCTATGGATAACTCTAATAAACTTGTGTGGATAGAGAAGCAGGTTGTACATGCTAGCGATACAGATTATCGTTCCAATGCTAAATTGTCCTTTATTCTGGATATGATGCAGCGTGCAGCGGATTCTGCGGTAGGTGGGCTAGGAGTTAGTCTGGAGAAATTGTTAGAGGTAGGAATGGCATGGATGCTAATTACTCTGGACATTGATTTTCAATCCACGCCACGGCCGAATGACACGCTATCTATTCGAACTTGGAGTAAGGGAACCAAAGGCGCTTTGTGGCAGCGGGATTACCGAATTTTTGATAGTAGTGACAATGAGATTGCGAGCGCGCGCTCTATTTGGGCTCTGGTTGATATCGAAAAACGTAAAATTCTCCGGCCTTCGGCACTACCAGTTCCAGTGCAGCACTATGTAGCCGACTCAGTAGGAGAGATGCCGAGCAAAGTGGAGATTCCTGAGGGGTTACTTATGCAGGAAGCTTATCGCTATCAAGTAAGATACAGCGGACTGGACAATAACGGGCACTTGAACAATGCCAAGTACGGTGATTTATGTTGTGATGCGCTGTCTTTGGATGAATGGGATGGAAAAAAGCTGAAACGGTTTAATATCACTTATTCACAAGAGGCGACCTTTGGACAGGAGATAACAATTTCCCGGTCTTCGTTGTCAACTGAAGGAGCGTATGTGCAGGGGATTTCCGGCGATACGATCTTATTCACTGCTTGTTTGATATTTGAAAGATAAGAAAATTGTATATAGTACTCTTTTTTATTAAACGGAGAGATCTAATCTGATATAGACAAGGTCCTTTGTTTTTAGGAAAGATGTATGCCCTTACAGTAAATCAGTCCTGACGTTATTTGCTGTCTTTCATTTAATGCTATAATAATTCCGTATGGAAAGGAGAGAGTTATGAAGGTACTCGTATTGGCGGAAAAGCCGTCTGTGGCGCGGGAGATTGCGCGGGTTATGGGATGTAAGGAGAAGCAGAAGAGTTATATTGAAGGACCTAAATATATAGTCACCTGGGCTTTGGGGCATTTGGTTGGCCTGGCGGAGCCTGAGGATTACAACAATAAATTTGCAACCTGGGCTTTGGAGGATCTGCCGATTCTGCCGGAGAAAGCGAAGCTGAAGGTGCTGCGGGAGACGAGCCAACAGTACAAGGCGGTACAGCATCTGATGAAACGGCAGGATGTCGGAGAGCTGATTGTGGCTACCGATGCTGCGCGTGAGGGTGAGCTGTTGGCGCGTTGGATCATGAACATGGCCGGTTGGAAAAAGCCGTTCCGGCGCCTTTGGATCTCTTCGCAGACAGATAAGGCGATCAAGGAGGGGTTTGCTGCACTGCGGCCGGGCAAGGATTTTGACCGGTTGTATGAATCAGCACGCTGCCGGGCAGAGGCCGACTGGATGATTGGGCTGAACGTAACGCGGGCATTGACCTGCAAGTTCGGCGCACCGCTATCGGCGGGCCGGGTGCAGACACCATCGCTGGGAATGATCATGGATCGGGAAAATGAAATTACCAGCTTCCGCTCGCAGGATTTTGAGACCTTGTCTGCTGATTTTGGGCATTTTCAGGCTAGCTGGCGGGCCAATGGTGGAGATGGACGGATTTTTGATAAAGAGAAGACAAAAACTTTAAGCGAGAAGCTGACCGGACGGAACGGACGGATTACGAAGGTACAAAAAAGTGAAAAGAGTGAGCCGCATCCACTCGCTTATGACCTGACGGAGCTGCAACGCGATGCTAACCGCAAGTTCGGCTTCTCTGCGAAGCAGACATCCAGTGTATTGCAGCGTCTTTATGAACAACATAAGCTGGTGACTTATCCGCGTACGGATAGCCGTTATTTGTCCTCTGATATGACGGGAACACTGAAGGAGCGTCTGGATAGTGTGGCTGTCGGGCCTTACGCGACGTTAGCCCGTCCTCTGCTGCGCAAACCGCTGCCGATCACGAAGCGGATTGTAGATGACAGCAAGGTGAGCGATCACCATGCGATCATTCCTACGGAGCAGACGGTGCTGCTGAATGGCTTAAGCACGGAGGAACGGAAGCTGTACGACCTGATCGTACGGCGCTTCATTAGCTTGTTCTATCCACCGGCTCGCTACGATGCTGTAGCGGTGACTGTACAGGTGGAGGGCGAGAGCTTCCACGTCAAAGGCACCACGGTAAAAGATGCCGGATGGCGTGAGGTTTACGGCGGCGATATGAGTAACGACGACGAGGATGAGCAAGCGGCGGATGAACCAGCCGCGAGCGGTGTAAAGCTCCCCGAGCTGCGCGAGGGCGAGACGGTTACGGTCCGGCGCTGCCTAGTCAAAGCCGGACGGACTCAGCCGCCGAAACGGTATACGGAGGCGTCGCTGCTGACGCAAATGGAGAAGCACGGGCTGGGCACCCCAGCCACACGCGCCGACATTATCGAGAAGCTGGTTAGCTCGGATACGATCGAGCGTCAAGGGAATTCGCTGCATCCGACGGGCAAAGGAAAGCAGCTTATCGGTCTGGTATCACCACAGCTGCGCACACCGGACCTCACTGCTCGCTGGGAAGCAGAGCTGGAGAAGATCGCTCGCGGTCAAGGCCGTCCTGAGCCATTCCTGCAGGGTATCCGCAGCATGGCACAGGAGCTTGTATCTGGCGTAAAGACCAGCTCGGCGGAATACAAGCCGCATAATGTTTCGAACAGTCATTGCCCGGAATGTGGAACAAGACTCTTGGAGAAGAAGAGCAAGCGGGGTAAGATGCTCATCTGCCCGGCAGATAGCTGTGGCTACACCCGTTCGGGAGAGAAGCGCTTATCCAACCGCCGCTGTCCACAGTGCCATAAGAAAATGGAACTGAAAGAAGGCAAGGCAGGACTGTACGTACAATGCCTCGGTTGCGGTATTACAGAGACGATGGATAAAGACCACAAGCATGTCAACAAGCGTGAGCAGCAGAAGCTCGTGCAGCAGTACAGTAAGCAGGAGAGCATCGGCTCCAACCTGGGTGAGCTGTTAAAGGCTGCAATGGAAGGCAAGAAAGGAAACGAGTAGCGAGTAGGGCCGCGTATCTTCAAAAAAAAGGAGCAACGGGGTCAGTAATAGTAGCAAGTAGGGAATTCGCTTGTTTAAAATCTCAGGAGTAGCTAAAGGCCTCACTATAGAGGGCGAGCTGAAGCTTCAGACGTTATAAATATAACGATATGGATCTAACCTTATGAATCGGTAAATCCCTGTTGGGGTATGGTATCAGTCGGTTGACGCTTATTAATTCTTAAGTTCAGCTTATAATAGAAAAAAAGACATTACGAACAAAGCTGATTAGATTAGATCAGAGCAGAAGGAAGAAGAGGCTGGCAATCACTACAAGTAAGAGCTCCTCGCCTCCAATCTTGAAGTACGTTGAAATTCACGCTATTAAGTAAATGTGTTGGGGTCAGAAACACAGCCTAATTTTCATCGAAAAGATAAGAGAAAGATTAGCTGGCTTGGCTCTAAAAATATGAAAGGACTCGGTGTTGGTTGCCGAGTCTTTTTTTGTATCGTGCCGCCATAAGGTACTTATAATAAGGATGAACAAGGCATAAATTTGACGTTAACGTTAACATTATATATAATATAAGAGTAGTCAAAAATAATCATAAAGTAATGACCTAATAGATTGGAGCAGGAGGCTGTTATGAGCTGGTTAAAGATTGAACAGGTCGCGCAGGAGACTGGGCTAACCAAACGAACCATCCGCTATTACGAAGAGATGGGGCTGCTGGCCTCACCGCAGCGGAGCGAAAAGGGAACGCGGCTATACACCGAGGAGGACATTGAGAGTCTCCGTAGGATTATGGATGCGAAGGAAGTACTGGGCATCTCACTGGTGGATTTGCAACAGTTTGTAGCTTTTCATGATTTGCTGGAAAGCTATCGCAGCCATTACAAAGGGAGAGACGAAGTGCCAGGACGGAAGGAAAAGCTGATTGAATTGGAGCAAAAGCTGGGTGAACAGTTAGAAGCTCTGGACCGGAAGCTGGAAAAAATGACATCATTCCGTGCAGAGCTGGAGGATATGAGGAAGCGATCCAGAGATGTTCTGGATCAACTGTAGTCACAGGAGAGTTGAGTCCATACTAGGACAAGATGACATCATTCCGAGCGGAGCTGGAGGATATGAGAAAGCGATCCAGGGATGTTTTGGAGCAACTGTAGTCACAGGAGAGTTGAGTCCATACTAGCTGGAAAAGATGACATCATTCCGAGCGGAGCTGGAGGATATGAGGAAACGATCCTGGGATGTTCTGGAGCAACTGTAGTCACAGGAGAGTTAAGTCCATACTAGCTGGAACAACGATCGATGAGGTCTGGGGATAGTTAGTCTGGACAGCTTGAGATCTAAATTTGGAGGGAAAGAAAATGGGAATAGACTCGGAAGGTTTGCAACGCAATGCCGGACGATTGACTCAGCCACGGGCGGTTTGGGCCGTGGCTTTTGCTTGCGTAATTTCTTTTATGGGACTTGGATTGGTGGACCCGATTTTGCCGGCTATCGGTAAGCAATTGCATGCTACGCCGAGTCAGGTATCACTGCTGTTCTCCAGTTATAATCTGGTGACTGGGATCGCGATGTTGGTTACAGGTTTCATTTCTAGCCGGATCGGGATGAAATGGACGATGATGACGGGAACGGCATTAATAGTCATATTCGCTCTGCTGGGCGGAATGTCGAGCAGCATTGGACAGCTTGTTGGTTTCAGAGCTGGCTGGGGTCTCGGCAATGCGCTGTTCATTGCCACAGCCCTCTCGGCGATTGTAGGCCTGTCGGTGCGCGGTTCAGCTAAGGCGGTTATTTTATATGAAGCGGCTCTGGGGCTAGGGATTTCGGTCGGACCGCTGCTAGGCGGTGAACTCGGTTCAATTTCGTGGCGCGGGCCGTTCTTCGGTGTAGGCGCACTGATGGCAATAGCTTTTATATCCATAGGGCTGCTAATGCCGAAGATTCCAAAACAGAAAAGCCGGGCTTCACTGGCTGATCCTTTTAAGGCGCTTAGACATCCGGGCTTGCTGGTGCTGGCCATTACCGCGTTCTTATACAACTTTGGATTCTTCACACTGATGGCGTACACGCCGTTTGTAATGAATCTGGATGAGCATGGTTTAGGTTATGTGTTCTTCGGCTGGGGCTTGCTGCTGGCCTTCACTTCTGTCTTTGTCGCCCCGCGTCTGCAAAAAAGGTTCGGGTCGATCCGCTCCATGTCTGCTGCTCTACTGCTCTTTGCCCTTACGCTACTGGTCATGGGAATCTGGACCTCTTCACAAATTACGATGATTCTGGCAGTAATCATTGCCGGAGCTTTCCTCGGAACCAATAACACGCTTATTACAACGGCTGTTATGGAGGCGGCACCTGTAGAGCGGTCCACGGCATCGGCTGCGTACAGTTTTGTACGCTTTATCGGCGGTGCATTGGCACCTTGGCTGGCCGGCAAGTTGGCGGAATGGTACAACCCGCATGTTCCTTTTTACATTGGTGCATTATTCGTTGTGGTTGCTATCGGCATAGTTTTGTTGGGACGCAAGTATCTGACACATGTGGATAAGGCTTCTGCCGGACACTGAGAGATTTGTTGTCGATAGAGGTTGACTCGCTCCATCATCTTCCAAACCCGTGAGGGATGTGTTTTACTTAAAGGGCCGAAGACGAACCCTGTGAAATACCAAGCCTTCGGACTATGAAGGATGGAGCAGGTGATGGTATGTCCGATCTGCGACAGGCAGATCAACTTGCATCGGCAGGAACCTCACATCGGGGTCGGAACAGCCGATTTTTCTTTTTGATCATTGTTTATTTCTATTGGTTCTCTTCTTATATCTATGTTCCAATACTTTCACCTTACGTAGAGCATTTGGGTGCTTCCTACATGATGGTTGGCATGGTGCTTGGTGTGTACGGGCTGATGCAGATTTTGTTCCGTCTACCAATGGGCATCGGTTCGGACTATATGAACCGCAGACGACCGTTTATTTATTTGGGACTTATTGCAACAGCGGTGAGCTGTTTGCTGTTCATGTGGGGTGCAGCGCCTGGTTGGGCGCTTGCAGCCCGGGCTGTGTCCGGCATTTCTGCATCGGCATGGGTTGTGTACACGGTGATGTTCACGGGATATTTTTCTAAGGATGAAGCCGGAAAAGCAATGGGCATGCTGCAGTTTACTACAGTGATCGCCCAGCTCACAAGCATGATGATCAGTGGCTATATTGTTGATCACTGGGGCTGGAGTACACCGTTTCTGATCGGTAGCATTGTTGCTATCTTGGCCCTGTTGTTGGCTCTCCGCTTGCCGGAGCAAAGGCTCGAGCGAAGCGAAGGGAGGATGCAGGTCAAGGATTTGGCACTCGTTATTAAGGAGCCGCTGCTAGTCAGGGTATCACTATTGTCGGCTTTGGCCCACTGCGTGCTGTTCATTACGATGTTTGGTTATACGCCGAATCAGGCGTTGAGTATCGGGGCGAGTAAAGAAAGTTTGGGTTGGCTGACACTGGCCTTCATGGTCCCGCATGCGGTAGCCACTCTCTATGGTTCTCGTATGTTCGGAAAGCTACTGGGTGACCGAGGGACATTGTTACTGGGTTTTGTCGGAACTGCTTTGTGTACCTTATTCATCCCATTCATGCCGACGCTTGCCGCCCTATGCATCACTCAAGTGGGCAATGGCTTTATGCAGGGCCTCATTTTTCCGCTGCTGCTAGGTAAGTCGGTCTCGGGTGTTGACCCGGCTAAACGGGCTACGGCTATGGGGTTTTACCAAGCGGTGTATGCTGCAGGAATGTCGGCTGGACCGTTCGTGGCTGGCTGGATGAGCTCGGCGTATGGTCTTGCGGGGGGATTTTGGCTAGGAGCAATTGCTGCTGCCTTGGCGGCGGTGTTGTCCCTGGTATGGATCGAGGGAAAAGTGCCTGCGAAGAAGGTTTTGCGCTGAGAGTGTCAGGCCGGTAGAATGTTAAGAATCTCGAATGCCCAGTTGAACAGTCAGAACAAGATAGCCCGGCCTCGCGGAACATCGGGGGACTATTATTGGTTTTTTGTGAAAAGGGTAATATAATAAGAAGTAGATAGGTTGCAAGGAGGAGGGGCCGGAAAGAATGGTCAAATTGGTCATGCTGTGGTTTGTGGCGATTAATATTATTGGGTACGTGGTCATGTCAGAGGACAAGAACAAAGCCCGGAAAAGACGGGATCGGGTACCTGAAAAGACCCTGTTTCTGCTGGCGGCCATGGGCGGAGCATTAGGTGTGCTGATCGCAATGTACCGCAAGCGCCACAAGACGCGACATATGTCCTTTAGGATCGGAATTCCGCTGCTGCTGCTTCTGAATGCCTTGCTCTACAGCTATTTTCTAAGATGATAGCATTATGAATTTCATGATGGCTATACAAAACAGAAAAAGAGGTGGCGTACATGTTATTCTCTAAAATTTTGCTCGCCTATGACGGTTCTAAGGCTTCCAATCAAGCGTTGGAGCGCGCAATTGAACTGGCCAAGGTCACACCAGGTTCATCCCTGCATGTCGTACACGCATTTGATTTCCCGCGCTTTTTCATCGGGGAAGCTCTTGCGCCTCTGCCAGCTTCGGTGAACAAGGAATATTATGATCTCGCGGTGCAGACGACAGAAGAAGTGAAGGGACGTCTTGAGGCGGAAGGGTTGAATGCAAAGGTAGAGCTGCTGCAGGGTTCGCCTGCGGAGGTCATTCTGAATTATGCCAAGGAGAACGGTGTGGATGTGATTGTCATCGGTAGCCGTGGGCTTGGTGGGATCCGTGAATTCGTTCTGGGAAGTGTCAGCCATAATGTCGTGCAAAGTGCACGCATTCCAGTGCTGGTTGTCAAATAAATCGATTATAGGGGAGGCCGCTAGCGGCATTCCCCTTTTTTGCGTACAAGTAGGTACAGGTTGTCAGGTCCCTAATCCTGAAGGTGGAAGCCTTTGTAAGAAAATAAATCTGTTTTGCAGAACATTAGCCCTTTATTACGAAAGAAAAGATACTCAAAAGCGAACGTTTAAACTTTTGTATTTTACAATGTTCGTGTTTAAGTTGACATGATGTGTAGGGCGTTGTTAAACTAAAGCTATGAACAGCTCGTATAAAGCCGGGGATATGGCCCGGAAGTTTCTACCCGGGAACCGTAAATTACCGGACTACGAGGAGATGTGATGAAGGATAGCCGCAGCAGCACCGGGCCCGTATAACTGGCCGAAGCTGTATGTGCTTTTCCCGCACCGGATGAAATGTCATTCAGGGACAGCGGGACCCGCCCTCATGTATTTCCTTGGCAGTCCGATCCTCCCGCAGCAAAATGCGTCTGGAAATCGGGCTTTTTTTTTCGGAATTATGGGAAACTAATGTGTATCCATCTTATTTTTACGGAAGGCAGGGTCAAATCATGTCTGTGCAAGTCGGTGTCATCATGGGCAGTACATCGGATTGGGAAACGATGGAGCACGCCTGTGCAGTGCTTGAGGAACTGGAAATATCCTATGAGAAAAAGGTAGTGTCCGCGCATCGTACGCCGGACCTGATGTTCCAATATGCTGAGGAAGCGGTGGGGCGTGGCCTCCGCGTCATTATTGCAGGCGCAGGCGGAGCAGCGCATCTGCCAGGGATGGTGGCAGCGAAAACGATACTGCCAGTCATTGGTGTGCCCGTACAATCCAAGGCCTTGAACGGCCTGGATTCGCTGCTCTCGATCGTGCAGATGCCAGGCGGGATTCCGGTGGCGACTGTAGCGATCGGCCGTGCTGGAGCCGTGAATGCGGGCCTCCTGGCCGCGCAAATCATCGGCGCATTCGATCCGCAGGTGCAGGATCGAGTGCAGCTCCGGCGGGATGCTATTACCGCCGGAGTGCTGGAAAGCAGCGACAGCTTATGAGGCCGGAGGCACAGAAGCTGTTGGCTGCGGATGTGGCAGGCGGCGCGGGTAATGGCGCCGCTGCTGCCCATGGGGCGCTGGATACGACAGCGGCCGGTGGGGCTGGTTCGGGGACGGACGGTGGAACAGGGCCGTCCGGATCGACAGCGGCCGGTAGAGATGGTTCGGTAACGGACGCCGGAACGGGGACGTCCGGGGCGGCAACGGCCCGGACACTGCTGCCGGGCTCGACCATCGGCGTGCTCGGCGGCGGCCAGCTTGGCCGCATGCTGGCGCTGGCTGGCAGCGCCATGGGCTACCGCTTTGTGGCGCTAGACCCTGCGCCGGATGCGCCCTGCGGGCAAGTAACGCCGCAGATTACGGCGGCGTACAACGACCGGGACGCGGCGCGTGAGCTGGCGCGCCGCTCCGATGTGATCACGTACGAGTTCGAGAACGTCGACGCAGGCGTAGCCGCGCTGCTGACGGAGGAATCGTACGTGCCACAGGGCAGTGCGCTGCTGTATACGACACAGCACCGACTGCGTGAAAAAGCTGCGATCGAGGCTGCCGGCGTGCCGGTCGCCCCGTACCGCAAGGTGGGCAGCCTGGCCGAGCTTGAGGCCGCGGCTGCCGCACTGGGCCTGCCCTGTGTGCTGAAGACAGCCACAGGGGGCTATGACGGCAAGGGGCAAGCCGTCATCCGCGAGGTGGCCGAGCTCGAAGCGGCGTTCCGGCAGGTAGCGCCGGGAGCCGCAGTGGCTGGAGCGCCCGCCGGTGAAGCGGGCAAATCAACCGAAGCAGCCGTGCCGGAGCTGGTCCTGGAGAAATTCGTTGCTTTTCAGTGCGAAATCTCCGTAGTTGCCGCCCGCAGCGCGTCTGGCGAGGTGAAAAGCTTCCCGCCTGCGGAGAATATCCACGTGAACAACATTCTGCATCTCTCTATTGTGCCTGCAAGGGTATCGGAAGAGATTCAGCGCAGAGCCTGCGAGCTGGCGGAGAGACTGATCACCGGATTGAACGCTGTCGGCCTGCTGGCCGTGGAAATGTTCGTTACGGAGGATGGTGAGCTGTTCGTCAATGAGCTGGCGCCAAGACCGCATAATTCTGGGCATTATACTATGGACGCTTGTGCGACCTCGCAGTTCGAGCAGCATGTGCGGGCGATTACCAATCTGCCGCTGGGAGACACGACGCTACTGACCCCGGTGGTGATGGTCAATGTGCTTGGACAGCACTTGGAAGGTGCGGTAAGTAAGGTTAGCGCTTATGATGAAATAGCCGGCAAGCTGGGGGTTATCCCTAAGCTTCATATATATGGCAAGACAGAGAGCAAAAATGGTCGTAAAATGGGCCATATCAACCTGCTCTGCAAGGACACCGGAGACGGGCTGTCCTGGGTAGAGCAATCTAACCTTTGGAGGAACTGAAAAAATATGATCGAACGTTACAGCAGACCGGAAATGCGGGCCATTTGGACCGAAGAGAATAAATTCGCAGCATGGCTGGAAGTAGAATTGTGCGCATGTGAAGCATGGGCCGAGCTTGGCGTAATCCCACATGAAGATGCGGCGAAGCTGCGTAAGGATGCCAAATTCGATATCGACCGCATTAATGAGATTGAGCTGGAAACCCGCCATGATGTGATTGCTTTTACCCGTGCCGTATCCGAGAGCCTTGGTGCGGAACGCAAATGGGTGCATTACGGCCTGACTTCTACGGATGTCGTTGATACTGCGCTGGGATATCTTTTGCGCCAGGCGAACGAGATACTGGAGAAGGACATTATTAACTTTATTGAAATTCTGAAAGACAAGGCGATTGCCTATAAAGATACACCGATGATGGGCCGTACACATGGTGTTCATGCTGAGCCGACTACTTTTGGTCTCAAAATGGCGCTTTGGTATGAAGAAATGAAACGGAACCTGGAGCGTTTCCGCCGTGCAGCTGATGGTGTGCAGTTTGGTAAAATCTCCGGTGCGGTTGGCACGTATGCCAACATCGACCCGTTTGTAGAAGAGTTCGTCTGTCGCAAGCTGGGCACTAGCCCGGCGCCAATCTCCACACAGACCCTGCAGCGTGATCGTCATGCAGAGTACATGGCTGCGTTGGCATTGGTTGCAACTTCACTCGACAAATTCGCTACTGAAATCCGCGCCCTGCAAAAGAGCGAAATCCGCGAGGTGGAAGAAGCTTTTGCCAAGGGACAAAAAGGCTCGTCGGCAATGCCGCACAAACGCAACCCAATCGGCTGCGAAAATATCTCCGGCCTGTCCCGCGTGATTCGTGGTCATATGGTTACTGCTTACGAGAACGTGCCGCTGTGGCATGAGCGAGATATCTCCCACTCTTCCGTAGAGCGGATCATCCTGCCGGATGCGACGATGTTGCTGAACTACATGCTGAATCGTTTCGGGAACATCGTGAAGAACCTGACTGTCTTCCCAGAAAACATGAAGCGCAACATGAACCGCACCTTTGGCGTACCGTTCTCCGGCCGCATTCTGACGAAGCTGATCGACAAAGGCCTCAGCCGCGAGCAAGCGTACGATACTGTACAACCGCGCGCGATGCAGGCTTGGGAAGAACAGACGCAGTTCCGCGATATCGTGGAAGCTACACCTGAGATCACCAGCGTGCTCAGCCCGGAAGAAATTGAAGATGCCTTCAACCCTTCGTGGCACCTGAAGCATGTAGACACCATTTTCCGCAAGCTGGAGCTGATTTAGTAGATAGAGTGCTACAAGCTTCCATAACGGAGTAGCGGCGGGATGGATGCAGGAATGCATGGTTTATCTGCCAAGTAGTGGTGGCACGGAGAAGTACTATATGGTTTTGCTTGCTAACTAGTGCTGAACAGACGTGGTGCTATATGGTTTTGTCTGCTAAGTAGTCGTAGGACGGCCACCGTGCTACGTGCTTTTAACGGCCACGTAGCACTGGAGCGGCCGCAGCGATTGTGAAGGACGTTAGTATTAGTGCGATTTGCAATTAACGGCAATATTGCACCTTATATCCTGTGTTTAAGGCTAAAAAGGGGAAATAAGAGCATTTTTGTACCTTATTTTTAGGGAAAAGGCCCCTTAGAGGGCAATTTGAAAGATTTAAGGTGCAATAATGCCTTTAATCTGAGGTTGCCCCGGGGTTGGCACTAATTAAGGTACAAAAATGCCGTTATTTACGCGTAGAACCTGCTTTGATTACCGATATGATATAGGCCGTAAATGGTGAATACCGTAAACACCGCTCTCAAGAAGCAACGTAGCAGGAGATACTCTTTTCGCAAAAGTTACAGGTTTCGCAAGTTATAGAAGATCATTCGTTCATAGGGAGGAAAGATCATGACATCACCGGCCATATCCACAGCTGTGGAACTCATTGATGCGCCGCTGCTCTATAAAGGGAAGGTTCGTGAGCTGTACGATTTGGGGGATAACGTATTGATCGTCGTCACAGATCGCATCTCCGCGTTCGACTATGTGCTCGATCCGGCGGTGCCGGAGAAAGGCAATGTGCTTAACCGGCTGAGTGCTTTCTGGTTCGGCCAGACGAAGAACTTGATCGAGAATCATGTGGTGCATATCGATGTGGATCAGCTTGGCGGGATCGTCAAGGATCGGGAAGCTTTGCGCAACCGTGTTATGGTGGCCCGCAAGGCGGAGCGTATCGACATCGAATGCGTCGTTCGGGGCTGCATCACCGGCGGTGGCTGGAGGCAGTATCAGGAGACCGGCAAGGTCAATGGTATTGAGCTTCCTACAGGCCTGCGCAAGAATGCGCTGCTGGCGGAGCCGATTTTTACCCCGGCGGCTAAAAACGATGTCGGTCACGACGAGGATATTCCCTTCGAGAAGATGCAAGAATTGATTGGAGCGGAGCTGGCGCTTGAGCTGAAGGAGAAAAGCCTGAAGCTGTTCGCTTTTGCCAGAGAATACTGCGCCGAACGGGGCATCATTCTCGCAGATTGCAAATTCGAGTTCGGTCTGCTGGACGGCAAGGTGATTCTGATCGACGAGATTTTCACACCGGATGCTTCACGCTTCTGGGCTAAGGACAATTACGCACTTGATATTGAGATTGATAGCATGGATAAGGAGCCGGTACGGTCGTACCTCGCTGCCTCTTCCTGGGATAAGAATAGCAAGCCTGATCCGCTTCCAAATGAAGTGGTGGAGGAAACCACCCGCCGTTATCTGGATATTTATCATCGTCTTACCGGCAAGTCTCTATAGATGCTCTACGGTATGCCCACAAACTTTTAGGAGGAACTACAAGCGTATGTTAAAAGCAACGGTCTATGTCACCATCAAGAAAAGTGTGCTCGATCCCCAAGGGGTAGCAGTTCAGGGTGCACTGCACTCAGTTGGCTTTCAGGAAGTAGAAAGTTTGCGTATCGGTAAATATATGGAGCTGACCTTGGATACGAATGACCGCGCTGAAGCGGAAGTACGCCTTAAAGATATGTGTGAAAAGCTGCTGGCCAACACGGTGATCGAGGATTACCGCTACGAATTGGAGGACTAAAAGTCATGAAATTTGCGGTACTTGTCTTTCCGGGCTCCAATTGTGATATCGACTGCTATAAAGCGGTAGAAGAAGGCCTCGGCGAACCAGTTGATTATGTGTGGCATACGGCGACAGACTTGTCGGCCTATGATTGTATTCTCGTTCCAGGCGGCTTCTCCTATGGAGATTATCTGCGCTGCGGCGCTATTTCCAGATTTGCTCCTGTAATGGCTGAAGTGGCCAAAGCAGCAGAGCAAGGCAAATTCGTCCTAGGTATCTGCAATGGATTCCAGATTCTTACTGAAGCTGGACTATTGCCGGGCGCACTGCTTCGCAACGAGTCGATGAAGTTCCGCTGTCATGATACGGTGCTTAAGGTGGTTAACAATGGGACACCATTTACCGTGGATTATGCCGAAGGCGAAGAGATCGTTGTTCCTATCGCGCATGGCGAAGGCAACTATTACTGTGACGAAGAGACACTTGAGCAATTGAAAGCTAATGATCAGATCGTATTCACATACAGCGACAATCCTAACGGTTCCGTGGCTGATATTGCAGGTGTTAGCAATATAGCAGGCAACGTGGTTGGCATGATGCCTCACCCTGAGCGTGCAGTCAACAGCCTGCTTGGCTCGGAAGACGGTAAACGGATGTTCACATCAATCTTGAAGACCTGGAGGGATCGTCATGGCGCAGCAAGTATCCGCTAAGGAACCGACCGCAGAACAGATCAAAGAGCAGAAAATTTACAGTCAATTCGGCGTGTCGGACAGCGAGTATGAGCTGATTACGTCCTTCATGGGCCGTTTGCCGAACTACACAGAAATCGGTGTATTCAGCGTAATGTGGTCCGAGCACTGTGCGTACAAGAACTCCAAACCGCTGCTCCGTCGTTTTCCGGTGACTGGACCACGTGTCCTGATGGGACCGGGCGAAGGCGCGGGTATCGTGGATATCGGTGACAATCAAGCGGTTGTTTTCAAAATCGAAAGTCACAACCACCCTTCGGCAGTAGAACCTTACCAAGGCGCGGCAACAGGTGTGGGTGGTATCATTCGTGATATTTTCTCGATGGGTGCAAGACCGGTGGCGCTAATGAACTCCCTGCGTTTCGGGAAGCTTGAAAGTGACCGGGTAAAGTATTTGTTCGAGCATGTAGTATCCGGAATTGCAGGCTATGGTAACTGTATCGGCATTCCGACTGTCGGCGGCGAAATTATGTTCGACGACAGCTACGATGGCAATCCACTCGTCAATGCGATGTGTGTGGGCTTGATCGATCATGATAAAATCCAGCGCGGTGTCGCTAAAGGTGTGGGCAACCCTGTCTTTTATGTAGGTCCTCCTACAGGTCGGGATGGCATTCATGGTGCAACCTTCGCTTCCGTCGAACTGAGTGAGGAATCCGAAGCTAAACGTACAGCCGTACAAGTAGGCGATCCGTTCATGGAGAAGCTGGTTATGGAATCCTGTCTGGAGCTGATCGACAGCGGCATTGTGCTCGGTATTCAGGATATGGGTGCGGCCGGTCTGACCTGCTCTAGTGCGGAAATGGCAAGTAAAGCGGGCAATGGACTGGAATTGTACTTGGATCAGGTGCCACAGCGCGAGGAAGGCATGACGCCTTATGAAATGATGCTGTCCGAATCCCAAGAGCGGATGCTGTTTGTAGTTGAACCTAAGGATGAGGCGCAGGCCCAGGAGATTTTTGACCGTTGGGGCGTAATCTGCCGCAAAGTAGGTAAGGTTACGGATGATGGACGACTGAAGCTGTTCCATCACGGCGAAGTGGTTGGCGATATGCCGGTAACGGCGCTAGTAGATGAGTGCCCGGTGTATGACAAGCCGTCTGCAGTTCCTGCTTATTATGAAGAGAATGCTTCTGTAGATACATTGCGTTATGAAGAAGTGACTGATCTTGGTGGTGCACTGCGCAAGGTGCTGGGATCGCCAACTGTAGCAAGCAAAGCTTGGGTTTACAACCAATACGACTACATGGTACGGACTAGCACTGCGGTTCGTCCGGGTTCGGATGCGGCAGTAGTTACGATTCAAGGAACACGCAAAGGTCTGGCGATGACAACGGACTGTAACGGTCGTTATGTCTATCTGGATCCTGAAGTAGGCGGACGGATTGCTGTCAGCGAAGCAGCACGTAACATTGTCTGCTCTGGGGCGGAGCCGCTGGCGATTACAGACAACTTGAACTTTGGTAGTCCCGAGAAACCGGATATTTTCTGGCAAATGGAACGTGCGGTTGATGGTATGGCTGAAGCTTGCCGTGTGCTGGATACGCCAGTTATCGGCGGAAACGTCAGCTTGTACAACGAAAATGCTTCCGGTGCGATCTATCCGACACCTGTTGTTGGTATGGTGGGTCTCGTTAGCGATACTGACCATATTACGACTCAAGCGTTCAAGCAGGAAGGCGATGCGATCTTGCTGCTCGGTACGACCAAAGCAGAGCTTGGCGGTAGTGAGTTCCAATATGCGGTGCACGGTGTAACTGAAGGCCGTCCGCCGGAGCTGGATCTTGCGGTTGAGCGGAAACTGCTTGATGGTGTACTTGGCGCTATTCGCGGCGGGTTAGTACGTTCAGCGCATGACCTATCCGAAGGTGGCTTGGCTGCGGCGCTGGCTGAGAGCTGTATCAGCGGTGGCATCGGTGCCAACGTGAACCTGTCTGCGAATGGACTTCGCCGTGATGTGGCGTTGTTCAGTGAGAGCCAATCGCGGATTATTTTGACAGCAGCACCGGATCGGGCCGAAGAACTGAAAGCTGCGATTGCTGCGGCTGGAGTTCCTGTGGAAGTTATCGGAACCGTTGGCGGAGACAGATTGCGTGTGAACTTGGACGACGCAGCCGCGCTTGATGAGCAGGTATCTGCGCTGAAGTCCGTTTGGGAGGATGCCATTCCATGTCTTATGAAATAAAGACCGGGAAAGAGCAGACGGAACCTATTCTGTGGACCGGCGACTTTTACAATGAAGGAACGGGCTCGGGAGATATTTTTGATACGTTAAAAGAAGAATGCGGTGTGTTCGGGGTCTTCGGACACCCGGAAGCCGCATCCATGTCCTATTACGGTCTGCATGCCTTGCAGCACCGTGGGGAAGAGAGCGCAGGTATCTGCGTGGCAGATGGACGCGATTTTAACTACCACCGCGGCATGGGGCTGGTTAAGGAAGTATTTGATAAGGACAGAATTGCCTCACTGGTCGGCGACATGTCCATCGGGCATGTCCGTTATTCCACCAGCGGCGACAGCCGATTGACCAACGCGCAGCCGCTTGTGTTCAAGTACCGTGATGGTGATCTGGCGATTGCTACGAACGGTAACATTGTGAATGAGCCATTAATTCGGCGTCAGTTGGAGCAAAGCGGCTCGATCTTCCAGACCACAAGCGATACAGAAGTGCTAGCACATTTGATTGCGCGTTCGCCGAAGGATTTTGTCGAAGCGGCTAAGGATGCTTTGGAGCAACTTGTCGGTGGGTTTGCTTTTCTACTGATGACCAATGACAAGCTCTTGGTGGCTTCCGATTCGCACGGCTTGCGTCCGCTGGTCATGGGACGTGTTGGTGAAGCTTATGTGTTCGCTTCTGAATCCTGTGCCCTGGAAACCATTGGTGCAGAGTTCGTACGTGATATTGAGCCGGGAGAACTGCTCGTACTTGATAAAGACGGTCTCCGCGAAGATCGCTTCACTGAGCCGAAGCGTAAGGCATTGTGCGCGATGGAGTACATTTACTTTGCGCGCCCAGATAGCGATCTGAACGGCTCGAACCTGCACGCCGCCCGTAAGCGGATGGGCAGTCGGATGGCGCTGGAAGCTTTCGTCGATGCGGATATCGTCACCGGCGTGCCGGATTCCAGTATCTCAGCAGCTATTGGCTATGCCGAGCAGACGGGGATCCCGTATGAACTTGGACTGATCAAGAACAAGTATACTGGCCGCACGTTCATCCAGCCGAGTCAGGAATTGCGTGAGCAAGGCGTCAAGATGAAGCTAAGCGCCGTACGCCGTGTCGTAGAAGGCCAGAGAGTCGTCATGATCGACGATTCCATCGTGCGCGGTACGACCTCGCGCCGTATCGTCAATCTGCTGCGCGAAGCCGGAGCGGTTGAAGTACACGTGCGGATTACTTCGCCGCCATTCAAGAATCCTTGCTTCTACGGCATTGATACGCCTGACCGCCGAGAGCTCATCGCGTCGTATAAGACGATTGAGGAAATGTGTGAGGAGATTAACGCGGATTCCCTCGCGTTCCTCTCACCAGAAGGGCTGATCAGTTCTATCGGCGGATATAACAGTAATGACTATAAAGGCGGGCTTTGCCTGTCTTGCTTCGATAATGATTACCCAACGCAGGTGGATTTCGGTGGGGAAGAGAAGGATGGGTGCTCCTGCTAGGGTTGTCCATCCCCCTAAATCCCCCTTGCTAAGGGGGACCCCGGAGGGCGCTGCCCTCCGGCCACCCGAAAGCTTGGCGGTAGGTGTTTGGTTTTAACTTGCTAAGGGTGCTGGGGTGCGGCTGCCCGCATTGTCCCTGTTTGCCTCCGGCAAATACGGGACAAGCTCTACGGCGTTCCGCCCCCTGGCGGCATGCTGCACGCCGGGCAACGGCTGGCGCTTGGCTTCGTTCCAAGCGCCGACTGGCGAGAAAAGCTAGCCCCTGTTTGCTGCGCAAATGCGGCTTGCGCTTTTCTCGCCTAGTGAGGTGCTTGGCTTGGCCAAAGCACCGAACCCTTGCTGCTGTGCAAGGTGCGTACTGCGGCTTGCGGCAGGGTTGTATGGTGGTTTGGAAGTCATGGAGAGGAATTTTGGAGCTGTAGAAGCGTAGCGTTCGCCTTTATGATTGGATTTCTACCGAGGATAGCGGTTTAAATCAGGAAATCCAATCATAACAGCGATCGGAAGTCCAAACATTCATCGTAATGACGTCTGAAAACCACCTCCTTCCCTGCCGCCCCGCAAACGCACACTAAACTATAAAGATGAGGTGTCCAATAGTGTCGGAAGCTTACAAGAACGCCGGAGTGGATATTGCGGCTGGCAATGAAGCGGTAGAACGCATGAAAAAGCACGTAAAACGCACGTTCCGTCCCGAGGTCATGACTGAGCTGGGCGGATTTGGCGCGCTTTTCGGCCTCAATAAGGATAAATATGAGGAGCCTGTGCTGGTCTCGGGAACAGATGGCGTAGGCACGAAGCTGAAAATCGCGTTCGCGGCGGATCGCCATGACACCATTGGCATTGATGCAGTGGCCATGTGTGTGAACGATATTGTGGTACAAGGCGCAGAGCCACTGTTCTTCCTCGATTATCTAGCCTGCGACAAAGTAGTGCCGGAGAAGATTGAAGCTATCGTGGCAGGTATCGCAGAGGGCTGTCATCAAGCAGGCTGTGCCCTGATTGGCGGCGAGACAGCGGAAATGCCAGGCATGTACTCGGCTGGCGAGTACGATATCGCAGGCTTTACAGTTGGTATTGCCGACAAAGCCAAACTGGTTACCGGAGCAACCATTGCACCAGGGGATACAGTTATTGGACTAGCTTCGAGCGGAGTGCACAGCAACGGCTTTTCACTCGTACGCAAGCTTTTGTTGGAAGAAGACGGATATGCTCTGAATGAGACAGTTGATGAGCTGGGAGCACCGCTTGTAGATGTGTTGCTGGCACCGACCAAAATCTATGTGAAGCCTTTGTTGTCGCTGCTCGAGCAGCTTCCAGTGAAAGGGATGGCGCATATTACTGGCGGTGGATTCATCGAGAACATTCCGCGTGTGCTGCCGGACGGTGTGAATGTGGAGATCAACTACGGTTCGTGGCCGATTCTGCCAATCTTTAACCTGCTGCAAAGCAAAGGCGACGTAACCAATCGCGATATGTTCACCACATTTAACATGGGCATTGGTCTGGTTCTGGTCGTTGACTCTGCGAATGGCGAGCGGGCACTTGAGTTGCTCAAAGCAAGCGGCGAAGAGGCTTATATTATCGGTACTGTGACCGAAGGTGAGCGCATCGTTACCTTTACGGGGGCTGAAGTATAATGCAATTGAACCGGATCGCCGTGTTTGCTTCAGGTCAGGGCAGCAACTTTGCTGCGCTGGCTGAAGCACAAAAGGCAGGCAAACTGGGGGCAGGGAGTATTGAACTGCTTGTCTCCGACAAGCCGGAATCAGGGGCGGCACAGCGGGCAGAGGAGGCGGGTATTCCGACACTGCTGCTTCGTCCGAAGGATTTTGCCAGCCGGGAGCTATATGAAGCAGAAATTGTGGCCGAACTTCAGCGCCGGGATATCGGGCTGATTGTGCTGGCCGGATATATGCGGCTTATTACACCCGTTCTGCTTACGCCATACGCAGAGCGGATTATCAATATTCATCCTTCGCTGTTGCCGTCATTTGCCGGAATAAATGCGATTGGTCAGGCACTGGATTATGGTGTAAAGCTGACAGGTGTGACGGTGCATTTTGTCGATGGTGGCATGGATACAGGCCCGGTTATTGCCCAGCGAACGGTCGCTGTGGAGGATAACGATACGGCCGAGACGCTCGCTGAGCGGATTCATCAGGTAGAACACGGATTGTATGCCGATGTGGTCGGTGCTTTTGCCGATGGTCGAATTGAACTGTTGGGCAGAAAAGTAACGGTCCGCGAAAAGTGAGTTGCTTAGGCATGTAGTAGTTGCTACTTAGGTTGAACTGGAAAGTAACATAGTGGAAAAAGGGTTGGCGAGTAGCGACATAATTGATAGGAATTTGGAGACAACAGTGAAGAAATGGGAACATTCCCGCACCGCCGATTACTCCATTATGCAAACCCTTAGCTCAACCTGAAATTACGACACCAAGCAACATATCGAGCTTACACCGGCATTGTATGATATTTCTCGGGAAATATTGCACAAACTGCGAGTGATGTCGCATGGTGAGGGATGTAGGCCGATGGTTTAACAGGAATTTCTCCCGTTAATGTGCCTCATTTCCGTGCTTTGGACGATTTAAATGGAAAAACTCCAGTTAATCGGCCTGTTTGGACAGGTTTTGATGAAATCGGACGAAATAACAGGATATTTTCCCGATAAATTGTTCAAAAAGGTGTGAATGGCTAAATTAACAGGAAGAAATCCTGTTAATTGGCAGGGGGCAGATTCTAGTGGGCCGCTAGTGCAGCAATAAACCGGCAGCTTAACATTTTCCATCAAGACAGCTATTCTCAGGTATTCAGATTCACTTCGTTTAGATTGAGGTCCCTTATTTTTTAGTTTATCTTGGCTATTACGGCTTTATAAATTGCACGGAACATCCGGAGGAGGACTATTCAAAGTGAGTATCAAAAGAGCGCTGGTTAGCGTATCGGATAAACAGGGTATCGTGGATTTTTGCCGCGAGTTGTCTGCATTGGGCGTAGAAATCATCTCCACAGGTGGAACTAGCACACTTCTGGCTAAAGAAGGTGTGCCGGTCATCGGCATCTCCGATGTGACAGGGTTCCCCGAAATTATGGACGGACGTGTCAAAACACTTCATCCAGCTGTACACAGCGGCTTGCTAGCTGTTCGTGACAATGAAGAGCACACACGGCAAATGCGTGAGCTTGGTCTGGATTACATCGACCTCGTCGTGGTCAATCTGTATCCGTTCGCGGAGACGATTGCCAAGCCGGATGTTACTTATGAAGATGCAATCGAGAACATTGATATCGGCGGACCAACGATGCTGCGTTCTGCGGCGAAGAACCATGCTTTTGTGAGTGTGGTTGTGGATGCCAGTGACTACGCAGCCGTGCTTGAAGAGGTTCGTGCAGGTGGAGATACGACGCTCGAGACTCGCAAACGTCTTGCGGCAAAAGTGTTCCGTCATACGGCGGCTTATGATGCCCTGATTTCCGATTATTTGTCAAATGTAACCGGTGATCCGCTGCCGGAGCGCTACACGGTAACTTACGAGAAGATCCAGGATCTGCGTTATGGCGAGAATCCGCATCAGAAGGCTGCTTTCTACCGCAAGCCATTGGCTCCGCTGGATACGCTGACAGCGGCCGAGCAACTGCACGGCAAAGAGCTGTCCTACAATAACATCAACGATGCCAACGCTGCCCTGCAAATCGTCAAGGAATTTGAAGAGCCGGCTGTCGTGGCGGTTAAGCATATGAACCCTTGCGGAGTGGGCGTAGGGGAGAGCGTATATGAGGCTTATCAAAAAGCCTACAACGCTGATCCGACCTCCATTTTTGGCGGGATTGTTGCTGCTAACCGGATCATTGATGCGGATACAGCGAATCTGCTGAAGGATATCTTCCTGGAGATTATTTTGGCGCCGGGCTTCACGGATGAAGCGCTCGAAATTCTGACCAAGAAGAAGAATATCCGCCTGCTTAAAATCGGCAATCTCAGTGCGGCAGCTGCGCGCAAGAGCAGCTTTGTGGTGACCTCCATTGACGGTGGTATGGTGGTTCAAGAGAGCGACGTGCACTCCATTAACCCGGATGATCTGCAAATCGTTACGGATCGCAAGCCTACAGAAGAAGAACTGAAGCAATTGCTGTTCGGCTGGAAAGTCGTTAAGCATGTGAAATCCAACGCCATCGTGCTGGCGGCTGATGATATGACGGTCGGCGTAGGCGCAGGTCAAATGAACCGTGTTGGCGCAGCGAAGATCGCGATTGAGCAAGCTGGAGAGAAAGCCAAAGGCGCTATTTTGGCTTCCGATGCCTTTTTCCCAATGGGAGATACCCTGGAAATCGCAGCAAAAGCAGGAATTACGGCGGTTATTCAGCCGGGCGGCTCCATCAAGGACGAAGAGTCCATCAAGGTTGCCAATGAGTATGGCATCGCTATGGTCTTCACCGGCGTACGTCACTTCAAACACTAGAGCTGGCTTGGGAGGATTTCATTGTTATGGATATTTTAGTGGTTGGCGGCGGCGGCCGTGAGCATGCGATTATATGGAGCCTGTCCAAGAGCCCGCGCGTCGGAAAAATCTACTGTGCACCCGGCAACGCCGGGATTGCGCAGTTGGCGGAATGCGTGCCGATCGGTGTATTTGAGTTCGACCAGCTGACGGCTTTTGCGAAGGAGCGGGAGATCGGTCTGGTTGTCATCGGACCGGATGATCCGCTGGCTGGCGGGATTGTCGACGCTTTTGAAGCAGAAGGCATCCCAGTCTTCGGTCCGCGCCGTAATGCGGCGGAAATTGAAGGCAGCAAAACCTTCATGAAGGATCTGCTGCAAAAGTACAATATTCCGACAGCGGCTTATGCAAAATTTGATAATTATGAAGCAGCTTCTGCTTATCTGCAAGAGCAGCCACTGCCGATTGTTATCAAGGCGGACGGTCTGGCAGCGGGCAAAGGTGTGACTGTAGCCTACTCCAGAGAAGAAGCGGATAAGGCGCTGGCAGATATTATGGTCAGCAAAGTATTTGGCGAAGCGGGAGCACAGGTTGTCATCGAGGAATTCCTGGCTGGGCAAGAGATGTCAATTCTGGCCTTTGTGGATGGAGAGACGGTGCGGCCAATGGCTGCGGCTCAGGACCACAAGCCAGTATTCGACGGTGACAAAGGTCCTAATACGGGTGGTATGGGGACCTATTCCCCGCTGCCGCATATTGACGAAGCCATTATCCGCGAAGCTGTGGAGACAATCATTGAGCCTACGGCCAAAGCCATGGTAGCGGAAGGGCGTTCCTTCACTGGGGTGCTGTTCGCAGGGCTGATGATTTCGCCGGATGGCAAGCCGAAGACGATTGAGTTCAATGCTCGTTTTGGCGATCCAGAGACCCAGGTGGTTCTGCCAAGACTAAAGAGTGATTTGCTCGAAATCTTTTTGGCCGTGGTGGAAGGCCGTCTGGCAGACATAGAGATTGAGTGGAGCGAGGAAGCGGCTGTGTGCGTAGTGCTGGCTTCAGGTGGCTACCCGGGCTCTTATCCGAAGGGCGAAGTGATCTCTGGTTTGGAAGAGGACGGGAAAGGGCTGGTCTTCCATGCCGGAACGGCTCGTGGCGAGGATGGAAGCTGGTTGACGAATGGCGGACGTGTCCTGGGCGTCGTAGGACTGGGAGCGGATATTCGCGAGGCCCGTGAAGCGGCTTATGCCCGTGCCGAAGCGATACATTTTCCCGGAAAGCAAAATCGCAGCGACATTGCGATGAAGGCGCTCCTCTAAGGAAATAGGACTGTATCTAGCATTTTTTACGCTATAAGTCCTAAAAAAGGACTGACAAGTGATAGAAGAAGTGCTATAATACAACACGTACGGGGGAAAATGTGCGGATATATACAGATAAAGGCCTTTCCGATCATGGAAAGGCCTTTTTAAACATCAGAGCATGCGGACTTATTACCTGGCTTAAGGCCAATGACTTGAAATCGTATCTTTCAGAACATATGATAAGAAATGGTTCATACCGGGGAAAGATAGGTATCAGAGCATGCCGAAGTTACGCTGAATGGCGTATATTCAGTCACAGATTTAAGGGGGAATTAGTTTTGAGTAAGGTTGGAAGAAATGACTTGTGCCCGTGCGGCAGCGGGAAAAAATATAAGAAGTGCTGTCTCAACAAAGAGACGTCTGCGGTTGAATCCATACTGCGGCTGGTAACAACGGAAGAAGCTGCGGCACATGAAGCAGCAACCGTCGCCCCGGAAATGGATCAAGAGGCAACAGTACAACCCGCCAAGCGCCCGGAGAACAAGCTTACCCTGGCCAAGCTTAGAAAAATGGTATCCCGTGACCTAAAGTGGGAACATCCGTCCCATGAGCAATTGGGGTTGCATCTCATAGAGAGCATGAGAAATGAATTCGACAAGGAGCTTATTCAAGAGGCGCTTGTCCTGTGGAACGGCTATTCTCGTCAGACCAAGCCTGCGGTCAAGAAGATGGGTTCCTTCTGTGCAGCGATAGAATATCTGCTGTCTGAAGAGTACGGCTTCCTTCTCACCCAAGCGGAATTGGCGATTAAATATGAGGTTACTGCGGCAACGATCTCACGTAAAGTGAAGGAAATGCTGAATTATATCGAAGAGTTCGGTATGGGCGAAGCGCCTGACACATTGGCTGAACTGAACAGCCTGGGGAGTCCGAAAGAGAAGGAACATGCACTGCTGCAAAAAGTGATGGAAACCCCATCGGCCAAACGCCGGATTCAGCTTGCGCGTACGATTCTGGAAATTTACCCTGACAGTGCTGACGCTTATCTTGTTCTCGCTGAGGAATCCGAGGATGAGGAAGAGGCGCGTGCTTTTCTAAAAGCCGGGATGGATGCCGGAGCACGCGAACTGGGCGAAGACTTCTTCAAGGAGAATAAAGGTTATTTCTGGGGTCTTGTAGAGACCCGGCCTTATATCCGTATCTGTAAGAGCTACGCGGATTCTTCTTGGTTCGGCGGAAACACTGAAGAAGCGATTAACACGCTGGAGCACGTGCTGGAGCTGAACCCGGACGACAACACCGGCGCCCGTTATTTGCTGGTAGCAGCCTATCTCTACAACAACAAGCTGGGTAAGGCGGATCAGCTTCTTAAGCAATATGGTAAAAATGATGCCGCTGCTTCCTATGCCTATGGCCGTATGTTGCTGGAGTACAAGAAGAACGGACTGACTGCCCAGCTAAAAATGCTGTATCGTGTTGCCCGCAATGTGAACAAGCATGTGCCTGAATATCTGCTTGGCACCAAGCGGCTGCCTCATAATCTCCCGGACTATGTTGGGAGAGGCGATGCCAATGAGGCGATTGAGTATGTCATCGTGAATTCACGCCTTTGGACAAGCGTGCCAGAGCTGCTGAAGTGGATGTTGAAGCAATAATGGAAGAGTGATGTCTGAGATGCCCCTGCTGGCGTCCAGCAACGAATAACAAGAGGTGTCACGAAAGTCATGAAAGGATGACTGCGGGACACCTCTTATTGTATTTTCTACCTAAGAAAAACTGGCCTTGAAAAAAGTCTGAGGGAATAGTATGTTACAAGAAGCAAAACGATTAGACAGAGACAGTGAGGCGAGGAGAGTCATGAGAGAAGACGAAGACCGGATCTTGGGGATGGAAGATATTGTACGAGCACACCACGTGCTGCGGGAGGTCATTGTTCGTACGCCGTTGCAGCGTGATGCGGTACTGTCTGCCAAATATGAATGCGAAGTGTACTTGAAGCGGGAGGATCTGCAAATTGTCCGCTCTTTCAAAATACGCGGGGCTTATAATATGATTCGCAGTTTGTCCCCAGAGGACAGAGAGAAAGGGATTGTCTGCGCCAGTGCAGGCAACCATGCCCAAGGTGTGGCTTATTCCTGCAAAGCGCTTGGAATCAAGGGCAAGGTCTATATGCCGAGCACTACACCAAGCCAGAAGGTGAAGCAGGTTCGTCGCTTTGGTGGGGAGTTCGTAGAGGTCATTCTGAAGGGAGATACCTTTGATGATGCCTATGATGAAGCGTTGCAGGCCTGCATTGATTACGGTATGACGCTGATTCATCCGTTTGACGAGCCGAGAATTATTGCCGGCAACGGAACAATTGGCATGGAGGTTATGGAAAGCTTGGACAACCCTGCCGACTTTATTTTCGTGACCATTGGCGGCGGTGGCTTGGCTGCAGGCGTCTCAACCTATGTCAAAACGGTTAGCCCTGCTACGAAAGTCATTGGCGTTGAGCCACTTGGCGCGGCTTCCATGAGTGAAGCCTTTAAACAGGGCAAAGTGGTGACCTTGGATCACATTAACAAGTTCGTGGATGGTGCGGCTGTTAAACGTGTAGGTGGATTGACGTACGATATCTGTGCACGTTCTCTGGATGATGTCGTTATGGTGCCTGAAGGTAAGGCTTGTACGACTATTCTGGAGTTATATAATGAAAATGCTATTGTTGTGGAACCAGCAGGCTCCCTGCCTATCGCGGCGCTTGATCAGTATCGGGATCAAATCCGCGGCAAGACGGTGGTCTGTATCGTCAGTGGCGGCAATAATGATATTGATCGGATGCAGGAGATCAAGGAACGCTCGCTGATCCATGAAGGTCTGAAGCATTATTTCATGGTGAATTTCCCGCAGCGTGCCGGTGCACTTCGCGAATTCCTGGCAGAGGTGCTGGGTCCGGAAGATGATATCACTCGTTTTGAGTACACCAAGAAGCATGACAAGGAGAACGGCCCTGCACTGGTTGGCATCGAGCTGTCCAGTAAGGAATCGTATGCCCCGCTGATCGAACGGATGCAGCAGAAGGGCATGGATTACACAGAAATCAATAAGGATATGAATTTGTTCAATATGTTAATTTAATTGGATACGGCAGAGAGCTGTATGATCATAAAAAAGGCCCGTCCCACTGTGTTCAATAGTGGGACGGGCCTTACTGTTTAGCTGTCGTGTTGCATAGCTGTCTGAAGGTCTGCATTGCATGATCCCAGGCTACGGAAGTCATTAATGACTCTCTGCGTAACAGTTATATGGCTAAGTCAGCGGGACTTCCTTGGATCTGTACTGCTCTACCTTGTCGTCGAGCAGATAGCCGTTCTCTTTCAGCAGCTTCATGAAGCCTTCGAGCTTCTGCAAGAAGGGGCTGTTATCCGTGTTCTTGGCTGATAACAGACTAGCATAGGCCTTCTGTGCCTCCAAATCCATTTCGAGATTATCGTAATGGAATAGGGGGGTGTTATTCAGGCCGTAGAATGTGCTGGCTGTGTACTTCGTGTACAACTGCTTGGCCGCCGTAATCCGGTTCGACTTCGGATAGCTTCGGGTAAACTGCTCGGCTGCCAGGGCACGGGCAGCGACCTCGGTCCAAGCGATGACCAGCCCGTTATCCTTGGCGGAAGGCAGATCCGATTCAGCAGCCATCATCGTGATGTAATCACTGATGTCCTTCATGACATATATTTTGTATTTACGGTAGGCTCCATAATCAATTACAGGGAAGTAAGTCCCTTCTGCCGTCTCAAGTTTATAGCCGCTCTCTCCAGCGGTCTCCAGCAACGTTCGCAGGGCAGGGTCCTTAACACTCTCTGCCAGTTTGACCATACTGACCTGAGGTTTGTATACGGCAGCCAGCTGGCGTTGCACATCACTTCTGCTAAATTTGTTCTCCCATGCCCCAAGAGCGGCCTTGTGCAGGTTCTCAAGCTGCAAAGTCATCATCGTGGCCCGGTAAGAAGTCACTGCATACAAGTTGCTGTTCAAATATTTAATCGCCTGGGGAAGCTTGGACGACGACGAGAGCAGAGGCTGGGCAGCCTTATATATTGCTTCCGAATGACTGTTGTCTGCGCCTGTTGTGGAAGTCTTGCTGGTATTTTCTTGAGTGCTTGATCCACTCCCTGCTGCATATGTAGATTCGGCAGGTACAGCTTGTACACCGATGGTAATCGCAAGAACGGCTGCTAATAAGTAGGGCTTCTTGTTCATATGTGCTTCCTCCTGTCTGTTTGGAATGGAGTAAGAGACTTATTTTTTCAAGAACAGCACTTTCAGGCCGATCGCCCCGACAGCGAAAATAATCAGACTAACCCAAGGGGAGATCGTGAAGACGGGCAGCAGCGTATCCAGGTACATTCCAACAAATATCACTATAGCTGCTATAGCAATATAAATACCCAGTCCCTTGAGGTCAAAACCCTTTGCCTGCGGAGTGTCGCTGTCAGACAAGGCAGACATCCACTTCAGAAACAATTCAATGACGACAATGGAGCCAATGCCCACGGCAATGAGGGTGAAGAGGCTGATCTGGCTGAATATACCTGCTGAGCCGGTAGTCCATTGAAACAACAGACCGAATGCGCCTAATACACCGAAAAGGGAGGTCAGGGCCGCCCATGGAATCATCAGGTAGTAACTCAGCTTGCTTCTGGCAGGAGCCTCAGGTACACTTTCCACGATTTCTCTGAAATAGTCTTCCGGATGCTCTCCGAAAACTTGTTTAGCGTTCTTCCCCTTGCCTTGTTCCTGAAGCAGCAGCTTGGCCGCTTCCAGGAGTAGTTCCTCCGTACGAAGAGCATCAACCCGGCTGGCCCGCATCGCGAGAATCATATCCTCAAAATACGAGCGGTTGAACGGTGTCATCTGCTCGCGAAGTGCGTTGTTTTCCTTAATCATATCTTTGACTTTCATGGGTTGGATATTACCTCCAGTATCGTAAATCATGAGTACCTTAGCCTAAAGTATACGTTTGACGAGCCGGTAAGTGCAAGGAAATGCATTTCAGCCCGTGATGCATAATCCTTATCAAAGCGTGAACACTGATAAGGTAATGGCTTGAACAAATACAGCACTTGGAAGGGCAGGCGAAGGTTATGGGACATGGTGATCAGAAGGAGCAGAATAGATTCATGGGCGATGGCTTTGAGCCTGAACCGACTCATAGCATGGTTGATTGGGGCGGCTCCGATGGCTTCAGTCTCTGGGATGCTGCCACCGATACGTCCGAGGAGAACTGGATGAAGGATTGGGAAGGCAGACAAGAAACACATGACATGTTCCACAACAGCTATGAATGACGGGCCCTTTTAAGCCACTGTGGCCTCTTTTGTTCCCGGTGAACAAAAGAGGTCTTTTCCTTTTCTATTGACAATAATTATGGATACCGTATAATAAGAATATAATTCATACTAATTCAATCGGAATTACAAAATATATCAAATGCAGGTATAGATTTTAGAAGGAGGACATGGCAATGGAACGCGCAATTGTAATCCGGCATAACGGGGAGGAACTGACCGCTAGCATTCATTATCCAACAAAAGAAAAAGGGACTACCACCGGGCGCTGCAAGGATCGGGTTCCTCTGGCAGTGATTTGCCATGGATTTGTAGGCAACCGGATTGGGGTGGACCGGATTTTTGTAAAAGCTGCTCGTGAGCTGGCTCAGGATGGTTACTTGGTCATTCGTTTTGACTATGCAGGCTGCGGTGAGAGCAGTGGGAATTACGGCAGCGAGGATATGGAATCCATGATCGCCCAGACCCGTGCGGTATTGGATTATGGTATCAGCTCCTGCGATGTAGATCCGCAGCGGGTGACGCTGATTGGACATAGTCTTGGCGGAGCCGTTGCGCTGCTGACCGGGATTCGTGATCGTCGGGTGAAGAATTTGGTCTTGTGGGCGGCAGTGGGTTATCCATTCAATGATATCGTGAAGATTGTCGGCCGGGATGCCTATGATCAGGCGGTCAAGAAGGGTTCAGCGGATCATGCTGGATATTCGTTCACCCCTGTGTATTTTAACTCTTTGGCTGCTTTCCAACCGTTCCAGGAGGCTGGAAAATTTAGCGGTGATGTGTTGGTCGTTCACGGGACCTCAGATGATGTTATTCCGGTGGACTACGCCTTTCTTTACCAAAAGCTGTTCTGGACTCGGCCGGAAGGCCGCTGCGATAAAGAAATTATTTTTCAGGGAGATCATACCTTCTCCTCCGGTCCGGCGCAGGAGCAATTGCTTAAGCGGACACGGGAGTGGATGAACGAGCAGGAGCATCTGCAGGAGGAATGGCAGAACTGGATGATATAGAAAGCTGTCCTCTACTCGCCAAATAGGGGAAGAAGGGGTAAAATAAAGATGCAGGCCATATACTGGGTTAGGAGGTTGGCATCCTATGAAATTACCCGCATTTTTTATCGCGCATGGTTCCCCGTTGCTTGCCCAGGAGGATAACGAATATACCCGGTTTCTGGAGCGACTCGGCCGTGATTTAGAAAAACCCCGTGCTATTGTAGTCTTCTCAGCGCACTGGGATAGTCCGGAGCAGCTCTTGACTGTGGACGTTCAACATGAGGCGAAACACGACTTCTACGGATTTCCTGAGGAGATGTACTCGCTGACCTATCCGGCTCCGGGCGATCCTGAGCTGAGCCGTGAGATTTCGGAGCTGTTCAAGGCAGAGAACCTGCCGCATCAGCCGGTGCTTGGCCGTGGACTGGATCATGGCGTATGGGTGATCCTGAAGAAGCTATTCCCGCAGGCAGACGTACCTGTTGTTGCGTTATCGGTAGACTCTTTGCGCTCCCCTAAGGAGCAATACAACATTGGGCGCATGCTGGCCCCGCTGCGAGAACAGGGCGTGCTCATTATCGGCAGTGGCGGATTGGTGCATAACCTGAGACTGCTGAGAGAAGATGATCAGCCCGAAGCATGGGCACAGGAATTTGACGCTTGGGTTGGTAAAGGCCTTCAGTCCTGGAATCTTCCTGAGCTGTTCGCCTATGAGAAGAAAGCACCGCATGCCCGAGAAGCTGTTCCCACTTATGGAAAAGAGCATTTTGTGCCTCTCTTCTATGTTATGGGCGCCGCGGATGAGGGCAGACAGGCACAGCTAATGATCCAGGCTTATCAATACGGGACCCTTAGCCTGAATTGCTGGATGCTGGACTAGAACTGAATATGAGACCTTGAGGATAATGAATATAGGGTGCAGCCGGATTTTACCGGGTGCACCCTTTTTGAATATTTTTTAAATCCAAGCGAAACCAAGACAAAATGGACTAGCTGTGATTAAATGGAAGAAACGCTTGAAAGAGAGGAATTTCCCGCTTATGATATTGAACCGTGCTTCTTCCCGTTTGCTGTGCAGCCTTCTTCTTGCCGGGGGGCTGTTGTCTGCTTGTGGAACCGAGACTGCACTGAATCAGCCGGTAGCAACCAATGAGTCGGTCCCCGAGCCGACGGTGTCCATTGAGCCTTCGCCATCCCCGGTGCCTGCCGGTGGGCCTATATCCGGCTTGACGGGACTACAAGTCCCGGAGGAAACCGTGCTGCCGCGGCCTTTATCCATAATGATCAACAATGCGCCAGCCGCCCGTCCACAATCGGGGGTAAGCGAAGCGGATATTTTATATGAAGTGCTGGCTGAGGGGGGGATTACCCGCTTGATTGGTGTGTTTCAGAGTCATACTGGTGTTGTCAAAATCGGTCCGATTCGCAGCATCCGCCCTTATCTTATTGATATCGGCGAAAGCCACGGGGGAGTGACCGTGCATGCGGGAGGTAGCCCAGACGCTTATGCCATTCTGCAGAGACAGAAGAAGGAAGATCTCGATGAGATCGGCCGGGCCGGGGCCTATTTCTGGCGGGACAAGGAGCGCAAAGCGCCGCATAACCTGTACAGCAACACAGCAAAGCTTAGGGAAGGGTCGGAGAAGCTAGGATATGCGCAGGATACGCCAGTACCCGGTTATCTTTTCAACAATCCTGATGCCGTACCAACCGGAGGGAAAGCCGCACCTGAATTCAGCGTGAATTTTCTATTGAAGAGCTATGATGTCGGGTATAAATATAATACTGAGCGTGGGACCTACCAAAGATCGGTGAACGGTAAGCCACATTTGGATCTCAATAATGATCAACCAGTGGAAGCCGCGAATATTGTCGTAATGGGAAGTGACCATAAGGTGCTGGATGATGTCGGCAGGCTCCATGTTGATGTGGAGCTCGGAGGAGAGGCGCTGCTGTTCCAGCGCGGAGAAGTCATTCAAGGACGCTGGACGCGGAGGCCCGGTGATATTATTCGTTTTGTGAAGGATGGAAAAGAAGCAGGGATGTATCCGGGTGTCACGCATATTTTGATTGTGCCCAATGCACCGTCATTCAGCAGTCACATTGTTTATCCGGGGGCGGAAAAAACAACCTAGGGAATAAGTTGAATCATACAGGCGAACAGTAAGGGTATGCCCCAGTTATTAGGCAGGAAAGTGTTGGCAGCTGGTAAAACGCTTAAAATGGCAGTTTTCCAATCCAGTATGTCCCATTATTTCCGCGAATGTAGAAATATTATATCTATTCGTCGAATTTGTTATCATACTGTAAAAAAGTTGTCGACTTTTACTTCTATCCCTTCCACCGTTATGTTAAGATAACAGAGTTGTCATTCATTTTCATGCTCTTTCATTTGGATGACTTCGCGTTTAGACCGTTATTTTATGTAAAGGGGTTTAAAATGATGAAGTTGAGAAAAAAGGACATATTCTTTGAGACGCTGGAAAATATGGCGGATACCATTGTCCAAGCTGCGGATTATTTTGCTCAAAATATTGCTAATCTTCAGAATAACGTGGAGAGCTTTGCCGCAGAGATGAAGAAATACGAATCCCAGTGTGATACTTACACGCACACCGTTATCAAAGAATTGAACAAAACGTTCATTACGCCTCTAGAACGCGACGACATTATGGACCTGATCACGAGCATGGACGATGTCATTGACGGCCTGGAAGCTTCAGCCTCACGTTTCTATATGTATAACCTGCTTGACCCGGACGAATACATTATTCAATTTGCAGAGATTCTCCGTCAGAGCGCTTATGAAATTCAAAAAGCGGTTCACCTTCTGTCCCAGAAGAAATTGCTGGCAATCCGTGAATATACCATTCGTCTGAACGATCTCGAGAATCAGGGTGATGAAGTGCTGCGTACTTGCACAAAAGTCCTGTTCGAAAAAGTGAAGGACCCGATTGAGCTGATCAAGCGCAAAGAGCTGTACGAACGGCTGGAGACGACGACCGATAAATGCGAGGACGTCGCCAACAAGCTGGAATCGATCATCATGCGTAACTCATAATAAGGGGCCTTCAAATATATGGATACATCATTATTGGTGCTTGGCATCGTTGTATTTCTCGCGCTTGCGTTCGACTTTATCAACGGTTTCCATGATACGGCCAACGCAATCGCTACCTCTGTATCAACACGGGCGCTCCCGCCGCGTACAGCGATCATTTTGGCAGCTTCTATGAACTTCATCGGCGCACTGATGTTTACCGGTGTCGCTAAGAAGATTGGCGGAAGTATAACGGACCCTACCCTGCTGGATAACGGAATTCAGGTCGTTATTGCCACACTTATCGCCGCGATTATCTGGAACTTGGTAACCTGGTGGTTCGGAATTCCGTCCTCCTCGTCCCATGCGCTGATCGGTGCTTTGGCTGGGGCAGTGTACATTGGAGCCGGTTCGGATCATATCAAATGGAACGGTTTTATCGAAATCGTGGAAGGCCTTATCTTCTCGCCACTGATTGCTTTTGTGATCGGTTATATTGTAATGACGATCCTCAAGTGGATCTTCGCGAAACGCAGTCCGCATACCGTCAACAAAGGCTTCCGGACGATGCAGATTATTACGGCCGCGCTGCAGTCCTTTACCCACGGTACGAATGATGCGCAGAAGGCGATGGGAATTATTACTTTTGCCCTAGTGACCTCAGGTCATCTGGACTCCATGGAAGTGCCACTCTGGGTTAAAATCGCTGCAGCAACTGCGATGGCGCTCGGAACCTCTGTGGGCGGCTGGAAGATTATCAAGACGATGGGCTCGAAGATTTTCAAAATCGAACCGATTAACGGCTTCGCGGCTGATATCTCGGCAGCTTCGGTTATTTTCTCGGCAACATTGCTGCATTTGCCTGTAAGTACGACTCACGCCATTACCTCGGCAATTCTCGGGGTTGGATCGGCTAAGCGCTTCTCTGCTGTAAAATGGGGCGTAGCCGGACGGATCGTCATTACCTGGTTTATTACGATTCCAATCAGCGCAGTGCTGGCGGGACTGATCTTCAAACTCTTTTTCTAAAATAATAGGTAAGAGTTCATATAAGAGTCTGATCGACATTAGTCGATTGGGCTCTTTTTTTTGTAGTTGGGAGGAAGGGGATGAATGCGGTACAATGAGAGCAGAGGCCCGAGGACAGAACGGAGGATTTCATCATATGATACGTACGATGGCGGTAACCCATCAGGGCGAAGTGCTGACAGGGCTGCTGCTTCCAGAGATCCAAATAGCGGATTACGCTTGGATCTGGGTTGATTTTGCAGCGCCTACAGCAGAGGAGACGGCACTTCTGGATAGCTATTTTCACTTTCATCCCCTGGCGATTGAAGATTGCATGCATGTGCTTCAGCGCCCGAAGCTGGACTATTACGAGAATGTACAGTTCTTCGTGCTGCATGCGCTGAATGAACGCACATTGGAAGCGGAAGAGGTTGACCTATTCCTCAGCAAGAACTTTCTGGTCTCCTATCATCATCAGGAGAAGACGGAGATGAATGAAGCGTGGGAGCAGGTGAAGCAGGACATTCATAGCCGTAAAGGCTGGTCGGGCGGACCGATGGCTGCCGCGTATTCAGTGATGGACAAGCTGGTGGACAAATATTTTCCAAGTTTATATAGTATCGAGGATGAGCTGGCGGATCTGGAGAGTATGGGCAGCAAGGAATCCGTGGAGGAGTTAATGAGCCAAGTGTTTGATGTCCGTGGGCGTCTATTGAAGCTGCGCCGGACCATTGTGCCCATGCGTGATCTGATGTACCGGATTGTCAATTCACAGCATGTGCAGAGCAATGGGGAGGAACGGATTTATTTTGGCGATATCTATGACCATCTGTTGAAGCTGACCGATATGATCGAGGTGGATCGTGAAATGACCGCCGATCTCCGGGATAGCTATATCTCGCTGAACTCCAACCGGATGAACTCTATTATGAAAACACTAACGGTCATCACCACCATCTTCATGCCGTTGACGCTGATCGCCGGAATCTATGGGATGAACTTCAAGATCATGCCCGAGCTTAATTGGAACTTCGGCTATTTTGGCGTCTTGCTGCTCATGGTAGTTCTCACTGTTGGGATGATCGCTTGGTTCAAGCGGAGTGGCTGGTTTAAATAGGCTAGGTGGAACAAATATATGAGGCAGCAGCACAAATGTCCTGGGACATTTACGCTGCTGCCTCTTTTTGATAAAGTGTCGAAAATTGACGAGACGAGAAGTGCACAATAGACAGGAGCCGAAGCGGCAGGGCTGCGCAGTGATAGCGCAGAGAATCGTAGAGACTAGAGGCTGTAGAGGCCAGAGACGACAGAGACCAGAGACCAGAGAGACTGCAGACCATAAGACGCAGAAACCGTAGAGACCGCAGAAATCACATAAGACGCAGAAACCGTAGAGATCGTAGAAACTAAGACGCAGAAACCATAGAGACAGTAGAAATTGCAGAGATACAGCAGAGACAGTAAAACCGTAGAGATATCGCAGAGATACTGTAGAGATCCGCCGTGGTCAAAGCTGTTCGGCGAGCTGCCAGATCCGGTCAACGACCTTTAGTATCTGCTATTTACGACGACGTTGGCGGGAGGGTGAGGAAGTGGTGCGTTTGCCGCTGGAACGGGAAGATGATTTGCGTCGTCCGGAGGAAGGCGATCTTTTCTTACGGCGCTTGGGTCTGTACAGAGCGGCATCCTCTTCAGCGGCCAGTGCTCCGGAGGACCCTTTTCCCTTGCCAAAGGACCCCATGACCAGCTTTACCATCGGGGCCATCTGCTGAAAGCTCGACACCATCTTCTGGACCTTGCCCATCGAACTCACGATTCCGTCAATGCCACCCATCCGGTCGACAAAGCCTTTGATCTGCTCCATGTTGGCCAGATTTCCCAAATTCCCCAGATTCCCAAGTCCACCGAGAAGCCCGCCTGCTTTGGTAGTGACCTCCTCGGCTACTGGGGCCAGTGCCGTATCTGCTACTTCCGCTGCACCCAAACTGGGTAACAATTCGCTGTTTCCCAGCTCTGGAGTTTGTACGTAGGGACTGATTCCAGGGTAGGGTGATGTATTCAACGGATTAGCCAGTGAACGGTGGCTCCGGCGGGAATGATTATAGTAATGCTCAGGCATAATATCACATTCCTTCGTTTGAGGTTTGCTATAATGTATGTCATGGGCGAACATAAGGTATAGACAAACGCCCGGGTTTACGGGATAGGAGCGGAAAAGGGCGTATGCCCATATCGGGCTGTGGAAATGAAAAAAGCGTGTCTGCGCTTGATTTTCGACGCTTTTGTAGTACTATAGGGAAGGCGGTTTAACATCAGGGATGAAAAGGAGAGAGGGCGAATTACAAAAAAACATGTACACCTGGGGTGGACAAATGTCCGTCGATTTCGTTCTTTACAGCGTGAAACCGTTAATGCTTGAAAAAAGCGCTCCAGTACAATATAGTTAGAGGCAGAAGTCACAATAGGGGATGATTAATTAATGCAGCTGAAGAAGCTAAACGATAAAAGTGTGGATCAATTATTCGAAGCTATTTTAACATTGAAAAATATGGAAGAGTGCTACATATTCTTTGACGATCTGTGCACGGTGAACGAGATTCAATCGCTGTCGCAACGTCTTGAAGTCGCCCGCATGCTGGGCAAAGGCTCTACCTACAACCAGATTGAAGCAGAGACAGGAGCGAGCACGGCGACCATTTCGCGTGTCAAACGTTGCCTGAACTACGGCAATGATGGATATAAAATGACATTGGAACGTTTGGGACGCTAATTCGTGAGACCGGGCGTACTGATGATCAGTCACGGTTCACGCGACGATGCTTGGGTATCTATCGTGGATGAAGCCGTAAACGGCATATCGCTGCGGGAAGACCTTCCCGTGGCGGTTTCTTTTTTGGAGCTGGTGGAAGGCCGATTAATCCAGGACGGCATTCATGCCTTGGAGGCGGCGGGAGTCACGGATATTCTGGTGGTTCCGCTGTTCGTGTCGTCCGGAAGTACGCATGTCGATGAGATAGCATATGCGCTCGGCGTGAAGGCGGAGCCTGAACTGGAGACGGATTTACAGCCTTTTGCGGTTACCGCTAACGTGCATTATGGTGATCCCATTGATGATGATTCAGATATTGCGGTCATTCTCTGGGATAAGCTGCGTGAGCTGTCGGTTCATCCAGAGCGGGAGACGATTCTGCTTGTGGGGCATGGTAGTAGGTACGACGGCTTTCGCCAGCGCTGGGAGCGGGGGATTGCTTCACTGGCGCAGCGCGTAGGACAGGTTAGTGGCGTTGCTGCGGCTGATTACGCCTTGCTGAATCCCGACAGCGTTCGAAGCAAGGCCGAGTATTGGCAGCAACAAGGTCATGAGGTACTGGTAGCTCCGCTTTTCTTGAGTGAGGGGTACTTTACCAAGCGCGTGATTCCACAGCGGCTTGAGGGCGTAGGCTATCAATACTCTGGACGCACACTGCTCCCACACCCCCTTTTTCCAAAATGGATTGAACGGCAGGTGGAGACCTTGCTCACGTCTGTCTTGTCCAAAGCTGGGCATACTGGGGATTGAGCGCTGAGCACGATGTACGATGGGAAATGATGAATATCCGGAATTAGAGATTGGTTGTTTGACTATGTGGTGAAAAGCAGCCTGGCTGCATACACATATTTAGATAGGTTATTTTGGATTAATAATTGCTATAAGATATGATTTCAGTGAGCTAACCTGTCGTTTTAAGATGTGCAGGGGTCTCACTTTTTGCTTTGATCTTAGAAGTCATATGATCGAAGGTTGCCTGGAGTTTTGTATGGGGAGAGGACTTCCCTTGTGGTGACGTAAGGTATGGAGTAAGATTCGTAAGAGCGCTAACGGCCTGTTTCTTTACCCTGAATGCTGCACCTGTGCCGCTGCTGAACGCTGGAATATGGTTGCTGTATGGTCTGGTAACACCTTCAGTTTCATTTAGATCTTATGGAGGTTAAGGTTATATTGCTGCGACTTCTGGGCGTTGTAAAATCCCATTCCTACGGGTCCCAGACATTGATTGTAGGGTATTGAATTGGGTATAATCAGTAAGGCTATTTAATTATACAAACAGGTGGCGTTTCGGTAATGAAAACTGCGAGATTAATATATAATCCCACTTCTGGACGGGAAGAAATGAAGAAGCGGCTCGCCGATATCCTCCACCGGCTTGATTTAGGAGGTATTGAGGCTTCTTGCCATGCGACGACAGGTGAGGGTGATGCTACGGCGGCAGCAGCGGATGCGGTTGCGCGCGGTTATGATCTGATCATCGCAGCAGGCGGGGACGGCACGCTCAATGAAGTGATCAACGGGATGGCGGAAAAGCCAAACCTTCCTCCACTTGGCGTTTTGCCGCTGGGAACAACCAATGATTTTGCCCGCGCGATGGGCATTCCGAAGAACTGGGAAGATTCAGTGGATCTGATCATCCGTCAAGAGTCACGACTAATTGATCTAGGCAAAGCCAATGATCGTTATTTCATTAATATTGCCGGCGGCGGCAGACTGACCGAGCTGACATATGAAGTACCCAGCAGGCTGAAGACGATGATGGGCCAGCTTGCTTACTATTTAAAAGGTATTGAGAAGATGGCCAGCCTGTCTCCACAGGAGCTGATCATCCGCGCCAACGGTCAAGAGCTCATCCATGACGAGTTCATGCTGTTCCTGATCGCCAATACAAATTCGGTAGGCGGCTTCGAGAAGCTCGCCCCGGATGCCCGAATCGACGACGGTCTGTTCGACGTTATTGCAGTTAAAAAGTGTAACCTGGCTGAGTTCATCCGCTTGGTCAGCCTCACCATTCGTGGCGAGCATCTGCAAGATAAGCGGGTCGTCTACTTCCGCACAGATGCTATGGAGGTTACCTCTCCGGGCCATGTCCAGCTCAATCTGGACGGCGAACTGGGTGGTTCGCTGCCAGGGCATTTCCGTATATTGCCGCAGCATCTGCGGATTTTTGCGCAGAATAGCTGAGGTGGATGAGTGGAAGTGTGTTAATGGATAAATAGTATGGTGACTAAACAAAAGACGATAATGATCAAATGTTTGGTCGAACCAAACTAACATCTGAACATCTGCGTGCTTCACACGTGTAGAGTAGGTGAATAACGGGATTTATTCCCGTTAAAACTCTGCAAATAGCTGTTTTCTGAGAAATAACTGGAATAACTCCAGTTATTTCTGTACACATACCCGATTCCACAAGTTATACTCAATAATAACTGGAGCTTTTCCTGTTGTTATCTTCTCATATAAAGTTTAACGGAGCATTAACTGGAGGAATTCCAGTTAAAATTAATTTTACATGGCTGCGTTTAACCCCATCATAGGGGCCAATGCTCTAATCCATTTTTTATAACAGATATTTAGCATCATTAATAATGAAGAACATGAAAGAAGTGAATGTGAACTAATGAGTAGACACCGCAGCGGCCGTAATACAAGCCGCCGGGACGGCACGGCCCAAGTGGCCGGACTGCCTGTGAACAAGAATGACGAGGTTATGCTCGATATCATCGGCATGACCCATGAAGGTGAAGGGGTAGGCCGCGTAGAGGGCTTTACCCTTTTTGTGCAGGGCGCTTTGCCCGGGGAGAAAATTCGGGCAAAGGTGCTCAAAACCAAGAAGCAGTATGGCTACGCCAAGCTGCTGAAGATTGAACAAGCGAGCGGCGATCGCATCGCCCCGCCGTGCGAGATCTATGACATGTGCGGCGGCTGCCAGCTGCAGCACATGGATTATGCAGCCCAGTTGGCATGGAAGCGCCAACTGGTGGTGGACAACCTGGAGCGGATTGGCAAGCTGCGGGTGGCTGGCGGACGGAGCGCAGCCGGGAGCAGCGTAGATAGCGGAGCTGGCGAGGTGCCTAATGTAAGCAATGGTAATGACTCTGCGGATGGAACTGCTGCACTTCATACCAGCGGTATTATCGTTCGTCCTACTTTGGGAATGGACGAGCCTTGGCGCTACCGCAACAAAGCCCAGGTCCCGGTTGGCGACTCTGAGGGCGGCCTAGTTGGCGGCTTTTACGCACGCGGCAGTCACCGGATTATCGACATGGAGACTTGTCTGATTCAGCATGAAGAGAATGACAATGTCGTCCGCCAGGTCAAAGAAATCGGTCGGCGACTCGGGATTACAGCCTATGATGAAGAGACTGGCAAAGGTCTGCTTCGTCATGTGGTCGTAAGAGTAGCCTTCGTTACTGGCGAAATGATGGTCGTTCTGGTTACTAACGGCGATCGCATTCCGCGCAAGGACGAATGGATTGCAGAAATTCGCCGCGAGCTGCCAGCAGTTACGAGCATCTGCCAGAACGTAAATACCCGGCAGACTAATGTGATTTTCGGAGACGTAACCCGCACCCTATGGGGCAGTGACGTCATTTATGATTATATCGGGGATGTGAAGTTCGCCATCTCCGCGCGTTCTTTTTACCAAGTGAATCCGGCACAGACCGAGGTATTATACGGCAAAACTGTCGAATACGCCGGACTTACCGGCAATGAGACTGTCATCGACGCCTATTGCGGCATCGGCACCATCTCCCTGTTCCTGGCGCAGCATGCCAAGCAGGTCTACGGTGTAGAGATTGTTCCCGAAGCCATCGAGGATGCGCGGGCTAACGCTCGCCTGAACGACATGAACAATGTAGTGTTCGAGGTAGGTGCATCGGAGGATGTCATTCCGAACTGGAAAGAGCAGGGCATCACCCCCGACGTCATCGTCGTCGATCCGCCGCGTAAAGGCTGCGACGCTCGGCTGCTGGAAACTATCCTTGCGATGAAGCCAGAGAAAGTGGTTTATGTTTCGTGTAACCCTTCCACTTTGGCACGTGATCTCCGCGTGTTGGAGGATGGCGGGTATCGTACGGTGGAAGTGCAGCCGGTGGATATGTTCCCGCATACGGTGCATGTGGAGTGTGTGGCGGTATTGGTGAAGAGTGAAACAGTGGAATAAAACCTTTTATTTACTTGAGTTTTTCAATATGGTACAGATTGAAAAGATTGATGGAACAGATAGCGGAGATCAGACTTGATGTAAAACTGATGTGAAATTCCACCCGATTTCAGCCTATATGAAAAGAAGACACCGGGGAATTGAAGTGCCCCCTGTCAAGTAGACAAATACAAAGTAATGTTAAGCAGCCTGAGTTCCGTATTTATAGGGACTCAGGCTGCTTAGTTTCGTTTGGAAACGTGTATGGTTGTAAAAGCGGATGTATAGATAATAAAAGTATTGAATTGAGATCCAAAGTAGAAAAGTACGAATAGCTTGTCCTATTTTATTCTTTGCCCCCCATCCCTAAGCATAAAGAATAAGCCCGCTGGATGGCAGAGTCTTTGCCGTCCAGCGGGCTATTAGTGTTAAGAACTTAGTGACCGGGTCATTGACCTCTTATTCCTTCGTTGCACCTGTCCAAGGAGGGGCCGGTCTTACTAACAGGGAGGATAGTGAAGATTAATTAAGGGGAACCGTACCATAAGTGACGGCGAAAAGTTGAGTTGAAGGTTGAAGCTTTAATGCTAAATCTATCAGGAATAGTTCTCCATCATTTGATATAAATAATTTCGAAAGTCTTCAACATAGGTTTTGGGCTCTACAACTTTTAGATGAGTGCCGAAGCTTGCTAAAAGTTGAAATCCCATACGATTTTGTGGGACATAAATGGTTGCTAATAAAAATCCAGAACTATGGTCTTCAATACTTCTTCGACCATACCTTTCGATGATTTGATCTTTTATGCTAGGCGATATCCATGCCTTAATCGTGACGAATTGCGGTAGATAACTTGCTTCGTGTCCTTGCTCTGACCAATCGTCTCTAAGATGAAACGGGCGTTCATCCATAGTAATATGATCGATCCGAGATAACTTGAAAGTTCGATATCCCTGTCGATGTAAACAGAATCCTTTCAAGTACCAACTCGATTCGCTAAAATGCAGCTCATAGGGCTCGACCATTCTATTCGTTACAGCCCCGTCCTTATCTGTATAATCAAACGAAACCAGCCTTTTCTTTAAAATGGATGTTTGACATGTCTTTAAGGTTTCAAGAATCTCGGACCGACCTTCCCATTCATAAAACGACAGTTGAATGGAACGATTTAGAGACAATGGACTAACCATTGCCTCTATTTTTTTTATCGTTCTTTCAACTTCTTCAGTACGGAGGATTTGTTCCAATCCGCCGAGCGCAGTTAATATATTCTGTAAATCGGAGCTGCTTAAAAGGCGTTTATCAACCTTGTATTCATCCATTATGCCGTAGCCCCCTTTGACCCCATTGACAGAGTAGATCGGGATGTTCGATAAGCTCAATGTTTCCATATCGCGAAGGATCGTTCTTTTGGAGACATTGAATAGTTGTGAGAATTCCGTTGTAGAAACAACCTCTTTTTTCAGCAATATCATGATAATCGAAATGAGTCTCTCCACTTTGTCCATAATTGCCCTCTGTTTTTCTACATGATTTCAAAAAGGTGACACTTAGATGTCACCTTTTGTTCATTATACTACATGTATCACAAGAAGGAGGAATTGCAATGTTTAATCCAACCGATTTTCCCAAGCCCACCCTTATTTCAGTCAACGGTGTGGAACTCGAAGTCTTTGAAGCAGGCCGACAAAATTTAGGAAAACCTATTGTACTCTGTCATGGCTGGCCAGAGCATGCCTTTTCTTGGCGCCATCAGATGGACGCACTTGCCGCAGCGGGCTACCATGTCATCGTCCCCAACCAGCGGGGTTACGGCAACTCATCCCGTCCGACCGAAGTAACAGACTATGACATTGAACACTTGTCGGGTGATCTCATCGCGCTTCTCGATCACTATGGATACGAGGACGCTACCTTTGTCGGTCATGACTGGGGTGCATTCGTCGTTTGGGGACTGACCTTGTTGCATCCAAACCGCGTCAATAAAGTGATAAATCTGAGCTTGCCTTACCAAGAGCGCGGAGAAAAACCCTGGATCGAGTTCATGGAAGAAATACTTGGCGGCGATTTCTATTTCGTCCACTTCAATCGACAGCCAGGCGTCGCGGACGCCGTATTCGAAGACAATACATACAGGTTCCTTCGCAACCTGTACCGGAAGAACGAGCCTCTCAGAGCACCTGAGCCAGGTATGGCGTTGATCAATCTCGCCAGGGCAGAAACACCGCTCGGTGAGCCCGTAATGAGCGAAAGCGAGCTGGCCGTTTACGTCTCCGCTTTTGAAACATCAGGGTTCACGGGCAGCATAAATTGGTACAGGAACCTTGACCGTAACTGGCGCTTATTGGCGAAAGTGAACCCAATCATCCAGCAGCCGACCCTCATGATCTACGGCGACCGGGATGTGGTTGCGAAGTCTGAAAACCTGACAAAGTTCGTGCCCAATGTGGAAGTGGTCAATCTGAATTGCGGTCATTGGATCCAGGAAGAAAAGCCGGAAGAAACAAACCAAGCGATTTTAAAATGGCTGGAACAATGGGAGATGTAGTTTTTTTCAACAACCAAGAAGAGTTTAACGATTGGTTAGAAGAACATCATGCTGAAGCTAGTGAAATTTGGGTAGGCTATTTTGGGATAAGTACAGGGCGTGCAAGCCTTACTTGGTCTGCATCAGTAGATGCCGCTCTTTGTTTTGGGTGGATTGACGGTATACGAAAAACCATTGATAAACAAAGCTATAAGATTCGCTTTACTCCGCGCAAAGTAAATAGTGTATGGAGTGCTGTGAACGTAAAGAAGGTAAAAGCACTAATACAGCTTGGAAAGATGAGACCAGAAGGAATGCACGTCTTTAACAACAGAACCGATGCACAAGGCTATTCCTCTGAACAAAGAAACGTGGAACTTGCCAAAGAATATGAAGAACAAATCAAGGCAAATCAATCAGCCTGGCTATTCTTCACTAATTTATCACCATCCTATAAAAGAGATTCTATCTGGTGGGTAATGAGCGCCAAGAAAGAAGAAACACGATTAAGAAGGCTTGGAATATTGATCGCTTCATCTGAAGAAGGGTTAAAATTTCAACATTTCAAGAAAATATTGAAGAATAAGGAAATATAAATAACAAAAGAATCGTTAAAAGGATTTTTGGTACTGCATAAATCAAATCGCTAAATGAAGAAGGGATGAAACAGTTCATCCAAAATCGCAACCCCCTTCATTTTTATGGTACAGCCGACCCTCATGATCTATGGTGACCGGGATACGGTCCAGAGGTCTGAAAACCTGACAAAGTTCGTGCCTAATGCAGAAGTGGTCAATCTGGATTGCGGTCATTGGATCCAGCAAGAAAAGCCGGAAGAAACAAACCAAGTGATTTTGAGATGGCTGGAAGAGCAGAATGATGCTGAATAGAGTCGCTTAGCAAGCAAAACTTAGAAAAACAATAAGGACACCCAAACAGGCAATGTTATTAAGTTAGGCTCAAAGGTAAGAACGGGAATAAAAATGGAATTCAAAACGGCATGGGAAAGCTCCGTGCCGTTTGTTTTTTACTTCACGCAAGGAAAAGGCGTATAACTAACAAAGCAGAAATACTGCAATAATTGAACAGGCGGAGAGAAAAGCATCGCTCTATGTTCTGTTCCAATCCAGTAAGATGCTCTTGGTACTGAAGAATGAGGGTAATAAGGACTTTCAAATTGATTAAGTGGCTTGCATACATGGTTTGCTGAAATAGGTTTTGTTTTGCCGCATCTAGCGGCCGTTGCACCCGTTGGTTAATCCAGTCCTCTGAACGCCCCCGTTTTGAAGAAAGCAGTTCTTTCATCTTAGATTTGAGTGTGTCTTCATCCGTCTGCAATACTGAATAGGAGGTTGCAAATTCACTTAAAAACCGTAATGAAATACCGGAATACATAGCTCCAAAGACACCTTTGTATGCAGGGGAAACCTGATCTAAAACAGCTTGGAATTGTAGTTTAGTCTGTACACACATCTTTGAAAGAGATTCATATTGTCTTGTAAGATAGCGCAGATTGAGAAGTTGCACACCTCTTTTTTTATAAGGTTCAAATTCTTCTTTGTAGTACAGCTCTCCCAATAGGTAAGCGTCAGCAGCATCCGTCTTTACTTTACGAAGTTGAGACTTCCTAAGCCGATGGCTTTCCGCGCTCTAGAAAGGCTTGTCCATGGCTTTCTTCTTTAGAAATATCTAGACCGATAACTGGATTCATTTCATCTCCCCATCTAAGTGTAGATTCACCGGCATCCCCTAAGGTTGATCTTCTTGTCGCTTCATAGCATCGCTTGTTATACGGGATCTTACGTCCCAACCAGCCTCAATCATGGTCATGACAAGTAGGGGTGAACATTATAGCTCTCGGGATCAAGTCCCACGGGCAGGTACGTTCGACCAGGCTACTTTAATCCTCTATGCAAATGAAAAAGGATCAACCAGAAAGAACTGGTTGATCTCATAATACGAACGGGCAGGAGAGTTGAAGATCAAACGCGGTGAACCGTATCATAAGTAGGGCGAATTTTTGGCTGAGTATGCTTGGTTAAGCACTAAAATTAGGTTCATTGAGAGAAGTATTTCCAATTATTCTGCTGTTCAAAAATTAGTACCATGTGCTAAAATAGTGGTGTGTGTTTAGTTGTTTGAAATGTAAAAAATGTATTTATTTGAGGAGTTGAGGGACGATGAAGACTCGGGATATTGATATACGCGCCTCTCTTCATTCGGTTCTTCGAGAAGAGCACAAAAATGAGCCCGATACTTTGATTCTTGATGAACTTGGCTTATGCCAAGGTGATGCAAGGATCGATGTCGCTGTTGTAAATGGAGCAATCAATGGTTATGAAATCAAAAGTGAGAGCGACACTTTGGAACGATTACCCAGACAAACCGATGCATATAATAGAGTTTTTGATACAGTTACTATTTTGACTGCTTCTCGTTTTATCGAAGGAATTGAGGATATTATTCCTAAATGGTGGGGGATAATCAAGGCGGAAATGGATGCTGATGGAATAGTCTACTTCTTACCATACCGAACGCCTCATCAAAATCCAAGTATTGATCCCATTGCGCTTGCACAGTTGCTTTGGAGAGAAGAAGCACTTTCTGTGTTAAAAGAAAGAGGCTTGCAAAAGGGGTTACTTAGCAAGCCTCGACAAGTATTATGGGGTGCACTTGCGGAGCAACTCGAGCTTAGGGATCTTCAAGACGAGGTGCGGAAGAGACTTAAGGCAAGGTCACGGTGGAGAGTTCATTAGCGATGTACATTAAATGGTGATTGGTCCCGGCTTTGCGCCAGCTTGTGGCGTTCCCGGGGCCATCATTATTTTGGGCTACATCGTCTATATACAGATCACCTGCTGAAAAATTGCGACCCGAATACTCAGGATGACTTACAACTTGGCTGGCAAGCTGATGATACTGAGCGCTTCCGTATCTTCTAGTAATCTGACCTTTGAATATAATGAATTTATCATCAGCAGTGTATCGGATATTCGCACTCATGTTAATGAAGCGGGGGTCACCCTCAAATGGCTCAGGGTTGGAGATACCGTAATCCCCGAAAATTGGATCGCGGTTTACGGTGCCTGCTCGCAAAATCCTCTTCCATATTATCCATTCTGCACGGTCAATTTGATCGACAGAGTTTGCGCTCACATCGGATAAGTTCTTAGGGAATCCTGTTCCGCACAAAATGACATTCCTCCATGCATGCAAATATGGGAGATTGTCAATTAATCCGGTAAGGAATAGTGTGGTTCTCGTTAAAAGTGCAGGCTCAACATAGCCGTAGTCGACAACGAGATCAATTTGCTCTGGGCTCATTTGTAAAGCTCCCAGAAGCGAATCAATGGTTGGTTGAAGAGAATCAAAATCTCTTTCGGTTATTCTGATTGCGGCACCTAAGTGATCTATTTGGTTCGAAGCCACTACCTCTGCATTATAATCCGCATCACGTTCGGAGCTTGTAACAGGGACGAGAGGATTATGACGCGCTCGTGCTTCTTGTAAAATATACGCCAGAGGATGTAAACCGGACGTCATTCTCTCAGATGGATGAAGGTATAGAAGGTCGATGAAGGCTTTGTGAGGCCAAGAGCGTACCAGAGTTTCTCCGAAATTGACGAGGTGCTCGTCCACCGTTTTCTTTGGCATCTCATTTTCAAAGTCCCAGTCGATGGGAGCGATCTCAATAAGAGGTGTAATTCTTTCTTTCGAGGTGGGAGTGAGGACTTCTAGAGCCCTCTGCTCTCCTTGTTTCCATTTTACAACGGGTACATAATGTCTTCTTTCAAACGTCATGAACATTTCCCCTCCTAGTCATAGGTAATTAGTACCCATCGGTTGGGTGAAGGTCTCAGTTCTTCCAGTCTATATAATATTACATCAAAAGTCCTGGTTTGGCGATTTTTATCGTTTTTTGAGGGATAAAGGAAAAGCCCTTTCCGCCATATTGTCTGCGGAAGGGGCTACGCTTAAAAAATGCTTTTTGGTCTCTGAATTGAAGCTGAGTTCTACATCCTTGACCTTGGCTTGCCATCCAGGTTCATCTTCTTGACGATCAAGTGCAAGAACGTTTTACGTTGCTCGAATGGGGACTTGTGGAGCAGATCGTCGAACGCTCCATTAGGGAATGTACAAGCTCGTAGGGTCCAGGTTCAGCTTCGTCATCTCGCAGTTCCAGCTCTATTATGAGGTTTACGGAGTCCAACTATTCATCGGATAATCGCAATTAATTCGAGGATTTCTTGGAAATAAGTTATCCTACATTTCGATTTTTTTTGGACAAGAAAGATGAAAAGAAGTAATATATAGGTAAATAGTTCTATTTATTAGAAATGACAATAAGGAGTGGATGAGTTTTATCTTTTAAATGATAGGACCAACATTATGGATGAGTTTAATAATCCAAAGAAATGGGGAATTAATTTTGATTCGTTTTCTAGTTGTGAAACCAAAGCAAGCAATAGAAGATTCCTACATAACTAATTTAATAGATATCTTAAATGAACCTACCAATTCTATTGAATGTGTAATATATGATAATAAAGAAGCTGATTGGAAAGTGAAAATAGAAGGTGCCAATAATAGTGGTACTTTCTTCGCAAATTTCTCTTTAAACACATATGATGGGATTGCGCAGCTTATAGTTTTTATAGAACCTCAACGAGTTGAGTCCAATTTTAACAATGAATTACATCGTATTAAGGTATTAATAAAGGATACTTTGCTAAAACAATGGGAAAAATGTGTTTGGTTGTTTGATGAACAATCTATTTATTTTGCTGAAATACTTTATGGAAGAATGTATCGAGTAGAAAATCTTTTACGAAGTGTTATAAGTAACATAATGGTCACGCATATTGGTATTGAATGGTGGGAAAAGTTGGCTCCCCTCCAACTTAAAGAAACATATCAAAAGAGAGTCCGTGGCTATAAAACTCTGACTAAAGACTTTAAAAATGTAGATGATTATCTGTTGGCAATTGATACAGATCATCTAAAAAATATAATGACACATACCACAAAAGAGTGGACTCCTTCCTATGACTCCGAGATTGAATCATTACTTGAAAGAGATAATCAAGCAGATTATGGGAGAATAATGGGTTTGCTGAAAAAGCAATTGAAAAACAAACAAAATCTTTGGGATACTCTTTTTAGAAATTATTTTAAAGGAAATCCTGATTTTGAAGAAAGTATTTCTGATACTATTGATTTTCTTGAAGCATGGGATGAATACTGTAAGTATAGAAATCATATCGCTCACAATAAGCTTTTGGATTTTCATGCATTTGAATTAATTGAAAACAATGTAAGTTTAGTTGAAAGTCTCATCATAGAAGCGGATAAGCGTTTCCAATCTTCGAAGGTTTCCGACGAGCAGATGCGTGAGGCTCACGAACTAGTAATGGAATTTGAACTTGAGCAAAGGATGTATGATGCAGCAGGAGTCAAGGTTTATTCTGAAGATCGAATTCAGCAGATAATGCAAAACTTATTCCTTCAATTCGCTTTGAATATAGAAGAAGAAATAAACAGATTGGATCTTGAAGCAACTGTAGAGGTTGAACCTATTTTTATTCCTGAAAAATTCAGCTCCATTCTAGAAATTGAGAGTAAAATTGATGAAACAAAAATAATAGTCCAAGTGAAGACTGAAAAGTTATCAGAAGATGCGGGAGAAACTAGTGTCTTTTTAGTTCAACTGGTTAATTCTGAAGGCGAGATTATTGAAGATTGTAAGGTTGAATGGAGAAATGGAAATGCTGAATGGAGCGCAGAGGATGGTTTTTATAAACCAACAGTAAAAGAATATTTAGATGATGCAGAGCTTAATCTATTGAAAGACAATATACTCAAAAATTTAGATGAATATTTTACTAATTATATCGACGAACTCGATTCTGGAAAATATGCAAGCGTAAAAGACGGTGACAAATATCCAATTTGTAATGATGCATGTGAAAATTGTGGGGAATTAACTGTAAGTATTGATGACAGCATATTATCATATGGTAAATGTGCAACCTGTGGTTATGAGAATGATATATCAACATGTATGAGATGTGATGAGGAATTCATTGGTACTTCTGATTTATGCGAATCATGTCAAGACTATATTGATGCTGAATGAGTTTAATTTGAAAGAGCCTTGAATAAAGGCTCTTTTTTGTGAGACAAAAGATTATCTGCTTATGATAAGAATGGGCGATTTTTGTTCGTTTTAATTCAAGAGATTTCGCCCTATTTATGATACGGTGACCTTAAACAAGGCAAGCCTGAAGAGATACTATGAATTGTTAGCGGTACCATACTGATCGGATTGATTTCGGGACTCTTAGAGCCCTACTAAAGTGAGGAAAAATAAGAGAATCCTTGGAGTAAGGAAAGAAATTAAGGGTTTCGAGCAAAAATGGACAATTTTACCGGTATATGCTGATTTACTCCTGTTTCTTTACGTTGAATAAATTTTCTGGAACGTCTATAATAAATTATAATTTCAAATGCGCATTATGCAATAGCATGCACCAGAACATCGCGAACTTCGAAAACGCGAGGATATGTTCTGTAAGTTTGTTTCGTACAAACTTTGATGGCCGGTTACTCAACCACAAGGAAGAGGCATGGTCTATTCAGACTATGTCTCTTTTATTGTTTCAAGAGCTAGACAAGCCGTTGTGATTTGTGGTTTGAAAAATCCAGATTGCAGGAGGAAAGAAATTGGGCAATTCAAAATCCACAAAATCGAAGACTAGGGGGCAGAGGGAGTTTCAACTCACGAATATCGCTTCGACGATCGCAGTATCAGGCCCCTCGGGTTCTGGTAAGTCGTATCTGTTATCGTTAGTTCTCCCTGAGACCAGCAATAACCTGTTGGTCTGGAACGTGTGGTTGAAAAAAGCCGCATTGATTGAAACGAAGTGTTTTATATGAGCAAATGGACTGTTAATGTATTACTCTTGATTTTTGCACTTGGAGTGCTACTTTTAGCCTGGCATTATGGAGTTATTACCATAAATGTTTTTGTAACTAAAGTGCAACTCTGGGCGGCTCTGGAATGGTTCCTAGGCATTTTAGCTTCTGGTCTCCTATGTTACTACATAGGTACAAGGAAAGGTGGTCCTAAACCAAATGGGTGAGGATCCTCTTCCCCTGTTTTAGGGTTTCTATCAAAAACCATTAGTAGAACAAGAGTTAGCAAATACCGGTCTATGTAACTTGTAACTCTCCCGGCTAGAAGGGGATGTTGTTGTTCACCGCAGGCGAATTGTAAAAGAAATTATTTCGTAGGAGGAAGTTCCATAAATGGATAATATTAATTCGAAGGACAAGATGAAACAGAAACGCTCTCGGTTTCGTATGCAAGAAAATGCTCCGACAATCACAGTATCAGGCCCCTCGGGGTCTGGTAAGTCGTATCTGTTAACGGTAGTTCTCCCTGAGACCAGCAATAAACTTTTGGCCCGAAACGTGGGGATGAAACAAACCACCTTGATTAATACAAAATTGATGCTCGATGGTACAATGAACAAGGATGAAGCAGTCATTCGCGTTAAAATAAGGCCTTTTGACACCATGTTAATCAAACCAATTATACACGAGATGATACTGGACGTCATATTTGAGAACAGGGATGAGCTAGAGGAACTGGAATTAGACGAGGATGTGGTGTACAACGTGCTCAATCCTCGAAATCGGGCCTATCACTTTGCTGAATTTGTCCAAACACATAGTGGTGAACAAGGGTGTCCAGATCAGGAAATTCTCCGGAAATTGCTACAGCGTTTCTTTGACGGCTTGATTCCAGAAATAAAAGAGGCAGTTAAGGAGAAAGAGAAGGAGACCAAAACCGTCTATCCTAAGCCTAAGAAGAAGGAAATTTACGAAATGGTCATTCAAGAGCGCTTGGGAGAAGGTGAAGTTCAAAGTCTGGAGAATGAAGTCTATACCTGGTTCATGCAACTCTACAGTTTTGTTAAAGGTGAGATACTAAAAACGTGCGAATTTCTTGATTCAGAGCAGGTGTACGCGGTTGTTGAGGACCGTGTAGAAAGCGACTCGATCAAGAATCTTATTCAGGACACCTACGATGTGGATAGCCCATACTCGCTTGTTATTGAGGAACTGTCTTACTGCGTGCAGCCATCCACACCCTTTGTGGTGGCTTTTGAGGAAGCCTATCGTGAGGAGGCAAAGCTTGGGAAGGTACTTAGACTCAATATTCTCGATACGCCTGGTTTAACTCAAACGGGAGAGACGAAGGAAGAAATGCAGGAAGTTCTGCAACAGGTAATGGGGCATCAATCTGACGCATACCTATTCCTTTGCAGTACGGATGAACGCCCGGTGGTATATGAAAACATGAAGGAACTTCTTATTAAGAGAAGGGAGAAATTTCAGGAATTACCGATTAAACTTCTTCGGACCAAGGTGGATTTGAACCTGTATGAATTGATGAAGCAGGATCACCTTATGGATGTAGGCCGTCCTGAGTTTACGGATACTGAGGCACTCTTTTATGCCGAAAAAGCTTACGAAAAATTCACACAAGCTATCGAAGCAGAAAACGTCGAATTGAGCGAAAGTTTGGGTGTCTATAATCCGCTTGATTTCATTTCATTAGACTTTACGCGCCTGCGCAGCTTGGCCTGGTCTTTCTTCGAAAATAAACCGACAATAGAAAAGGAAAAACTGTTCCATATTTTATTCGACCTTTCCCGTAAAGTACATGATGCTCATATGCCGTCATATGCAGGACGCCGCTACCTGCAAGTGAAAGAATTGGATGAACCAGCACTTTTGGTTAAGATGAATAAGGAAATGGAACAACTACTGGAAGACTTTGCTGCACACATGAAATTGATGAACTCACGCGAGTATCAAGGGAACTACTACCAATTTGAGTCGAAAAAGAAACTGTATCATGGTCGTTCAGTATATACCGGCCTGAGGAAGGCTCGGATCGGAGAAGGGCATGAGACACGTGCAACGGTGTACGAAAACTTTAACATCCATGTCCGAAGCATGATCCAAAAGTGGACGACAGCATTTATCCAGAACCGTTCAGTTGTATTTGATGTCTCATTTGAGAATATTAGGGATTCCGAAACCAAAAGATTAGCGGAGATTGAGGCACCGCAAGTTTTGAGGGACATCTTCCGGCAACAATTGTCTCAAATTCTTTACCGCATTGGTAAAGCGTTGAGTTACGACGGGATGAAGATAGAAATTGAGGATATCTACGCCAAACACGCACCAGACCAGGCCTTCCGAAATAATATGCGCCTTTTTTACGCCAAATTCAGTGACGAAATGTATTGGAAGGAGGGACTCTCACGATTCTTACAGCAGGAACTGAATCAATTGCTTAGTAGGATGTACTTTTACGAATAGGCAAAAAATATGCTGAATATGAGACCTTTGATTGGATATTGCCATGACATATTCCATTCTCAGTTTGTCATTTTATAATTGTGGAAGAGAACTCTTGTATAATGCTTTAAAACTTAGTAGAGAGTATAATATTAACTCGTGGATTTCAGGTTTAGTTATTTTCTTTGGTTTAATTATTGGATTAACAAATTTATATTTCTTAGTGTACTGCTTTATTTTATTTGCTACCGTAACAGGGCGAGGGGGTGCTGATTGGTCCACTTCCCCAAATATCATGAGCATCACGCGGCGTCGAATTGTGGATTTATACAGCCACGACTCACCGTGTCGAACCCTTATCCCAAACCATCAAAGGCACCCAATCGGGTGCCTTTAGATTTCGCTCTATAACTGATACGGTGAACCTTATCATAAGTAGAGCGAAATTTTTGTTGTAATGACAAGACGAGAATATTATTTCAAAACGAATTGGTTCCTATTTTCGTTATAATCTCTTTCAAGAACTTTATATAGATCTTTATATAGATCTTTAGGGTCTTGAACACAACGTTTTGTACTTTTGTTTTTTTCTCAAACTGTGACTTAACTATAGGTTACAAGCAAGTCAATGTCTTTGGATATAGATATGGAAACGGGCATTATCTTAAGCATGTCCGCAAGGGTATGCCTACTGATAATGCCCGGATTGAAGTGCTTATTTTCTATGCTAAAGTTTGAAAACATGCCTTTGAACGTCACTGTTTACTATTATCTCAATCGGATGATCTTGTCTTACATATGGGGAGGAGATCCCTAAATTTAACTGCTTTTAGTTGGTGATAAGATTAGTTTGTAGGCTACAAAAGTTATGATAGCATACACGATACCATAAAGAACCCAAGCATCTAAATTTACTTTGAGCGTCCTTAAATTATTAGCGATAAATAGGAGCGGGAGAAGGGCAGCAATAATTAAACCTATATAAATTTTCCCCTCGAATCTAGTAAATAACAGACCAATTAGAAAAGCGATAATGGGGCAAACAACAAACAGTCCAATAAGCGGGTTAAGGTTAGGAAACAACAAATAAAGCATTTGAACACCCCACAAAGAATAATTTAATTAATTGTAAAAAATCGAATCATTTCTTTACTTGATTTATACTTTAATGGTATTATTTTATCTTCATTTCCGTTTCCTAGATCATATTTTCTAATCTCTCTTACTCGGTCAATAGGAGCATTTTTTACATAATCATATAAAACAAAAACGGTGTTACCCACATACTGAACTCCCGAGACGATTCCGCGTTCATCCTGTTTTTTTCTCAGAAATGCCTCATGTTGTTTTAGTTTAAGTGTCGTTGGTTCCTCATCGAGATTATTGAAAATAACAACATCTGAATCATCAGAGAAAATATAGATGCAATCGTTATAAATTTGACTGTCATAAAGCGAAAAAGGATTTTTAGATATTGTTATTTCTTTTTCCATTATACCACTTTCTGGATTGATTATTTGCATTATGGGGTGAAATTGTAGGTCGGAAGTGTTTCCATCAAGTAATACAACCAGTTTATCTTTTAATATTTGGAGGGAAGATATGTTTTGTCCTACGGTGCATGTGGAGTCGGTGGCGTTGTTGGTACGGAAGTAGTGTGAACATCTCAAAAAGTTGACCTAAGAATTTTAAAGTCGTGTTAAAGCTTATAAAGTCGTATCAAAAAGCCGAGCGAAACTCAGGTATCCACTCCTGTTTTCACTCCAAAGCGCTTTCTCTAACTCCATTCATTTCCCTTGTTATTCCCCTGCTATTTCAACTCGACTTTATTTGCCCGCATTGAAACAGGGGAGTGGGGTGAGAGGTGTCCAAGCCAAGTGGGACAAGGCTTTGCGGCAATTTGATGGGAGGGCGGCGTGAGAGACTATTTGGAAATTGCACAATAGTAATTTAAAGCACATTTACCTGCAGAACCCAAGCTTTATCAGCTTGGGTTCTTAATATTTGTATCCTTGGTAGTAGTAAGGAAGAGAATTGAACTAAGTGTTGGAGCAGCTATGCTACTAAAGAATCATATCCGATAAAAGCATTTAAAAAACGACATCGATAACCGATACAAGTAAGAACAAAGCACTTTCGAAAAGTGTTCTGTTCTTTACTATGATCATAGAAGGGAGAGACCTCAAATGAATAAAATAAAAGTGAAGCTAGCCATATTTCTGATTATTCTGCTAGGTTCGACCTCATTTCAATCTATCCAAGCAGCTCCTACAGTTGTTGAAAAGTTTGAGGTCGTAGATCATTGGTTTCCCAATGTGCGAATGTACCCTATCATTGTTTTAGCAGAATATAATAACGGAGTTTATGAACGAAGGCCGAACAGAGCAGGTCTACCTGATGGTATTTTAGCTTATTGCTTTGACAGGTCGAGACAATATCCACTTACGAAAGATCTTTTCGGTTATCGTGACGGTGAAGAGTTCTTTTCACCACTTAAAGAAATTAACAACTACTCCATTAAAGGAAAGGTGATTAATGGGGATATGTTAAGAGCGATCCTGCTCAATGGTTTTCCAATGAAGAGTGTTGCAGATTTACAAGCGGCCACTGGTATTACAGGTTTGGATGAAGACATGGCACTTTGGGCTACCCAATATGCTATTTGGCATTACACTAATGGAGCGAGTTTGAATGACTGGCGTGGGCAGCATTATCCGCCAACACCAGCGGGAGAGGATTTGTTTAATTACTACATCAGTTTAGCGCCTATAGGGCCAACGTATACAGAAGCCGATGTGGATGTATATGATCAGCAATTATCATTTGATGCGAATGATAACCTTGTTGTATCAGTATCCTATAAAGCAACAGAAAAGAACTATGATGGAACTGTCATTTTACCATCAGTCCAGCTTGATAATGCTACGGAGGCTAGATATCCAAAAGCGACTGTAGTTGAATCAACATACACCAATCCAAGTCTTAACAGTAAGACGATCACGATTACAATCGCTGATGGCGATTATGATGATACGGCTTCAAATGTAGATATTGGACTCCAATTTATGATGCGTCAATCTGTCAACGATGTGTTCATCACTTCGTCAGTGAAATATATCAATGATATTCAAGATTTTGGTGCGGTCGCAGTCAATGTATTGGATGTGCAAAGAAATGTGCTATTGAACTTTAAACTTCCCGTGTCGCCAACACCAGCACCAACAGCAACATCAACGCCAGCACCAACAGCAACAGCAACACCAACGCCAACACCAGCACCAACAGCAGCACCAACGCCAACAGCAACACCAACACCAACGCCAACAGCAACACCAACACCAACTCCAACAGCGACACCAACAGCAACAGCAACAGCAACACCAACGCCAGCACCAACAGCAATAGCAACACCAACGTCAACAGAAGAACCAGAACGGGGAGTAGAGCCAACGGCAACGCCGACGCTGACTCCAACAGAAGAACCAGGACCGGTAGAAGAGCCAACGGCAACACTAACGCCAACTCCAACAGAAGAACCAGGACGGGTAGAAGAGCCAACGGCAACGCCGACTCTAACAGTAGAATCAGAATGGGTAGAAGAGCCAGCACCGATGCCAACACTAACACCAGCCCCAACGCCAACAGAAAAAACAGAACGGGTAGAAGAACCAACACCAACGCCATTTGAACGGACAAATGTAAATGAAGAAATAAGCGTCCTTCCTAAAACGGGTGAAGAAAGTAAAACTATATTTTATATTATAGGAGCGGTATTTATTGTCGGCGGTTTGTGGCTATTTAGAAGAGATCGCATGGGTAGAGGTTGAGTAAATGATGTACCTTGAAAAAATGGCCGAAAGCTGCTCGAAAGAGGGCTGACCCTCCAGAGACACTCATTCTGCTGATCCACCCTACTATGTCGGCACCGATTATTACGGGGACGGCTTCTCTCTCAAGATCATCGCGACCTTGCTTGCTCGTCTGCTGGCAAATATCAAAAGCAAGGCGATGCTGCTACACAGCAAGGGAGAATGGCGTTCAAGAAGAGAACAGGGTTTGGTGGTCAGGGTGAAAATCGTTGTTTGCCACCTTGCATACTGTGCTCATTGCGGTAAAGGATTGAAATATAAAAATGACCGAGACGGTTGTCAGTTAAGGCGGAGCCAATGAACGTATTATGCAGCAGCGAAGTCAGGGGCTCTGCAGAGTTACAAATTGATGACGAGAAAGCTCTACGAAAAGTGCTTTAGCACTTGATTGAACACATCAAGATTGAGATGGATTATGAAATTATTATCAACTATAAGAAAGTCACGTAATAATAAGTCGGGCTCAGGCGAATGAAGCGCTTGGGCCTTTTTTTTGAACCAGTGCAAAGCTCTAAAGGGGAACGTTGGCGTGTTTTAGTATGAAGCACCATAGCCGGATATCATCCAGCAGTACAAGTGGAGGTGGCTGCCCTGTAATAAAAAACAAATAAAATAATGGACTACTGCTTATGTAAACTTCAGCTATGGTATGCTTGGACAAGGATATGGCTTTAGCAGGAGGGTTTATTTTATGGAATTGAGACAGCTAACAGATCGTGTTTTTTATACTATGTTTAGTAAAGAGTCCGATAGGCCAGTTCTTGGATATATACATGGGCAAAAATGTTCTTTAATGGTGGACTCAGGCAATTCTAAACATCATGTTGAATCGTTTAATGAAGCTGTACGTAATGAAGGATTCAGAAAACCGGAAATCATTGCGATCACGCATTGGCACTGGGATCATACTTTTGGGATGCATGCAGTGGAAGGTGTAACCATTGCCCACGAAAAAACGAATGCTAAATTAGCGGAAATAGCTAAGTGGGAATGGACAGATTCTGAAATGAAACAGAGATTAGCAGAAGGGGTCGAGATTGAATTTGCAGATACTTGTATTCGTACAGAGTACCCTGTGCTATCGGAAATACGAGTAGTGACTTCGGATATCTCCTTCAGCGGATATATGGAAATCGATTTAGGAGGCATTGTTGCAGAATTACATCATGTAGCCTCTCCGCATAGTGACGATTCTGTCTGCATATTTGTACCTCAAGAAAGAGTATTATTTATTGGCGATGCCGTTGGATTGGATTATTATAATAATCTCTACCTAGATAAAGATAAATTGCGTTCTTTAATTACAGCGATTGAAGGATTTGATTTTGATACTTGTGTAGTAGGACATGCTGAACCTGTAAGTAAACAAAAGATTGTTGATATCATGAATTCTCTTCTGGAACGTTAGAAAAAATTCTGCTCAGCCCATAACGATTTCATCACGTTGTATATCTTGAGCAAAGCGAAGGGACGGGGTTAAAAAACATGAAGGAACCATCCGAACAGCTCATTGAAATGCTTGGTCAACCGTATAATCCTAAGAGTGTTCAAACCTTGCTGCAGTCCTTCGGCGTCAAGCGGATGCCAGGTCCAAACAGCTTTTTTAACGACGATATCATCTGGTCTGTAAAATCATCGATACGTATAGATCTTTATCGCGCGCCAAAAATAAATGATCTGACCGGGCTCCAATATACCAATCAAGAGGAATGGATTATGGGTGCCGTACATTTTCTTGCGCCCGGGTCGGATGACAGAATTAAGGCTCCGTTTCCCGGATACCTTCCCTCAGGAATCACGATGAGCTCAACACCAGATGAGTCGATAGAGGCATATGGTCAACCTGGGCTGGATGAAGACTGTGAGTGGCCTGGATTTTCCGGCCGAATCTTGGCATGGCGCAAGCCGGGCATCAATATCGCAATTGAATATGAGGACAGTGAGAATGGTGTCAAGATGAGAAGCTACCAAGCCTGTCTAATTGGCTGTATAGGCGCTTGGCGAAATGATAATCCGGAGGTTTTTGCTCCTTGATCGTAGGTTCCCCTCACAGCTGTGTGGGAAGAATAATGGGTAACTGTTACAGAATGGCTCCTCCCACTGCTAGCCTGGAAGCCAGAAGTTAACCAACATGAAGCTAGAAAACGAAGAGACGCCGGGGATACCCGAGTGTCTCTTTATTATCTGTGGGGTTGTTCTCAGAATGAGAATGGAACAATGTATTAACAGGAGCTTGTACACTCATTAGAAGCAATTGTGATAAGATTAAACCATTAGCGTTAACATATACTGTCGTTTGATCTGCGCTGCTTAAACATGCTATAAGTGAAGAACCAGGGATATGAATAAGTATATATATTTTTGCGGGATAAAGATTTATCTTGGCAGCTAGAGAGGGTTTAATATAATGAATAATTTTTGGCGTGAATTACCACGGCCTTTTTTTATACTGGCGCCGATGGAAGATGTGACGGATGTTGTGTTTCGCCATGTAGTAAGTGAAGCAGCCCGGCCGGATGTTTTTTTTACGGAGTTTGCGAATACAGAGAGCTATTGTCACCCGGAGGGGAACCATGCTGTGCGCGGGCGTTTGACGTTTACAGAGGATGAACAGCCCATTGTAGCTCATATCTGGGGAGATAAGCCGGAATTCTTCCGTCAAATGAGTATCGGGATGGCGAAAGAAGGATTCAAAGGAATTGATATTAACATGGGCTGTCCTGTAGCGAATGTAGCAGAGAACGGGAAGGGAAGCGGTCTGATCTGCCGTCCTGAGATCGCAGCGGAGATTATCCAAGCAGCTAAAGCCGGCGGACTGCCCGTCAGCGTAAAAACAAGGCTCGGTTTCAGTGAAGTAGATGAGTGGCGCGGCTGGTTAACCCATATTTTGCAGCAGGATATTGTGAATCTGTCCATTCATCTGCGCACCAGAGAGGAAATGAGCAAAGTAGATGCGCACTGGGAGCTGATCCCAGAGATTAAAAAGCTTCGTGATGAGGTGGCACCAGATACACTACTGACCATTAACGGGGATATTCCTGACCGTGAGACCGGTCTCAAGCTCGCTGAGCAGTACGGTGTGGATGGGATTATGATTGGGCGCGGTATTTTCCATAATCCGTTTGCTTTTGAGAAGGAGCCGAAGGAGCATAGTAGTGAAGAGTTGCTGGATCTGCTACGGCTGCATCTGGATCTCCATGATCAATATTCGGGACTGGAGTCCCGTTCATTCAGACCTCTTCAACGATTCTTTAAAATCTATGTCCGCGGATTCCGCGGGGCAAGTGAATTAAGAAATACCTTGATGAACACCAGGTCAACCAGTGAAGTGCGTGCGCTACTGAGTGAATTTGCAAGCAAGACGCAGGATGAGGCAGAGGAACAAGAAGATTAAGCTGCCCAAATGGTAGAAACCCGTGTGGAAATAGAAAAAAGACGCAAACAAATGAGGATCGGATGAATGGAGAGGGGGACAACCCGAAGCCATCCAGCCTTTCCTCTGTTTTGTTATGGAGGGATCACATGTCCTGGAGCAAATTGAAGCAACAACTGGAGGGCTTTCTTAGTCCTGCGTTAAACGGAAGGGTAGAGTACCGCGCACCGGGTTACCGTTATCTGCCTGATAAATCAGGGATTTGTTATATTACCGTAGATAAGAAGAACATCCTCAACATGAACGATAAAACGAACCCTATAAGATGGTATCAAACAGAGCTGGAAATTAAGAACGATCCAGACATTCAAATTCCTATCACCAATGAAGAAATAGAAGCCGTCAGAAAAGATACTAAGGGGCCAGTGCCAGAGGACCGCCTAATAGTCATTGCCAGAGGCAGAAAAAGTACAGAACATGCAAAAGAGCTTTTGTCAGCACAGGCTGCATTAAGTAAGTCGAATTTTACTGTTGTGGCTAATAAATTCCTAACTACTCCTATAGAGGAGAGCTTGGAGAGCAGCGAGATTCTATTGAATGTGTTGGCTTTGATGGACAAAAGAGTCGGGAAGAAGCGGATTTTGGGTATGGCTGAGAAGATGGAGTTGAAGCATCCGGTTGTGCGGTGGTTTTATGATTTGCGGCGGGGGACGTTGTGAGGTATGGTACCGGGAATGATTATAGATGGGCAGTTTGTTAGTAATGCTCAATCCACACATGTGGAGAGTTACTTACTGGTAGTGTGAAACGGCCGCATTTTAGAATAAACTATATAAAAATAATGAGGGGCTATTGCCCCTCTTATTGGTCATTGAAATGATCAGAAAGACTACTGTTTCAATTTTATTTGATGTGATAATAGAGTAATTCTTATAAGCACATTTATATAGTATTTCTGACTAATAAATAAACTTGTCTAATTCAGCATCAGTCATTGCTTTATTACTGTATAAAAAAGGGATGGCATCATGGTAGTCTTTTAAAAACGACTGGTCACTTTCTGTTTTCTCATTATTATATTTATATTTCCAATTACGCTCTTCTTTTGATATTGCATTTTTGAGCTCTTTCTTTGTGGTCCGATAACGAGTTTTCCCTTTGGGAGTGGTATATGCGGTTTCTTTTTTAGCTCTTTCTAGAATTACGCGCATTAAAAATTGATTTGCACCAAAAAAGTACTTTTTTCTAACTATATTCTTAGGAGTCAAAAGTATTTTATTATTTTCATAACGATAGCAGGGGAGTGTTTCTTTTTTCCAAGAAGATGAGATCATATCCCAGGTATAAAAGGTGTCTTCAGAGTTGGGGCTTACATTATAAATAGCTAATTGTTCTAATGTAAACTCGTTTAATTGGAGATGTATAATATTGGTCATCATATCTGAAAGTCCATCTTCATTGAATCCTGGTATAGTAACAGGTAAATCCATTGCTTTTGTAATAGATGGTATATTCACTGCTAGTCTTTCGAGATTTTTAAAAGTTTCTATTAGACCTTCTGCTGTATTTCCATGTCCGTTATCTCCATTTCCGTAACCTAACTTTGTATAATTAATTTCCCTTGCACAGGATAATAGCTCTAATTTTTTTTGATCATCATTGTTGCGATACGCTTCATAAAATTCATTAAAAAAGCTATTCAACAGATTTGTTGCCTTATCATACCAAGGCCCTCTTTGAGTTTCTATTAAACAAGGATCAATAAACAGTTTTTGATCCTTTAATACATTAATATCTACAAATTCATAAAGAGAATGTCCAGTTCGAGATTGATTTAGAAGTTCGGAAATATGTTTTTTCATATTAACCCCCCATGCTAGAGTTCAATCGCCATATTTAGTTATAGAACACTTTCTATTTTACAGCATTCTACATTATTTTACAAAAAAATCATCGGTAATAGTTAGGAATAAATAATATTGCTTTATGAAAAAATGTAATTTCACTAAATAACTCTACTTCTCACCTTTGCCTATTCCCATAGCAGCAATCACTTCCCGGGTTACCCGAGTGATTGCTGCTATTTCTTTTACACTTTTGCTGCTAAGCAAAGCCATATGTTCATCTAGAGCCTTGCGGCGTTCTGTCTCATCATCGAAGCGAAAGAATTCTATAGCTGGAATATCAAACGCCGCAATAATTTTCTCCAATGTCTCTAATGAGATGTTTCGATCTCCTCGTTCGACACCGCCTATGTAACTGTAGTGAAGCGAAGCTGCTTCAGCAAGTTGTTCTTGTGTCCATCCTTTTGCTTTTCTAAGCTCACGAATGCGATTGCCGACGCTTTCTGGTAAATTCATGGGATCACCTCTACATTAAGGCTAGAAGAGGAAAGCTAACCCTTACAAACTATTAAGAGCAATTTGATGATCTACGAAAAAGTACTTATAAGTACTTTTTATATTGACCCTCTAGATGAGAAAATAAAAAATGTAGGTATGGATAAAAAAAGGGGGATTCACACATACCTCTCTCTATCCTTAAAGCCTTCAACCCAGACATTTTTGTCCAAATGCTGGAAACTGCTTATTATTACGAACAGTGGGACAAGCTGCTATACACTGCAGATATTTTGCATAGCTATTCCCAGCGTATCTATTAAGAGCGGCTGTGCTGAAAGGTGATGGGGATGACGATCCCATTAGTCAAAATGCAGCGCCCTCTTTTTTATTATTTTGGGTTCAGTCAACAGATGCGAGGAGTTGCATGTAAGCATCTGGGGGATTACGAGCAGGCTAGAGATAGCATCTACAGATACGTAGAACTTGGGTGGTTGGAGGACCTAGGGAAGGAAGAGAAAGGGATTGCTCATGAATTTCGAAACTGGCAAAAGCGAATTTATATGCGGTAGAGATTTTATATGGAAAGACAGAATTATTAGAGGAGTATGTTCGCTTTCTTCAGACTAATCCAAAGGAACAGCCTGATGGGCTGCTTGTAATTGTGCAAACTGCCCTTTGTTATGGAGTGAACGTGGATGAGCAGTTGGGCCACTTTACTGATGATATAAATGAAATCGAGCTAGAGCAGGATAATATTGCGCAGATGAAGTACAGAAGGTTTTATTGTTTATTGAATTTATATAATATGCGGGAAGCTCTAAATATAATATATTAACCACCTTATTTAGTTTGACTATTTTTGGTCTCCATAATATTCTTAATTAAGAAGCATATAACAAAGGCCAAAGCATGGCCATAAGTGACCATTCAGAGGCGTATCCCAGGCAAGGGAGAACTGCCTCTTTTTGCGTTGTTTACTTCCTTATCATGATAGGAGCACACAGATGAATGAAGAGCTTATAAAACAAATCTTGGCCTTTCGAGAGAATAGGAACTGGGAACAGTTCCACAATCCGAAGGATTTGGCGATTTCATTGAGTATTGAAGCGTCTGAATTGCTAGAAAACTTTCAATGGAAGTCCTCGGAGGAGGCAGTTCAGTCGAAAAAGGAACAGATCACCGATGAACTCGCAGATGTGTTAGTGTACGCAGTGTACTTAGCGCAGTCGTTAGAGCTAGACCTTGAGGACATAATCCTCGCAAAGCTTATTAAGAATGAAGCCAAGTATCCGGTTGAAAAGGCATTTGGGAAAAAAGACAAATATACTGACCTATAGGGGAGCCTACATGATAATTTACAGCAGCAGTGCGCTAGCTTTCCGAGAGAAAGTTGATAGTAACCAGTTAACTGTAGAAATTGAGAATGCTTTTATCAGCAAGATGGGTATGCGACCCAGTCCCGGGGAAAGAAGAGCCTGGAACAACTCTATGCAGTTCATGGAACGTGTAGTGCGTAACTCAAAGATCGCTGATGATTGCGGTGTTATGATTGAATATAATATCCCGGCTACTAGTAAGCGGGTAGATTTTATAGTTGCTGGTCAAGACAAGGAAGGTAAAGATAATTTTGTAATCGTAGAATTGAAGCAGTGGGATGCGGCTAGCGAAACAGACCGTGAGGATGTAGTGGTTGCTTATATCGGAGGCAGAGAACGTGAAACTCCACATCCTTCGTATCAGGCATGGTCTTATCGGCAGCAGTTAGAGGATATGAATGAAGCTGTTCATTCCAGTAATCTTACCAGTTACTCTTGCGCATATTTACATAATTATCGAACTCCTCAGCCTGACCCGTTAAAAAGTGAACAATATCAAGGCTATATCCGTAAAGCACCGTTATTCATGGCGGAGGATACACTTAAACTTCAGGAATTTCTGCATAAGCATATTGGCAAAGGAAATGGAGTTAATCTGCTTTATCTGATTGAGAACGGAAAAATTCGTCCATCTAAGAAGCTGATTGATCATGTGGACGGGCTGTTCAAGGGGAACTCCGAATTCATCCTGCTGGATGAGCAAAAGGTCGCTTATGAGACCATAATGAGTTTAGCTAAAGACACGAGCAAGAAACGTACAATCCTTATTAAAGGTGGCCCCGGCACAGGGAAGTCGGTGATCTCTATGAACGCGCTCGGAGGACTGCTGAAGCATAAATTAAATGTGAGATTTATTGCTCCTAATGCATCCTTTAGAACGGTAATGGTAGAGACCTTGGTGAAGCAGCAGGCGAAGAATAAGGCACGGGCACGATCGCTTTTTGCTGGGTCGGGTCAATTCTACGATACACCGGAGAACTTTTATGATGTTATGGTTGTAGATGAAGCTCACAGGCTGAAGGGAAAAGGTGCTTATCAATATCGTGGTGACAATCAGATCGAAGATATTATTAAGGCTTCTAAAGTAAATGTATTTTTTATCGATGATTTTCAACGGATTCGTCCGGATGATATTGGATCAGTAGCGGAGATTAAGCGGATTGCTGATCTACACGATTCAGAAGTTCATGAGTATACTCTTTCTGCGCAGTTTCGCTGTGCGGGTGCAGAGGGATTCATTAATTGGGTAGATCATATTTTTCAGATTCGCCAGACAGGTAATTTTAACGGGTGGGATCAGAGCACTTTTGAGTTTAAACTCATAGATAGTCCCCACAAACTCTATCAAGACATTAAGGATAAAGTGAGCGAAGGTAATAAAGCTCGTATGCTGGCAGGATTTGCTTGGAACTGGACTAAGGATACCGAAGGGAACCGAAATGGTGAGATCGCCGATGTAACGATTGAAGAGCATGACTTTCAAATGCCGTGGAATGGACGGGCAATCTCTAACACTTGGGCAATTCATGAACACGGATTAGAGCAGATTGGTTGTGTGCATACTTCACAGGGCTTGGAATTTGACTATGTGGGAGTCATTATTGGAAATGACTTGAAGTTCGATCCTAAGAGTATGCAGATTTATGCTGAATATAATGAATACAAAGATACCATGGGAAAGCGCGGACTGAAGAACAACAACCAGCAGCTTACAGCGCTTATCAAAAACATTTACAAAGTGTTAATTTCTCGCGGAATGAAAGGATGCTACCTGTATTGCCGAGATCCTGAATTAAGAGAGTACCTAGAGGATCAACTCAAGCGAGTAATGGCATAACATTACAATTATACTAGTATATCTAAGGAGTATTTATGGCATCAATTATTGGATTTATAGTACTTATCATCGCCTTATCCATCTTGTCCGGACTGATTCAAGGTAACAAGAAGAACAAACGGCGCAGTTCAGCCAAACGAAAAACAACTGCTAAGAAAAGCGCTACAACTGGCTTTAATCGTGCCTCTACAACGTGCAGACCGGATGAAGTACTCTTAAAGGCACCTTTAGATCAAATTAACGGTGCTGAGTTTGAAAGACTGCTATCTCTATATTTTCGGGATCAAGGCTATACCGTCAAAGAAGTAGGAGTAGGCGGAAAGGATGGCGGTGTAGACTTGGTTATTATTGATAAGCGCGGCGAAAAAACTGCAGTGCAAGCCAAGTGTTATGCTGAACACAATAAAGTGCAGGTTATGACGGTTCGTGAATTGGTAGGCGCTAAAAGAAATCATGACTGCATCTTATCTCTGTTAATCACCACTTCAGATCTTACAGCGGACGCAAAACGAGAAGCGGAGCAATTTAAAGTTGATTACTGGCATGGAGCTCTGATCGAGAATAAGCTTCGAGCTTGGGGGAAATGGCAGCCTACAAAAGGTAAAGTAAAGCCTAAAAAAACTAGTAGCAACAAAGTTAAAGCCGTTACCTGTGCATGCGGGGCACCAATGGTTCAGCGTAAGAGTAAAGAGGGCACAGCTTTCTGGGGCTGCAGTAATTATCCAAGCTGCCGGAAAACAAAGGCTATGTAATTTTAGAGAAAGACCATCCTTAACGTAGCAGGATGGTCTTTCAAAATTACAGACTCAGCGATTCGCAAACTTCACGTAGAAAAAATCACTACGACTACTAAAAATCGTTAACAAGCCTGGAGGACAACATGCCATTACCGGAGTCAATCACACAGATATTCAAGCGTAAGCAAAAATCATACAAGATGGTCCTGATCCTAGCCCTAATTGAAGAACTGAGATCAACTAATCAGGAGAGGGTTTCGTTCGATCGCGTTAAAGAGAGATTCCTTAATTACTTTATAGCTGAGCAAGAAAGAGGTAGCCGGGTCGATCAGCCACCAGGGCGGGAGCTATGGAGGGATGCATCCAAAAGTCAGCTTAAAGATATCATTAACAGTCCTGTTAGTGCGCTTTCTCAAGTTTTGTTTGTGAATTCAGAAGATAACACCATAGGTTTTCATAGCCAGATTCAAAGACAACTGGGGGAAGAGGAGCTTTCAGAATTGGAGAGGCTTGCCAATGATGAACTGGAAGCCTATAACTCTGCTTTGCAACAATTTTCCTTACAAGGTTACCTTGAAGGGATCATGTCGGAGTATACTTCTGCCAAAAGAGAGACATTTGCGGGGCATTCCCTAGGTACTTTGTTTCGGCAGACTCTTCCTTCTGAGCTTAGAAAGCTACCTTTTTTAGACGATCAATATAAAATTCAAGGATCGGTTGGACAAGGGAATTGGGCAACAGTTCCATGGCTTGCAATACTGGATAAACGGATCACGGAAACGACTCAACGTGGAGAGTATGTTGTGTATCTGTTCGCTGAGGATATGAGTGCCGTCTATCTTACGTTCAACCAAGGGGTGACTGTGCCCATTCAAGAGATGGGACGTAGAGAGGGCTATAATTATCTGCGCAACCGTACGCTAGAGATTCGGGACCTCCTGCCTCTTGCCCATATGAAAAAGGATGAGGATATCCATCTGGTGAGTAGCGGTCTAGGCCAAGACTATCAGGTATCTACTGTCGCTTACATCAAGTATGAAAGAGGAGTCGTTCCGAATGATGCGCAACTGATTCGAGACCTTGAAAATATTATAGAGGATTACCGTCTATACGTGGATACTGTGACCTCTACGAATAATGAAGCCAATAACGAGGAAGTGGAAACATTGCCACAACAAGCCGAGCCTCTAAATGACGGACAGTTAACAAGCATCCTCCACCAAATCCAATCCCACATCCGCCGCAAAGGCTTCTTCTTCCCCGAACACCTCATCGAGAACTTCTACCTTTCCCTGAAGACCAAGCCTTTTGTCATCCTGGCTGGCATATCGGGCACGGGAAAAACGCGGCTGGTGAAGCTGTTTGCTGAGGCACTTGGTGCAACGGGAGATAACAGTCAGTTTACTTTGATCCCGGTACGACCGGATTGGAGCGATCCTGCGGATCTGCTGGGGTACAAGGATCTGTCGGGCTGGTTCAAGCCGGGTCCGCTCACGGAAGTATTGGTAGAGGCGCGGAAGCCGGAGAATGGGCATAAGCCTTATTTTATCTGCCTGGATGAGATGAATTTGGCCCGAGTGGAGCATTACTTCAGTGATCTGTTAAGTGTGCTGGAGACGCAGGATTGGCAGCAGGAAGGGAAGATTCGCACGCAAGATCTTATCTCTTCTACGCTGCTGGATAAGCCTGAGGATCAGGTGAAGTATGGCAGCCTGGGTATCCCGGAGAATGTGTTCCTGATCGGGACGGTGAATATGGACGAGACGACGCATCCTTTTAGCAAAAAGGTACTCGACCGCGCCAACACGCTGGAGTTCAATTATATCAACCTGCAGCAGTATCCAGACATGAAAGAGCAGGAAGACGCGGAAGATCCCGCTAATCTTGCTGAGCTGAACCATTTGTTTCTGCGTTCCGATTATTTGCAGCTAGTGGATGCCTATGATACCAACAAGGAGCTCGTTGTTCGGACGACAGAGAGATTGGTGAAGATCAACGCCTTGCTGGAGGACATTCACGCTCATGTGGGCTTCCGGGTCCGGGATGCGATTTGCTTCTATATGATCTATAACGATCGGTACAACCTGATGGGTGAAGAAGAGGCGTTTGACTGGCAGCTGCTGCAAAAGATTTTGCCGCGTATCCAAGGCAGCCACTCTACGGTGCGCCGGGTCCTGCTGAACTTGATGAAGGTTGCTCTTGGCACCGGATCTGATGTTACAGTAGACATCTCTAAACTTATGGACGACGTTTCCCCGCTCTATATGAAGTGGGCTGCTGGCCAAACTCCGCCTACGGCTGTACATCCACAAAGTGCACGTAAATTGGCTTTTATGCTTAGGAGGCTGGAGGAAGATGGATTCACCTCGTACTGGCTCTCTTAAACAGGCAGTGGAATTGCTTCGTGTGGACACGGAGCTTTTTACGCTTTTCATTCAAGGACGGCCCTATCATCCTACGGTAGAGACATTACAGCTTCATCGGTCTACGGGTCAGGAGTGGGTGAATGCGCAGCTTGGACTTGTGTGCTCCGAACGACTGGGTGATGTCCAGATCAAAGTCTTTTCACCTGAAGCTAACGGGATGGTGGAGTGGAGTTCGGAGGAAGCTACGTTTCCATGTTTCTATGAGACGCAGTCGTATGAGCTGGTGATTCAAAAGAAGACCTCAGGAGACCTATCTTTTTACCATGATAATGTGCTGCTGCGGCAGGCGATCAAGCCTTTAGGGGATTCGCTCCTTGTCGGTGCGCTGAATTTCGGGAATGAAGTCGGCTTGACGGAATGGGAAATCCGGGGTGAGGGGCAGACGTTGCTTCGTGTGGAGATGGAGATTTTCCCCTCGAAGATGGATTACAAGCTGGATTACCAGAACATTCTGAATGAAGTGAATGAGCAGATTTATAATTTGGCCTTTGATTTTTTGCGCAAAACCTACCAATTAACAGGCCTGCGGGAGACGCAGCATCAGAGCCTGACGGAGTTTTTTACGATACTACAGCATGTATTTAAACAGCTCCTGGATGCCGTTGAGCGAATTAACAAGAATCCGAATTACGCGCTGCTCCAGGACCGCCGGCTGGTGGATGCCAATCGGGTCAAAAAGGCCGGAAGAGAGAATATCCGCGAGCTCGCCAAGCATCCGGAACGGCTGAGAGAAGATATGAATCATGGATTCTTAACTATTGATGGCCGGAGCTACACAGCTACACATTTATTGGAGACACGCAGACGCCTCGCCTATGATACGAATGAGAACCGGTTCATCCGCTGGATGCTGGAACGTCTTCATGGGAAGCTGAAGGAGCTTAAGAGTCGCTGGAAGCTGAACAACCGGACCCAAGATCCATTAATCCTTAGAAAAATTGACACGATGCTTACCCAGCTGGAGCGGGTGCTTCAGATGGATTTCTTGCGTGAGGCAGGGAAGCTGAAGCAGATGTCCGTTACGCTGGTGCTGCAGATGGCACCGGGATACCGCGAAGTCTATCGTTTTTACCTCATGCTGCTTAAAGGCCTGTCTATTCAGGGTGATCTATTCCGCTTATCCATGAAGGATGTCGCCCAGCTCTATGAGTATTGGTGCTTCCTCAAGCTGAATCAGCTTCTGGGGCGGAAGTATAAGCTGGTGAAGCAGGATATTATTAAGGTGAACCGGAACGGGATTTTTGTGACGCTGGATCAATCGCGCAGCGCGCAGATGGTATACGAGAATCCGGTGAATGGAGAGCAGTTCATCTTGTATTACAATGCGATACCTGACTCGGATAAGACACCGACGCTTAGTCAGAGACCGGATAATGTTCTAACACTGAAGAAGAAGGATGCTGGCAAAATCAAAGAATATAAGTATGTTTTTGATGCCAAATACCGCTTAAATCCTGCTTATGATGATACTTCTTACCAGAAAAAGTATAGACAACCTGGGCCTGAAGAGGACGACATTAATACGATGCACCGCTATCGGGACGCCATTGTGTATCAAGAGAAAGGCTCGGGGGAATATGAACGAAGCATGTTCGGCGCGTATGTGTTATTTCCGTACCCTGACGAGGAGCGGTATAAGACCCACCATTTCTATAAAAGTATTGAGCTGCTGAATATCGGCGCCTTGCCGTTTCTGCCGAATTCCACAAGCCTGGTGGAGAAATTCCTGGATGAAATTATTCAAGATAGTCCGGAAAAAGCTTACGAACGCTCCACACGTCCACGCGGAACGAAAGAGTATTATGCCAACCAGTTGGCGGGCAAAAATGTGCTTGTCGGCTCTGTCCGGGGACCGGCGCAGGTGGAGGCGGCGAGGAAGCATTCTTTTTACCATGTGCCGTTAAAGAACCTTTCAGACGTCAAAATCCTCACCCAGATCGAGTACGTGGCGATGTGCCAATCGCGTAAAAAGTTCTTTGATCCTGCCAAAACGGGTATTCACTGGGTAGGCAAAGTTACAGATTGGAAGGTGCTACGGCGTAAGGAGATAAAAGAAATTCCTTGCCGTCCGGGGACGGAGGAAGAGCTGTATGTCCGATTTTCGATTAAGGAATGGGAGGAGGTAGCAGCTCCTATTGCACTAGGGGGACAGGGAATCTACACAGTGCTCTATACAAGAAAATATATCCTGGACCGGGCGCTTGAAATTGCGGAGCTTCGCCTGGAGACTGAGGAAGATCTTCGGGAATGGAGGGAGAAGCGCCGCAAGGGCAGGGTAAAGGTGAAGCTGGATCATAAGCAGTATGTGGACTTAGGGAAGGTTGTGGAGGTTCGGAATATTTAAAGTTCTGGATTCACGAGAACATCGCGGAGCTTGGGCTGGATTATAAGAAAAATGGATTTGGTGTTCTGAGTGTCAGGGGTACCTTTATCAGCGGTTCTATACATCCGTTAACGCTAAGGGTCAAATAGCAAGCGAATGCAGGATAAGCTGGTGAAAGATTGACAGGTGAGCTAATGGAACTATCGGATTTTGTTCCGCTATCCCTTGCGTTATGTTCTTGAAATAGCTACACATAAGTGAGGCCTCGAAGCCCCCCCACAAAATCATAATTGATAAATTAAAAGACCGTCTAACATCTGAAGTGACCCATAAAGTTAGACAGGTTATATGATTAGGCGATTCGTTGGGCATGAGTTCGGTACTGTACCGGACTCATGCCTTTTAGTTTTGCCTTGATTCGCTTGTGAGTGTAATAATTCATAGGATCTCAGAATCTCTTATTCCCACAGATTTTAAGCCATATCTACTAATTAACGACAAAAATCTACAACTTTTGACCTAGCTGTCCGATATTTAGCTTAGAGGGTTTGCTAAGGTCTGTAAGTTATGAGTTATGGATATCCGAACTGAATTTGGCAAGCGCCAATGAAAAAAAACCGCCACTAAGGGCGGTTATTCGCTAATGAATATTTTATATTAATTTGTTTCCGGACCATCAAGGTAAGCTTGAGCATCTTCAACAGTATCGAAGAACTTGATGAATCCGCCAAACATCCGTTTCTGTTGCATTCTATAAATTGAGCTAGTTGTGACAGTGGCCCAGCTCTTCTCCGTTGAAAGGCCGTACTTTACGACAAGTTCATTGGAGGAGGATAGTTCTTGCGCTACATCTTGGGCGAGGACTTTGGCTTCGGATAAATCACCAATGGCGGTAAATCCAGGTTTTGCTTTTTTAAGGTTGTCGGTAAGCTCATCGACATATTGTTGAACATTATCCTTGGTAACCGAATAGATTTTGATATATAGCCTATTCTTTTCTTGATCGTAATTGATTGTGAACATTATGTATTCCTCCTGATTGTCTTAAAAATCAACTTAACTAATTATACGGTACGAATGATTAATCATTCCACGGACTATAAGTCACATAGATTGTATTTCTGCAAAAGTATTTCAAGAATGCATATTCAAATCTTTATTTTACATATAGAAGAGGTAGTTGGAGGTTGTTGTATGGATATACTTGCTGAGTTTGGAAACAGGGTTAAGGAACTGCGTGCGCGTAGCGGAATCTCGCAAGAACTGCTGGCGCATCGCTCCGAACTGGATCGAACATATATAAGTGGAGTGGAACGTGGTGTACGTAACATCAGCTTAGTTAACATCGAGAAGATTGCAGCCGGGCTTAACGTCCCAATGAAATACTTGTTTTCAAGTGAGCGGTTTTCAAGCAATCCTGCTTTTTTAAAGAAAGATGTTGAAGTCCCAATTACCGAACGATTCAAGTATCATTTGGACTGTGACCAAAAGCTACTTACTATTCAGATACAAGGATTACTAACCGGAGCAAATGTGGATTATATATCGAAAATATGGAAAGGCATTGTCTCTAACTTTGCGGAGGGAGAATTAAGTGTTCTCGTTGATCACAGAGACATGAAAGCATCGGACGGGGATCCTGTTGTTTTTTCTCCTGAAGTAGTTGAGAAAGCGGTTTTGCTTCAGCAGAGTGTGATAACGTGCAGCAAAAAGGCTATAGTATTATGTAATTCGGAATTCATGGTACATCAATTGAATTATATGACAACCAGAAGTGGGGTAGGGGATAAAACTAATCCCTTGTACGGTAAGGATAAAGAAATGGTAGGTCAGGCTTACGAATTATTAGATGTTCACGGGAATGAATTAATTAAACCTATGAAATAAACTGCCAGTGATTGCTGCGGTTTATTACGAGCCGAGCGAGAAGCGGGGATTCCTTCCTGTTTTCCTCGGCTCTTTCTCTGCTAAAACGTTCTGCGGGATCAGAAAATGCAGGGGAAATTAGATGACGGACAGGGAAAAAGGTTACTGGTTCGGAAATACAAAATAAGTGCTTTGTTTTAAAAGAGACAAAACACTCATTTTGTTTCTTTTAAAGTGTTACATAACAGAATAGACTGGAATTGCTCACGGCAAGACACCCTTAGAAAAGGAGGTAATCGGCGCTTGCGAATATGATGTGCGGAACTAAGTAGCTGCGGCCAGTTATGTGAAAAACATCACAACTATTGAGCAACAGGAACTGAATCAGGTATGTGGTTATGCAGTTGCGTTAAGTCCGATTTTTAGAATATCGGGCATATTATTGCAAAGCAACGCCGCCAATTCCTTCGGCGAGAGCTCCATATCCGAATTTACCCAGCTAATGAATATCTGAACAGTGCCTGCGCAATGATAATCAATTGCGAATTTAAGCTCCGTGGATATTTCTTGAGTTTTGTTTCTTGAAGCATAAATGGCAGTGCAAAAATCCTGGTAATACTTTTGTATGAACTCAATAAATGAGTTTTGTCCTTTGTATTTTATGGCGTTCTGGAAAAAGAGCTTTCGCTCATAAATAAACTCAGCGGATTTGTTGCATATCTGCTCCCAGCTATCTTCGGAGTGAAAGAGTTCCTCTTTTATATAGGAAGCGTAGTACCAGTTCATCAAATCGTATTTATCTTTGAAATAACGATAAAACGTCGCACGTGATATATCGCTTTTTTTCAGAATCATGTCGGTGGAGATTTGATCGATGCGATGCTCTTGCATTAAATCAAATATGGCATTATACAGATGCTTCTTCACATTCATGTTGTTTACCTTCACATTGTATGAAATTTAAGCCGTGCTAGAGTGTCGAATAATGTCACTATTATATTGTGTTGGGTATGCAATGTAAAGCAGAGTACAGCAGCCATGCTCGATGATACTTATTCCAAGGAGTTCGAGATCGGGCTGCAGGTTGAGTGTAGCAAAAGGAAAAATGACACCGTTTTCATATACAAATAGGAGGCATAGTTATGTACGAAAAATTGTTTCAGCCTATTAAAATAGGTCAGGTAGAATTAAAAAACCGTCTAATCGTTCCACCCATGGTGGTGAACTACTGTACCCCGGATGGTATGGTTACTGAGCGGTTTATCCGCTACCACGAGGCCCGTGCCAAGGGCGGCTGGGGCCTGATTACGGTAGAGCAGAGTGTGGTGTGTGTGGAGGGAAAAGGACATCCGGGACAGCCCGGCCTTTGGTCTGACGATCACATAGAGGGTCTATCACGACTGACAGAGCGAGTCCATGCAGCCGGTGCCAAAATCTCCATACAAATCAACCATGCTGGTCGGGCGGCAAGCAGCTCTATCACTGGCTCTCAGCCAGTAGGACCTTCGCCTATTAAGGGGATCAGCAGTCTAGAAACGCCGCGTGAACTGAGTGTCGCGGAAATTCAGGAAATTGTACGTCAATACGGGCAAGCCGCACGACGTGCCAAAGCGGCCGGTTTTGACATGATTACCGAACATGCTCATGCCGGATACCTCATTGCTTCATTCCTTTCCTCTACCAGCAACAAGCGCACGGATGAATATGGCGGCACCCTTGCCAACAGGGCTCGTCTTGCACTGGAGATTCTAAAGGAGATGCGCTCCCAGGTGGGGAGTGAATTCCCCATTTTGTACCGGTTTTCAGCCGAAGAATATGTGGAGGGCGGTCTGACCATACGTGATACCGCTGCTCTGGCAAGGCTGATGGAAGACGCTGGGGTCGATATGATGGATGTTTCAGTAGCCAATGACACCCCGCCTTACACCGTGCAGCCCGCAGCGTTGCCACATGGTTTTGCAGCGGAGTTATCCCGGGAGATCAAAAAAGTGGTATCTGTTCCGGTAGCAGTGGCGGGACGGATTAACGACCCGCTTGTTGCAGAAAGCATTTTGGCATCGGGTGATGCCGATTTAATCTCCATGGGCAGAGCGTCTATAGCTGATCCTGAGTTTCCTAACAAAGTGAGAGAGGGACGGCTGGATGATATTAACTACTGTGTTGCTTGTCTACAGGGCTGTGTAAAAAGCGCCGCCTCCTATTCCCCAGTCTCTTGTTTAGTCAATCCTGTCACAGGACGTGAGGAGGAATTTACCGTAGAGCCGGCTGCGCAGCGCAAAAAAATATTGATTGCCGGCGGAGGTGTGGCGGGCATGGAGGCCGCAATCGTCGCAGCTCAGCGAGGCCATGATGTTCATCTCTATGAGCAGTCTGACAGGCTGGGTGGTCAATGGCTTCTAGCTGCTGTTCCTCCTACCAAAACGGAGCTTAACTATTTTACCATCTGGCAAAAGAACCAGCTTAAAAAGCTGGACGTAAAAATCAGCTACAACACACCTGTGGATCGTAACCTGGTGTTGCAGGAACAGCCGGATACTGTAATTATTGCCACTGGTGCCAAACCAATCGTTCCTCGCATCAAGGGAGCGGACAACCCCAATGTGGTACTGGCTTTTGATGTTTTAGCGGGTAAAGTAGATGTTGGCAATCGAGTGGCTGTGATCGGCGGCGGTTTGGTAGGTACAGAAACAGCTGACCATCTTGCCTTACATGGAAAACAAGTGGTTCTAATGGATATGCAGGACGCTATTGCCAAAGATGGCTTTGTGTTTAATAACCACTATCTGCTTGAAAGTATTGATAAACATCATGTAGAAGTCATCACCTCCGCGAAAGTGCTGGAGATTACTCCTGATGCTGTGATTTATGAAAAGGGTGGCGAACCACTCCGGGTGGAGCAGCTAGATACTATCATTCTTGCATTAGGGGCTGTACCTGTAGATACGTTGAGCCAGGAGTTTAAGGATATGGGAATTGACGTGAAGGTTGTGGGAGACTCCGCAGTGGTTAAACAAGCCATTGATGCGATAAAAGATGGATTTGAAGCCGGATTAGCAGTATAGGTATAGTCGGTACGGATAGATAATGACGAAATTCAGAGGGGTTGCCTATGAGGCAGCCTCTCATTTTTTTTACCGAGATATTAAAGAAACAGGATGGAAATGCTGGGACAATTCTACCATGAAACAGCCGGAACAAAATTACTTCGGATTCAAAATAGAGAAAATATAGGTATTTAGTGCTAAAAAAATGGATGTGAAATGCCGATGTAATATTATGGGTGGTGACAATGTGAGAATAGCGCATAACATTTCGGCGCTAAATTTTAAAATGGATAATAATACATACATAAAATGGAGGGGTCTTTTTGTCGACACAGACAATTTCACAGAAGTCCAAAGTGGTTAAGAAAGAAAAAGATAGACTAGGTTCAGCTATCGTTTCATTAATTACAGGGATTTTTTCAATTCTATTTTTGTTACTTGGCTTTTCAATGGGTGAACCAAGAATGGCTCTTATTGTCATGTCAGGGATTTTATCAATTATTGGTTTGCCCTTAGGTATTAGAGCAAGAAAATCATCTAGTGGTAGAGGTTTGGCGATTGCAGGCATAACATTAACGGTTGTACCCTTTATTATCACTATAGTAGGTGGAATTTTAGTTTTTGTATTCGCGTACTGGACAGCACGTAGAGTGTAGAAAGATAAGTCTGACTGGTTTAGCGAATTACAGGAGAGTTAATAGGGATGTAGGTGGGACTTAGGATCCATGAAGCAAGACGATCAAAGGGAGCTCTTCGAGCATCCAATAAAATTAGAAGCCGGCCCAATCGCATACGCGAGACAGGCTGGCTTTTATAATCCGATCCCTTAACAGCCACGAATTTACCCCCGACTATATTCAAAAAGATTCATGGAACAATCTCAAAAACAGTGCCTTGATTAGCATCGGCCACTTTCATCGAGCTATACACCCCTAAAAATAGCCGGGATTGATTCAGATTTGTTCCTAAACTAACATAATAAGCGGTTTGAGACCCGAAATTATAATCAGTTTCAATAATATTGTAATCACTTGGTTTACAATCTGCTCTTACCTTGGTATAAGCTAAAACTCCCCTAATAGGAGGCGCTGATTGTTTCCGAGCAAGATCGCTAAACACGACGCTCCCCGTTAAATCGGGGATTTCATTCCCGCTATAGGCCTGAACGCCTGTGAGTGCAGTTCCTGCAAACTTACCTGGGCGGGGGTCTTCATGATAATAACTAATTAAAGGCGGAAGGCGAAGCGCTGAAGTAGTCACAGCCTCATCGAAATAGGCAATATTTTTCTCATTCAAAGCTGTATTTCCAGGGCAGCCTCTCGGTACGGCAGTCGGTAAAGCACCTTCCCACCCTCGCCAGCCAAAGTTAATAAATCCTTCTTGGTCAGACGCAGATCCCATCATAGAAGCTTGAACAAGCTGAGTAACTGGTATGGGTTGATAATGAACGAATGAAAAAATCGATTCGACCAGATCCTGTCCGACACTCCCTACGTATTTAATATACTTATTATTAAACCTTTGAAATGAAATGCCCGTTAGATTACGTCCTCCTTTGGCAATGACCGTAAGCATTTCCTGAATAGGTTCGGGCAGCTCATGGAAACGTGTAACAACGGTTGGATTATCAATTAAAGTATGTATGCCTACATCAATTTCAATGACTTTACCGGCGATTTCCATAATGTCCTGGCTTAAATTAAAGGGGTCATAGGCTGATCCGCCATCTCCGGTCGTTAGAACAAGTTTTCCTGTTTCAGGTGAGAAGTTTAAGGTATTAATACCATTATGATTTAAAAAGGGTCTTCTTATATTAAGTAATGAGCGCCGTTTTTGCGGTTGACCATTCGATTGTAGAATCCATTCTTCAACGGTATCGATATGATCATATTTTACGTCTCTATTGTCCCACTTTAGATTTAAAGTGCTGGGATCACACGGGTTAGGCTTAAAAGATTCAGAAAAAGCAACTGGACCTTGGCTTCCAGCTACGGAGTAATGGAGATAGAATAGACCGTTATAGTAAAATTGGGGATGAAAAGCTAAACCGATCAGCCCTCGTTCATCGTATCCACCACCGGAGCTGCCTAGTTTTAAGATTCGCTGGCGAATATCTAAAAAAGTCCCGATCACTCCGTTTCTAATATAAAAGATCTCTCCGACCTGGGTTACAATAAATAAGCTTTCTACGGAGTCACCCGGAAGGATTGCTGTCTTTACAACAGTAGGCATGTTTATCCCACTAACAATAGGCCGTAGACTGACTTTAACTTTTTTCAAAGAAAACCCTCCCGGTTGTTGGCATCTTTTTAAGAATATGATGTGATCTGTTTTATTAGTACCGGGTTGAGGTTAGAGATACCTCGTCACATCTAAGGGAATATAGGGATGATCCTACTATGTAATTAATTGAAATATTATTACTTTCAATTTCTAAATCGAGAAAATATAGGTATTTAGTGCTAATAAAATGGGTGTGGAATGCCGATGTAATATTATGGGTGGTGACAATATGCGAATAGCGCATAACATTTCGCCGCTAAGTTCCTTACATACATAATAACGCCTCGAATTATGGAGTTAATATTACATAGGTGAGGGATCTCGTTGACAACACAGACTGTTTCACAAAAGACAAAAGTAGTTAAGAAAGACAAGGATAGACTAGGTTATTTTTGTTATTTGGCTTTTCAATGGGAGGGGCGGGAACAACATTAACGGTTGTACCATTTATTTTCTCTTTAGTAGGGGGAGTCTTAATTTTGTTTACACGTACTGGACAACACGTAGTGTGTAGAAAGTATAAGTCTAAATAGCATATATTGAATAATTTAAGGGGAAATATTCCATGTTAGCGAGGAATTATCATGATAATAGCTCATAACCCTGTAGCTTTACAGACTAATAATAAATTACAAAAAAATAATGATAATGCCGCCAAAGCAATCAGTAAACTGTCGTCGGGTTTGCGTATTAACCAAGCAGCTGATGATGCGGCCGGACTAGCTATATCAGAAAAAATGAGGGGACAAATTAGAGGTCTGACTCAAGCTAGTCGTAATACTCAGGATGGAATATCGCTGATACAAACGGCTGAAGGTGCGTTAGGAAGTATTGGGGACATTTTGCAGAGGATTAGAGAATTAGCTGTCCAGTCAGCTAATGGAACACTAACAGATGAGGACAGGAGTTTTTTACAATCGGAGGTCGCACAGTTAAAGGATTCAATTCATACCATCGGTAGTACAACTGAATTTAATAGGATAAAGCTGTTAGATGGTTCAATGACCGTTATTCCTGCAACTCCGCCAACTCCAGCAATTCCACCAAGTTCTAGTATTGATGTGTCGACTGGGGGAAACGGTAAGACTATTGCGGACGGGGATATTCCTATTGGTGTTAATGGTGCAGTTGTTCGGTTAAACCCTAATGAACATATAAATACGGAAGAAAATTATTCACTCTCTATTGATTGGTTAAACGGCTCTCCTGTCGGACTTACCATACACAGACAATCAAGTGGCACAGTTGTCACCTTAAATAATCCTAATCTTATTTATAGTGTGAATGGGATTACCTTTGACATAAGTGGCGCATCAAATGCGAACACAGCTCCTGGTAATCAACACCAAGGAGATGTTGTTTTTCATCCGGGCAATAACTCAGCAATTCCCGCCCATCCCGGAGCTCCGGCAATAGACAACAGCTTGGCGTTGCAAGTTGGTGCTAACTCAGGACAGTCGGTTAAAATTGCAATAGATGATTACAGGACAAGCAGTTTAGGCATTAATGGGTTAGCAATTGACTCTAAAGATAAAGCTTTAGAAGCGATTCAGTTAGCTGATTTTGCAATATCCAAAGTATCTGGGGGAAGAGCCAAGTTGGGTGCTACCCAAAATAGATTGGAGCACACAAATTCCAATCTTACCAATATGGCTGAAAATCTTACTTCCGCGGAGTCACGTATAAGAGATGTTGACATGGCTAAGGCAATGATGGAGTTCACCAAGAACAATATACTGACTCAAGCCGCTCAAGCTATGCTGGCTCAAAGCAACCAGCTACCACAATCAGTCCTATCCCTTCTTTCATCTAAATAATTATAGTTTCCTGCCTACAGAGGGCGGCTAAGTTAGCCGTCCTATTTTGTCATTTAGACGTACCCACTACGTAACGGATTAGTATCTACCCTCCTTGCAAGTTTTAGAATGTATAACATATCTGGTCCTCTATTAGATAAAATCTTTAGAAAGTACACCAATCCCGTTATAACAAAAGGGGAAGTGAAAACGTTGGGAAAGATCGTTTCCATTAAAAGAGCCAGAGAACTTCAAAGTATGGCGACTGGTGGCATCGTCGTGACACATTTAATCATGGAGACGAAGTCAAACGAGTCTGGTTCGATTAGATCAGCATGGTTAAGGATGCTTTTAAAAATCTGAGTAGCTTCAGGGTGACTTTCTTGAACTTCTAATTAGCATTAGAATTGGAAAACACCTATTGTTACATTTTTATTAAGGGTATCGGTTATCTGTTCAATCAAAAGCGGATTCTCCAAACTCTCTTTTCTTTACACCAAACACCTCGTCAACAGATTGATCCTCTTCAAACGCAACACTCACTCCCATTGCAGCAGGAGACGAATTTGGTCAAAACGACAAACTTTATCCCCATCGTAATACTTTCACCATGTTCCTCTAGCTCGAAATGAGCGATTATAGAACCTGTAAGACACATTGGCTCTTATTCGGACGGACGTAACGAGGCGGGGATATCGGTTTATCCCGCAGTGCCGTACATGTTATGTTACGGTATCCTGTACGATCCGGATCGGTATGAATCAACTATTCGGGGTTCGATTCCCCAATCGCCTAGGGAGCGATTCTGGTAGAATTCTCGATTTCCATCGAGCAAAAATTGAGCAAAAGAAAGACCAAAGGATAGAATCCCTAGCGGCTATTTTGAGCGCACTGTAGGCTGGCTTTGTAATCTGTGGATACCGCTGGAACGAAACTCCTGGGAATTCGCTTGGACGGAGGAGGAAGAAGGACGACTGAAGTTTGGTTAGGCCTTTTCCCCAATATCCTTGAGGATCACTCGCAGAAAAGTCCAGCTAAAACGAGATTCCGCCAAAGCCACAGTGGGATTCTTCATCCAATGGTCGCAACCATTAAGGGGGAACGAAGATGTTAAACAAGGTAACCATTCAAGCTGACCAGCGCGGTCTGCTCTTTCATAAAGGAAGTTATATGAAGACACTCCTTCCAGGAACTTATAAGTATTTATCGTGGTCACAAAGCACAGTTGTCGTACTGAATATCGCGAAACCGTTCGTTGTAGAGGGCAAAGAGCTGCAATTGTTCCTTCACGATGAAGACCTCGCTCGAGAACTTAATATCGTACGAGTGCAAGACCACGAATATGTTCTGCATTACGAGGACGGGCAATTCGTACATCTGCTTAAGCCTGGTATCTATGCCTTCTGGAACATACTTAAAAAACATACCTTTTTGCATGTAGATACCAGACAGCCTGAGCTGTCTGCTGAGGTAGATCGTTCCATTTTACCGAAGCTCACAGCCCATGTGCACACCTTCGAAATCGGAAGTCACGAATCCGGATTTTTATTTTATGATCATGTTATGCAGCGTGAGGTTTCTCCCGGAAAGTATTACTTCTGGAAAGGCCCGGTGTCGGTTATGGTCAAGAAGATTGATTTAAGACAACAACAAATGGATCTTATCGGCCAAGAGATCATGACAGAAGACAAAGTTACGCTGCGGCTGAACTTCGTTTGCCAATATAAGATCGTAAACCCGCTGCGCGCTTTGGAAATGAAATCGTTCGACGAGCAAATTCATATCCAGCTTCAGCTCGTGCTGCGGGAGTATGTCGGAACGCTTAAATTGGACGATTTGTTGAAACGGAAGGAGGATGCTGCGTCGTTCATCCTGTCTCGTATGAGCGAGAAGGCTGAAGAGTTCGGCGTACAGTTCCTGAGTGCGGGAGTTAAGGATGTCATTTTGCCGGGTGAAATGAAAGAGATCTTAAATACCGTTCTAATGGCGGAAAAGAAAGCTCAGGCCAATCTAATCACTCGCCGGGAAGAGACGGCATCTACTCGCAGCCTGCTGAATACCGCGAAGCTGATGGACGAGAACCAGACATTGTTCCGACTGAAAGAGCTGGAGTTCTTAGAGAAAATCTGCGAGAAAGTCGGAACCATCTCTTTAACAGGTGGTGGGGATCTGCTTGAGCGGTTGAGCTCTCTTATTGGGGAGAGAAAGGTGGGAAGCAATTAGGGGGAATTATTAACCTTTTTAAGGGTCTCCAAAAGAAAGGGAGTATGGGCATTTAGTATTAATAAATCCTGCTTAGTTTGAACACATCGAGCGGCTGATGCAAACGCTCCGGTAGGAGCCACAATCATTGGCTCGATGATTTTTTTCGGTCTTTTTGTTAAATCAAAACACTAAATTATTCCGTCATCATAGTTAGAATCCGATTTAACTCATTAACATGATTAACCCCATGATCTTTCAAAATCTTACGTAGTAGTTCATAGCCAACTTCTGAATCAAAATAGTCATCCATAAAAGCTAGTACGTGTTCGTTCTGACTATCATTAAGCGGTATCCAGGAACCTCTCGTTTTTATAGCTCATATATCATTTAGTTGAGTCCAAAGTAATTCTATTTCTTGCACGGACAACTTCCGTCTGTAGAATAACGATGGCTGGTTCATGATTTTTACTGCAGGTACATTCTCAAGATAAGAAACAAAGCTACTTCTCTCTTCAAGCATTGTGTTTCTTGTAACATTATCATCGTCATTTGCTTTTGTCATAAAACTAACGGCTTCATTTATAACCTGAATGATCATGACTTTTGCCTCTGCAAAAGAGTCAAAGTCTTCGGGTATATATCCTTCCATTTCAGCTAAGATAGCTTCCAAAACAATGTATCTGGGGAATAATTTCTTGGCTTCAAGAGAGAAGTCGATTCCGTCGGGTTCTCGATCCCTTCCTTGATCGATTAACTTATTATACTTTTTGCCCCAATAATCAATTTTTGTTATGCAATATCTCCTTGCCAACGAATGAAAACCTCTTATTAGAGTAGTTTCTTCCATAGGTTCACCTCTGCGGGATTATTTAATATTCAATCCATCCGAAAAACTTTCCCCTTCGGTACAAACGGTAAGCTCTGGCCCTTAGGAATAAGAAATGCATGCTCACGGCGAATGCTCACTCTATCGCAGTAGCCATCTGTGATGATCAATAAGGGACCGTTCTTGGGAAAATCCTCTGCACGCTCTAGCAGATCGATTCCCGGTTGGAGGATGGTGCCTCCTCGGCCTTTGATGGACACGCAATCTGCGATAACCTCTGGGGCGAGATACCCTTGGTCGTAGACGGCAGCGTCGCAGAATACTACACGTACCAGGGGAACATCTCGGGACAGGCTGTAGCTGGCGATGGCACCCAGGGCTTTGCCAAGCAGCTTGGTATCCATGGAACCGGAGGTATCGAGCACAACACCGAATGTACGACCATCTTCGTCCCCGGCGTCCGGTATCCAGCGAGGTCTGGGAATATCGGGGGTGGAGGATTGTCTACGGCTGATTCTGGAATAGCTTCGGACCTTCTCCACTGGCGAGAAGTAGTGGTCGAACCATTTCGCAAGCTCAACATCCCATAGAATAGGGGGCTGAGACAATGCGCGGATTTCTTCTACAAGTCCTGCCGGAAGCAGCCCGCGATGCTGATCATAGTGATAATCAAGGCCTTGGCTGAGACAGTTCCGGTAAAAATCATCAAGTGCAAGTCCATCATTCCGTTCCCACCAATCAGGTTTGCTCGGCGGCAGGATGTCTCCGAGGCCCATTCCCCGAAAGGTAGCAACTTTACGATACAGCCTAAGATCGTTGACGATCCGGTCATAGATCGATTCGGCACACAAACCCTTTAATTCCGGGTCATAGAGCCCACCAATCCTAGGGAAAGCACCTAACCCCATCTCCATCAGCCACTGATTGATGACATAATCACAGGCCACATTCCATAAATAAGGGTCACGTCCGTCAGCGCGGGCATGGTGTCTTAACCCGACATGCAGAAATTCATGTGCCAGCACGAACCGGCATTCCTGCTCGTCGAGGCCTGCTGCGGGGTTCATATAGATTTCTTTGGCCTCAGCATCTACAGCGGCTACAGTGATGGACAATCTATTGCATAGAATGGGGTCCTCAATAATGGTGAAATCGGCAGCCATCGCTCCCATCAGCGGGTAACTGCTAATGAACCAATTACGGGCTTTTAGAGCCAGCGTGAGGACTTCTTTCTGAGCTCCCAGGTATTCTTCGTATCCTGCGGTGACATTGACTGCACTGGTGACAGCCATGGATAATCCCTTTCCCAGACAATCCTGCCAATTTACTTGGCGACTGCTCCAATAGTATCCCGTATTGCGGGGATTCAAGAGCATGTCCTGAAATCCGTGTCCGGCAGAACCGAGATTGTGGAAGGAAGGAGGGAGTCCTCGCTCTACGAAGATGTCATATAACTCTTCTTCACTTTTAGCTGCCAATTCGATTCGTCCGTCCATTGCCGCAGGAGGTCGCCCAAGCTTCATGTCATACAGAAATTTTGCAATAAAAGCATCGCATGCCGCATTCCATAGATCCTGACGTTCCATCGTCCGGAAATGTCCAAACCCAAGATGAAGCAAGGCATGGGCAAGAATGTACACCCATTCCTCTGGCAGCCCTCTTCGCTTAGGATGCACATGAATAAAGCCGTCACTAGTAGTGACAGCCCAGCCGTGCTCCGGACATTGGTTTCCTTCCCGGCGAATAAAATGAGCGTGTAAGGCAAGCGGAGCGAACATGGGATGTTCAGTAATGTATTGAAGACCTTCGTTATAGGCTTTGGTAGCGGGATCAAGTTCTCTGGACTTAGGTTTCGCCATAGTTAGACTTCCTTCTTCTGGACGAGGCGTGGCAAGTCGCGGACAATTTCAACTAGGAACCAATCCGGCAGACTTTCTCCGTTCTCGTTTCGCGCAACCGTGAGTTGAGCGATTTCGAGACTGATGGTGCTTAAGTTCTTAATCAGAGCCTTGGAACGGTGGGCAAGTCGCTTATGATGCTCAGTAAGATTGGACTTGGATTCCGGCAGTTCTTTAATAAGATGTGCGCGGAAGGACTGTGCCATAAAGTACAGCACATCCCGATCCTCTGGTTCATTAGGCCAATGGAGCTCACCTTCCAGAATGGCATTCAGTTTGTATTTATTATTAGTTTGTTTGTAGAAGGCTTTAAATTGCCCGGCATGATGAGGGGATAGACAACCTGTGGCCAAAATATCTAAAATTTCAGGCTGCAAGCCGTCACCGAATTCTTTTAACGCATCACTTAGCATATGCCAGGATCTTGGTGTGGAGAAGGGTTCTTCGTGTTTCGGAGGTTGAACCCAAAGATGGTCTGGACGAGTCTCTATATATTGGATCACTAGCGGGTGGATTTCATTCTCATATGCCCACGCTAACCATTCACGGTGAGATACTCTTAATTGCACATGAAACATGCGGTTGATCAGTGCGGATGACATGGGTTTGACGATAGCGCTATCCTGCGCACGGTTTCCAGCGCCAATGACGATAGAGCCTGCCGGGAGGTGGTATTCCCCGACACGTTTCTCCAGGATCAAGCTATAAAAGGCTTTCTGAACCTCATGAGTACAGGCGTTAAGCTCATCCAAAAACAAGCAATAGGGCTCGTCGCGGGCGATGATGCTTGGCGGACAGAACCTGCTTTTTCCATCTATAATTTGCGGGACGCCAATGAGATCCTCGGGTGCAAGCTGGCTTCCCAGTAGAGAGACACAGGGCAATCCCACCTGATCGGCGAACTGCTGGACTAAGGAGGATTTTCCGATTCCCGGAGGTCCCCAGATGAAAACTGGACGTGCGACGGCGATGTTTAATAATAGATCCATGATCTGTTTAGATGACACTGTTGTAGAGATATTCATTGCTGATTGTTGATTCCTTCCATATTTAAACGTTAAAGTAATGATACCATACGATAATTATGGTGTTGGTGATAAAGAATGGTTATAAATTAAAGATTCATAGGCTAACCTTGCTTAGATACAGGCTGTATTTTTCAGCTTTAATCAAAAATTACCGCTCCCTAAGATGACATCAGAGTATAATGCGGTTAATAGAAGCTGGATTAAAAAAGGAATTTAGGAAGTGAAGGTAGATGTTAAATCAAGCTGCAGAAAAAAGCTTAAGCAAGTTAATGACCAAGATTCTTCGCCATGCTCCCGGAGAGTTTGGCATAGTCTTAGACCCGGTGGACGGATCATGTTCGCTGAGTGCCTTACTGCAAGCCATTCAAGCCCAACATAAGTGGTCAGGGGTTACGTTAGCGGATATTGAGCAGGTGGTTCGTCAATCGGACAAACAGCGTTTTGAAATTAGGGATGACCGAATCAGAGCGAGGTATGGTCATAGTCACGATAAAATTCAGTATGCCCCCGGTGAGCCTCCAGCGTTGCTCTACCATGGTACGAATCAGAAGGCCCTCCCTATAATCCTGCAAGAAGGGCTGAGGCCGATGAGCAGGCAGTATGTTCATTTATCTGAAGGAACTCATTTTGCAACGTTGGCTGGGAGCCGCAGAGGAGCGTTAGCCATCCTTAAAGTGGACACTCAGTGCGCACAGCAATTAGGCATCACCTTCTATTACGCGGGGAATGAGGTCTGGTTGGCTGAGCACGTGCCGCCTGTGTGCTGTTCGGTCTTGAAGTCTGATGAAAAAGGGGAAAGACAATCATGAATCAATCTATCAACTGATATCGGCGTCAGTAAGAGTCCAGTATTAACAAGATGAAGTTTAATAGCACCCGCATGAAAAGCCGCCGATTCCGGCGGCTTTATCTTTTACTCTGCACTCAATTGTACTTCATCAGCTTACTACCTCTTTAGAAACCTCGTTACGAATCAGGCAAGCGGCCCCAAATCCAATGCCCAGCACAAGTGCCAACAGGATAAAGGTTAGCGGGAAGCTGCCCGTTCTCATGCACTGAATTGCAATAATTGGCCCTAGGCTCGTTCCTGCAAACAGGATGAATGTATAAACCGATACTGCAATGCCCTGTAATTGGCCCCCAAGTTGGCCCACAAGCGAGATGAGAACTGGGCCTACAAGTGCTATGCCTGCGATATAGATAACACTCATTACGGCGAGTAACGTTAAGTTAGTGATTAATCCCAATGAGGCTAGTCCAAGCATGGCTAATAGTAACGCACCACGTAATATCCTCAGGTTGCCGAAACGTGCAGCAAGTCGTCCAGCGTAGGGGGAAACCAGCATTCCCAACACGCCAACAGAACGAACATATAAAATTCCTTGTTTGTTAAGTCCGAATGTCGGGCCGCTTAAATAGGTTCCCAGCGCGGTCGACATACTAACGAAAGACATTAAGAGAACAAGCGCTACCGAATAAGCGAGCAGGAGTTTCTTACGGGCAAAGACTTTTCCCATGTTCCGAATCGGTTCCAGAATACTGGAATTGTCATTCTGATAGTTCCCTTTAGGCAGAAATTTTAATACCAGGATGGCAGTAAGCGAATATAAGGCTGCCAGCAAATAAAAGATCGAATACCATCCATAATGTTGGCTCATGATTCCGCTCAGCACTTGACCAACAATTCCGGCAACCATAAACCCGGTGGTTATGAATCCGATCGCAGTCATTCGTTTTTGCGCTGGATACATTTCAACAGCATAAGCTAGTGCAACCGGGGAAAACGTCGCGGCAGCCGCCCCTTGTAATCCCCTTAGTACGATAATCCAAGAAAAGTCCCGGACCGTGCCAATGAACAGAGAAATGAAGGCCAAAGCAATTAAACCGCTAAAAATTACATACTTACGACCATACCTTTCGGATACTGGGCCATAGATAAGACAACCTATAGCGAAACCCAATGAGAAAATACTGCCAGCAGTCGCAGCCTGCGTGGAAGATATTTTAAAGATATCCGAGAACAAAGGAATAAGTGGAATGGTAACGTACAGGCTAGACATGATAACCATGCCTGCCCAGCACAAAATAACTGTCATGGAGGTATAATTTTTTGGATTAGTCATGATAGGTCAATTATTAAAATAGTTCCTATCAAGATCACTCAGAAGACCTGCATGCTCAGGCCTCCACCCAAGCAAATCTTGAGTCAACTTACTCGAAGCCTGAACATTCTGCGAAACGAAATGTGTCAGCCAACCAAAATGAGCAGGAGCTTCTTCAACAGATTTACTAACGACAGGAATATCGAGGCGACGACCTATTACTTTGGCAATCTCCTGAATAGGGACACCTTCCTCGCCGATCGCATGCAGCTTGGAACCTGCAGGAGCGGCTTCAAGTGCTAGTCGGAACAATCTTGCAGCATCCAATCGGTGTATAGCAGACCAGCGGTTTGAACCTTCTCCCACATATGAGGAAACACCGGTCCGCTTAGCGACATTAATCAACGCCGGAACGAAGCCGCCACGATCACCGGCACCGTGTACCGAAGGAGGAAGTCTCAACACGGATACACGCACGCCTTTCTCAACCAAGGAAAGAGCTTCCTCTTCCGAAGCGATTCGGTGCCTCCCAGCAGTACTAACATCAGGGGAGTCTTTCTCTGTTCCAATTCGTCCTGGTGCAAGGTGAGCAATCACGGATGTCACAACCAGAGGGCGTCCCGAGCCGGCAAGTGCTTCACCGAAAGTCTGAACTGCACGGCGGTCTGTTAGTCCGGCATCTGCCATATTCGAAAAATCATGATTGAAAGCAGTATGAATGACACCATCACATGCTTTTGCACCGCTTCTCAGGCTATCCAGATCATCCAAAGAACCACGGTGTACGAGCGCTCCGGATTTAAGTAGAGAGTCGGCAGCTTCATCTGAACGAGCCAGGCCAATCACTTCGTGTCCTGCGTTTAACAATTCGGTTACGACGGCAGAGCCGATAAAACCAGTTGCTCCTGTTACAAAAATACGCATGATGAGACCCTCCATCGAATATAGGATTTACTTGCACTACCGAAACGATCTACTTGCGATCGGAGTTCGGGGTTACAAGGTTATATTCATTTTAGAATCCATCGCGTCTTGATGATTGCCTGTTCTGCTTCGTTTATTGCCTATTTCAATGGAGGTTTGAATCATCCGTTACTTGTTGACGTAACCCCAAAACATCTCTCTTGGGTGGGCTTCCAAAAAAACGGCTGTAATCCCGGCTGAATTGAGAGGGACTAACGTAACCTACTTGATAACATGCTATTGTCGCATCCATTGATTCAGAGAGCATTAACCGTCTTGCTTCATGCAGGCGAAGCGCTTTTTGGTATTGCAATGGACTCATTGAGGTAATAGATTTGAAATGCACTCGAAAAGTAGATTCACTCATATGTACCATCTCACCCAGTTCTGCAACTTTCATTGGATAGGCGTAATTATTACGAAGCCAGGTAATGGCTCTTGTAACCCGGTGTGCTTCCGATCCTGAAAAGCCAAGTTCAGCGATACTAGATCCAATTGGGCTGCGTAGAACTCGTATTAAAATCTCATCCATGGCTAGGGGGCCCAGTAATTCGGCATCACTGGTATTGGTCACACATTCCACCAGTCTTGTTGCAGCACTAATCATACCTAGGTCGGCGTTTAGTACATAACCTGCGCCCCACTTCGTTACGGCAGGTACACCCTTTGGATATACCCTGAGGGCTAATTCGGCAATTTTTTGCGGTTCAAGAACCAGTTTTACGCTTAAATAAGGCTCGATATTGCTAGCTTGTGTGACCTTCAAAGCAATAGGAAGTGCCACAGGAAGCATAAGGATTTGCGATTGATGGAATCGATAGACCTCTTGCCCTACGGTCACTGACTTAGCACCTTGGGCTACAATTAACATAGAGGGCAAGTCAAATGATTTTACAGAGTTCTCGTTTACTTGCGAATATCGACTGACGGATAGGCCGGGGATGCATTTCTCGAAAGTCCCTTCATATGGGGTTTGGGCGCTGATAAGGCCTGCCAAGCGAACAGTTTCAACAGCAAGTGCTTCCTTGTCGCTACTTTTCGAAGTCGAAACCAATGTATGTTTGTTCATGAGTTTTCCCCTGTTCCCTAACCAACTAAAAAGTGGATAGAAGAGTTGTGAGTCTAACAATAAATTTTCGCCGTTACAAACTAAAACACCTGTCAATACTGGGCAATAAGAGTCCGGTATCGACAGGTGTTTTGAGTTGTTATAACAATCTGAGCACACGTACTAGTAAACTAAGACTCAGGGGAAAATAGTCATACAGGCGATTTAGCTATGCTGAGGTTTAGTTTCAACCCATGCAACCTTGAGATCTCTTTTTTTGAAGAACCAGGTATTATTAATTTTGACGAACTCGTCGAAATATCTGATCGTTGCCACCATCAAATTTTGTTTATCGCCATCAACTGTTAAGTGATGAGCAAAACAATAGGTTGTCCCAGTTGCAGTATCACCAGACAAGGTGATCTTACTTTGGCCATTAAAGTGCATGGTGGAGGTATAGGTGTTCAGGTTGTCGAACACAGGGAACAAATCTTGTCTACTGTTAATGATTTGGTCTGGTTCTGCCTGACGCTCATCCATAAATACTCTAAATAGCGTATCTTCAGTGAATAGTGACATTTGACCTTCAGCATCTCTTGTGTCTGCACAAAATGCATAGGCATCAACTAGTTCACGGATCGCATCACGGTCAGCAATTTCTTCAAGGGTTAATTTTTGTACTTCTCTCATTTTTCCCACACCTTTTCTTGTAGTTTGTTTGTATCTGTTCTTTCTGCATATGCTTTGTTTGTTGCATAACTTCTATCCTTATAGTAACCGAGCCGAGGTTGTAAAGCTTTGTCGTGCAGCTCATTTTAGTTGTCAATTCGGCTCATTCGAACCGATAAATTGGAACAGTTGTTACGTGCCGGAGCATGCTTCCGTAAATTTTAGTGCTGTCCCATTGGATTGGCATGGGGGCTTTGTGTTATCTTGTACTCAGATAAGGAGTGAGGCAAATGGGGGCAGTAATTACAAAGGCTGTGAAAATGCCTCAGAGTATAGCCAGTGTTAGCATGCTTAATATGAAAGGACTATCGGTCATGGGGGCATGCGGCTATTCTGACATTCAGACCGGGAGAATGTATCTGCAGGATCATGTTCTATTAGTTGTTTTGGAAGGGGTCTACATCATCAGATATGGTGATCAGGAATATGCGGTGAGAAAAAACGAAATGGTGCTGTTGCATAAAGGCATCGCCGTCGAGTATGAGAAGTATGGGGAAGAGAATTCGAGACATATCTTGGATTACATGATGTTCTTTCTGAAGGATGAATTGCTGCATGAATTTATGAAAATATCCAGTCTTCCTTCTCCCGAAACTACATCGCCTGCTCCAACGGCTGTTCATTCGGTGAATGAGCGCCTGTTAAGCTATATTGCATCACTCAAGCCTTATTTTGACAAGCCAGAGGCCATTCAAGACGAATTAATTAAGCTGAAAATGCTGGAGCTTCTATTTGATATATTGGATGCGGACAAAGGGTTATTGAACCAAATTCTGCAGCTGAGACAGCAACGTCCTACAAGTATTGTCGAGGTGGTGGAGAAGAATCTGCTTAACCCCGTATCGCTTCAGGATCTGGCTTATTTGTCCGGCAGGAGCTTATCGACCTTCAAACGGGAATTTCGGAAGATCTATAATGAGCCTGCAATACAATGGATTCGTAATCGTCGGTTAGAGAAGGCTAAGGAGCTATTAACCCATTCCGGAATATCCATCACGGAAGTCTGTTACGCTACAGGCTTCGAGAATGTCTCGCACTTCTCAAAAGTCTGGAAGAAGAAGTACGGGATCCCCCCATCTGCAATGAGGCATCGTAACGCTGCTGAAATGGCTATTGTTGAGGGTTGAGTGAGGATAGGATTATCCGAAGCTGCCTTACGTTCGGATCATAAGTTTATCTTTCTTAAAGACACGGAAGCACATTTCTGTGTCTTTTTGCTTTTCTATAATGGGTTCCAACTCAGCTGTGCAATTATTAACTCCATGATGCCCAGGTTGGCGCGAATTGAAAGAATAATGGCGTGAAATGTCGTTAAAATCGTGAGATATAGAGAATATAATTCTTAACACAAGGTAAATTGAAACTATAGATGTGGTCATAACGAATTGCATCTGTGGAATAATAGGAGGATTAGACATGAGTAGGAAAGTAGCGCTAATTACAGGAGCATCTAGTGGAACAGGAAGAGAATTTGCTCGAATTCACGCAGCAAAAGGCGGGGATCTTGTTATCATTGCCAGAAGAGAAGATAAGTTAAATGAACTCAAACAAGAATTAGAGAAGAAATATAATATTAAGGTGAAGGTTATTGCGAAGGACTTAAATTTGCCTCAGGCACCTGTTGAGATTTATAACGAGGTCAAAAAGGCAGGCATACAGGTAGATTACCTTATAAATAATGCCGGGTTTGGAGGACGTGGTTATTTCCACGAGCGTCCAATGGAATTAGATTTACAGATGATTCAAGTTAATATCGTAGCGCTGACTAGTTTAACAAGATTGTTTTTGCCTGACTTTGTAAAAAGAAATAGTGGGAAAATAATGAATGTATCGTCAACAGCATCACTTATGGCCGGGCCATTGCAAGCTGTTTATTATGCATCGAAAGCTTATGTTACGTCCTTTAGCAATGCATTAGCGCAAGAATTACATGATAAGGACATAACAGTTACAGCATTATTACCTGGAGGAATGGAAACAGAGTTTGCCCAAGCGGCTGATTTGGTGAATACACCTTTGTTTGCCAAGACAGTAAGTCCATATATTGTCGCAAAAGAAGGATATGATTCAATGTTAGAGGGGAAATTAAATGTCATCTCAGGGGTCTCAGCTTCCCAAAGAGCGATGATCGGAATGACACCATTCATACCTAAGAAGGTAATGTTGAAACAAATATATCAAATGCAGCAAAAAAAATAGTCTTTCATTTAAGCAGGAATGGATAATTAGGGAGGGGTACATGTCTAATAATAGAGTTGTAATGAATAGGAAATTTGCAGACCTAATAGAAAATGCCGGTATATCCATTACAGAGGCACTGAAAAAATCCGACCTGCCTGAAGACTTATTTAATCGTCAAATATCTTCATTAACAGCTGTTGAATATATAAGGTTTATGGAAGCCCTCAAAGAGCTGTCCATTGATGAGTGCACGCCAATAAAGATGGGTACATTAGAAAGTGTAGAAACATTTTCCCCACCTGTTTTTGCAGCTTATTGCAGTAAGAATATGTTAACTTGTATGAAAAGAATAGCAACATATAAAAGGCTTATAGGCCCATTAGTCTTTGTAATTAACGAAAATATGAATGACGTAACCTTAGAGATGAGTTTTGAAAATGAAGAATATGAAGTGCCCGAGTTTTTAATTGGTGCAGAAATGGTGTTTTTAGTACAACTTATGAGAAATGCTACTAAAACTCATGTTGTACCAAAAGAAGTGATGACACAGCATCAGATAGATCATGATCATTATGAAAGTTTTTTTGGAATAAGACCTGCAGCAGGACCAAGAAATATGCTGACGATATCAAAGCAAGATGCACTTCGTCCTTTTATAAGCCAAAATGATGCCATGTGGGAATATTTCGAGCCAGAATTAAGAAGACGGCTTAATGAATTAGATGTAGATGACACTTATGCCGCTAGAGTTAGAAGTGCACTCATAGAGCTTTTACCGGCAGGAGAAGGAACTATAGAGGATGTATCATCAAAATTAGGCTGGAGCAAAAGAACGCTGCAAAGAAAATTAAAGGAAGAAAATACATCATTTCAGAAACAGCTAAACCATACAAGAGAACTACTAGCAAGGCATATTTGAAAAATTCGGATATGATCTCTGATGAAATAGCTTACCTCTTAGGGTATCAAGATCTAAATTCATTTGTGAGAGCATTTCATATATGGACGGGCATGACAATAAGCGAATATAAAAGAAAATAAATAAGGCCAGCCTTTTGGCTTGATTTCTATTTGGATCGTCAGCTCATTCATTTCCATCACGTATAACCGTGCCGCTGGTAAATTAAGCATAAAATCAGTATAATAATTATAATCTGTCATTCCTCGAGTTGGATTGGTTACACAACCATCTTACGGAATGTACAGATATTTTCTATATTCTGGGCCAGTTTCACAATCTATGCTGAATTTAAAGCGCTTGAGGAAGGATGAGGTCTATGTATACATTTGATAATCAATTACCTAAAACAACAACTTATTGGAAAGAAAATGGGATTTTTCATGTTAAACATACAAGCTTTCGTGTAACCATTGAGGAAGCCTATGCAATTGCGGAATTGTTAAAAGCATCTGTTAAGGACCAAGACACGAAGGCGATTATGATAGACAATCGTGAAGCTAGTGGAGTTTGGACCCCAGAAGTGAATAAAGTTTGGGACGATACAACGGTTGGAATTAGTGATGAAAGACCTAAGAAGTTTGTTACATTAACGAATAGTGTTACAGCTGCAATGCAGATTAATAGAATTTCTAGAAGAACTGGTAATGAAAATATGTCTAAAGCATTTTTCAGTGATTTTAATGACGAGGTAAAGGCATTTATAGACGCAGAGTAAAATACCTAACTGGGACGAACTAGTGCAGAGAAGTAAATAAATGGTAGAAAAAAATAAACGGTCTTTATCCATATAAGGATGAAGACCGTTTTTATAGTGGGAAATTATTTTATAAATTGGTGGTAACCGTTTAGCTTAACTGGAGGTTTACTTATAAGTTCCCTCAAAAACTACTTCGCTAAGCAGCTTTCGTCCACTCGGTACCTCTCTCTCCTGAATTGGATCAGGCAAACTACTCTTATCTCCTTGATAGCCAAGGGCAATGACGGCATGAAGATCGTACTGTTCAGGCAAATTCAAGGCCGCTTTGGCTTGCTGGCGGTCGAATCCGCCAATAGCATGAGTTGCCAGTCCTTTCAGCGTTGCTTCAAGTGCCAAGTAGCCCCAAGCAGTCCCTGTATCAAAAGCATGAGCTCCATTGTGATCGCCGTTTTCACGTTTAGTATCAGAAGCGACGAGAACGAGCACTGGGGCTGTAGTCGCCCAAAGCTGGTTGAACTCGCCCAAAAACTGATGAAATACTGCCAGTTGTTCCTCTGTCTTAGCCACCACAAATCTCCATGGCTGATCATTATATGAGGAAGGTGCCCAATGAGCGGCTCCCAAAATCGCATTTAAATCGTCTTCTGATACTTTACGATCGTCGAATGCGCGTGGCGACCAGCGGTTCAGAAACAATGGCGATACACTGTTCTCTTCGTTGCGATAAGGTTGAACCTCTGCGGAAACCTCTTCTAAAATACGAGTTGAGCTCATTTAAAACACACCTTTCCGATAGATATTATAGTATTTTGTTGTATTGTATCATGTTAAGGTGGGTAAGGCAAAAGATTTCTATTTAGGGTCTAATGTTCGATAGAAATGTAAGACGAATAAAAGAAAATAACAAAGAGCAAGAAGGAACGAAGGGGAAGGTTTGGAACAGTAGGAGCGTTAGCGATCGCCTTTGTATCCAGATTTCAACCGCTAAAAGCGGCTTATAAAGAAGAAATCTGGGTACAATAGCGACCGGAAGTCCAAACATTCACCGTAGCGACGACCGAGCCTTACGTTCATATCATAAGCTCGTCTTATATAGCGAAGGTTTTTTATATCATTTATACTGATAAGACCAATTTACTTCTTAGGAGTTGTTTAACGAATCATGATAAAGAAAGAAGTCGCGCATATACGCAAGCAATTTAAGCTGGATCACGATTTGCTGAATATTTACGACATTCTCAACGTGTATATTATGAAGGAAAGCAACGAGATCTATCATTGGGAGCGCCAGCCGTTTGGCCTGGTGGACAGAGAGAAGCAGGAGCTCTATATGGGCAATTTTAAAAAACTACTGACCGGCGAGTTGGATCAGAAGCTGTTCGAGTTGAAGTTTCAAGAGGAAGCAGAGGAACCGACGCAGGTGATGCTGCACCAAGCTTTAGTGACAGGTGATCCGGAAGAGTGGCAGGATTTAATGCTGATGTTGGTGGATAGAATGATGGCAGATACCCATTATGAACGGGATACGGTGGTCACTTTCGTTCGTGGACAGTATTACCGGCCAACCAAAGCAAGAAACGATGAAGCTGAGGAAAGTGAGAAGAACGAAATGTTCGCGCATCCGTTCATTCTATGCAGCGTGAATTCGACGGAGAAGCAACGGAAAGCTCTCTTATTTGATTATGTGGAGAAGGAATATAAATACAATGTCATTGTAGATCCGATCGTCAAGTTAAGTACACCGGAGCAGGGCTTCTTTTACCCGAGCGTGACCGACAATTACTCCGATGTGAACCGCATTCTGTATTGTACGGGAAAATCGAACTTTCCAGATCCGCATTTCATCGAGCAGGTCTTGAATGCCGAAAGATCCGTGACGGCACTGGAAGAGAGAGCGATTTTCGAAGATATCGTGAAGGAAGTGGCGGGCGAACAAGTTGACGCAGCTACCCTCGCACAGGTGTATGAGGAGATCCATCAGGTTATCGAAGATGGCGAAGGCCAGGAAGAACCTCCGAAGCTCGATTATAAAGATTTGGAACGCGTGCTGACGGTAAGCGGCGTGGAGAATGTGACGCAGGAAAAAGTTGAGCGGGCGTTTGAAACGATCGTTGACAATAAGCATTATGAGATGAAGGCGAGCAGCGTGATGCCGAAATTCACTACTAAATCGATAAAGATTGATACCAAAGTAGCTACGATTTCGATCAGTCCACAGGATTTAAAGTATGTGAAACAGGTGAATTATCAAGGGAAACGCTGTATTTTGATTGAGGTTGACGAAGATGCCATGATCGAAGGGTTTACGCTTAGTACAGAAACGCTTTAGTGTCAGTTGACACTGTTGAAGCGATCGCAGATTTTGAGTAAATCTAAGCGAATGCTTCTTGCGTAGCTTATTAGAGTCAGCATAAAAGAAGGGCTGTCACCGGATCTTGAAGATTCGGCAGACAGCCCTTTTTAGCTGGACTAAATTAAGATAACAGGCCTCTATTAAGCCTTTGCGTGAGTACTGAAGCCGGAATTAATGTCATCTGTACCACTCACTTCATCCAGTGAGGCGTCCTTCTGTTTATTGAACATTTCGAGGACAGCAGGCGTAGCTGGGAAGATGAAGCTGAATAATACAATGGTAATGCCGGACAGAATCACACCGGAAATGCCCGGCATCATCCAAAGCTCTGTCACCAGACCAAAGAATCCGGTAGAGTCGGTAGTCCATCCCGGTACCCCGGTGAAGGAAGTAATGATGTAGTAGAGTAGACCGACGGTGATGCTGGCCCACACGGCAATGGTGGAGACTCTACGCCAGAATGGCCCTAGGACAAGCGGCCAGAAGACCGTAACGAAGATGATATCCCAGGCGAGATAAGCCAGATCGATGATCTGCTGGAAGTTAATCGCCAGGATGAAGCCGATAACGGCACTAACCGCAATTCCGATCCGTGAGACACGAAGCAGCTTCTTTGGTTCAGGGTTTGTATTGATGAAATCCAGATAAATGTTCTTAGTGAACACCCCGGAGGAAGCGACGAAGCAGGCGGCTAGTGTCGACATTCCCATGGCAGCCAGCGCAGTCAGGAAGATCGCAGAGACTAGCGGCGGGAAGTAACCTTGGGCGAAGGCCAGCATGAGGTTCTCCGGATTTTGGCTGCCTGGGTAAATGAATTTATAAGCTTCACCAAGCATGCCGGGAATCCAGCTTATTAGAATTACAATGACACCAGAGATAATCATCCCCCGCTGGGCAATCTTCGGATTCTTAGCTCCAGCTACCCGCTGCCCTAAGTCAGCTGCAGGAATATCACCGAAGGCCAGCACTAGATACAAGCTCCAGAAAGTAGCGCCGCCTTTATTGAATAGTGTACTTACGTTCCACCAATCGGGATGGAAGATGTTATCGTGGTACGAGTAAATGACTGCAACGGTAATCCCCAGGATTCCCACGATAGAGAGAAGGCCTTGGATGACTTCCGTATAGGCAACTGCCCATAGTCCGCCAATGATGGAATATAGCGCTGTTAGAAGCACGAACAACAGGGCAGCCGGGATAAAAGGAAGATCGAAGATTGCTTGGATGATATAGGTTCCTCCGACCGTCAAGGCTCCCGCATTAAAGAAGCCGAAAGCGATGGTCATCACAGATCCAGAGTAAGCACCTAGCTTCTTGCTGGCATAGCGCAGGCCGTAATAGTCGGCAATGGTCCATCCCTTCAATCTGCGCAGCGGCCGGGTCCAGATGAAGGCACCCAGCACCATGCATGTGCCAAGCCCGGCCATCGTTGCTGTTCCTTCGAAGCCGCCAGTGGTGTAACCGGACCCGATAGCCGCGAAGAAGAACGGTGCCGCCAGCATGGCGGCCAGGAGACTGCCGGCTACGACGTAGAGCGGCATGCTCCAGCCCGCAACGAGCAGGTCTTCAGCGGTTTTGATTTTTTGATACCCTTTGAAGCCGATGTAATATATAAAAATCAAATAAATGAGAAATACAATTATGGACGTCATGTGATTGCTCCCCCAGTGGTTACCATTAAGATGACTAGAATAAATTAATTCATTACACTGCCGCCATTGGCACCCAGCACTTGTCCTGTGTAGAAATTGGCATCATCGGAAGCCAGGAACAGAACAGACTTAGCGATTTCCTGCGGCTGTGCCAGCCGCTTCAGTGGATATTTCGCCGCTTCTTCTTCTTCGTAGCCTTCGCCGAAGTCAGCGAGGATATCGGTCAATGTTCCTCCTGGAGCTACCGAGTTCACGTTAATGTGTGGGGCAAGTTCCCGTGCCAAAGCTTTGGTGAAAGAAGTAATACCACCTTTGGCTGCCGAATAATGCGTGAATTCTTCACAGCCAAGACTTGCTAAGTCCGAGGAGATGTTAATGATTTTACCAGCCTTATTGTCCCACATACGGCGTGCGGCTTCCCGTGCATTATAGAAAGTTCCATATAAATGTACTTTGATCATGCGGTCCCATTGCTCATCTGTCATTTCACGGACTGTTACGGCCTGGGCAATCCCCGCATTGTTGACGAGTATATGGAGTGTGCCGAATAGGCGGTCGAATGCAGCGAACATCTCACGCACTTGGGTGGAATCACTGACATCGGCGTGGTGAATTTCGGCCTTAACGCCATAGGATTCCGCTTCTTTTTTTACTTCAAGTGCTTCCTGAGCATCGCCAATATAATTGATCATAACGTTCGTTCCCGCCTTGGCGAATTCAAGTGCCACCGCTTTGCCTATTCCTTTGCTTGCGCCTGTAATCAACGCTTGCTTGCCTTTTAGCCCTGTATAGCTCATCTATGATCGCTCCTGTCTATTAAAAATTAAACTTTGAATCGTTGAATTAATTCTTGAAGAGATTGCGAAGTAAGGCTTAAAGATTCGGTAGCTTGGGCTACCTCCTGAATGAATTGCAGCTGAAGCTCGGAGGAGCTGGAGACTTGGTCAGATTTCTTGGCAATCTCGCCGGAGACGTTTCTAAGCTCCGTCATCGAAGCGGTAACCTCTTCAGAGGAGGCGGAAATTTGCTGTGATGAAGCGGAGATTTCTTGCATTTGCATAGATACATTCTTGGTAGATTCGAGAATCTGATTGAAGGACTGAGCCGCTTCTTTCATCAGTTCAAGACCTTTATGAACTTCCTGCTGACCCTCCTGGGCTATGACCTGTGACTGAGCGGTACTCTGTGTAATACTTCCCAGATGCTCAGCAATTGTACTTGCAGAGCGGCCTGTTCTTTCGGCAAGCTTTCTGATTTCGGTTGCAACGACAGCAAATCCCTTACCATGTTCACCCGCACGCGCAGCTTCAATAGAAGCATTGAGCGACAACAGGTTCGTCTGTTCTGCCACATCGGTAATCAGATTGGTCATTGTATTAATCTCGCTAATTTGGGAATTGAGTACTTGAATCACATCGGCAATGCGGGTGACGGATTCTGTAATATTATTCATCTGATTCTGTAGTCTATCTAAGGAGTCATATCCGTTCTGAGCACTCGAGGCCATTTGTTCAGATTCCTCTGAAGCGGAAGATGTGGATTCAGCAATACGTTGGATGCCTATCGCGGTTTCTTCCAGTACAATTACAGTTTCTTCCGTAATCTTTGAATTCATCAGGGTCTTCTCGGCGACTTCGGTCATGTCACTGTTCACTTGTACAGAGTAGGATTCCGTTTCTTGGGAACTAGCGGTGAGCTGCTCAGAGGAGGTAGCTACATGTTCTGAAGACTCTTGGATGTTCAGGATCAGAGTGCGGAGGCTATCTTGCATTTTGACAATCGCTGTATTAAGCTGGCCAATTTCATCGGCAGAATTGTAGCTAAGTGGACTGCTGCTAAGATCTCCTGCGGCGATACGGTTAGATACATCAACAATAGACTTCAGTGGTTTAAGTGTTCTAGTGATAACGGCATAGATTACAAGAGCTATGATGATAATACCGATAATTGTAAGTAATAACTGTTTATTCCTAGCCTGGCTGGATAACTGATTTATGTAGTCAGCTGAATAGTCTATACCGATTACAGCGATTACTTTACCATCCTGCTTAATAGGGGAGATTACGGTTCTCCATGTACCAAACGGATCTTTGAAGACATCAGTGACCTCAGATATTCCGGTGGAGTAAACCTTCTTAGCAGCTTCTAGGTGGATAGGAGCAAGATCCGCGAATAAAGCCCCAGGTTTATAGATTTCGTTCAAATTGGAAGTGTATGCTTGAGTGGTTACTTGATCATCCTTCAAACTCCAAATATAACTCCAACTCATTACACCTTGATCTTTCTGGATTTGATCAAGCTGTTTCTGAAGACTTGTGAAGTCAGGATTTCCTTCTCCGTTGTTGCTAAGTAGCTGATTAACCTGTTCAGGATTAATCTGCATGCTGGTCAAGGTACCTACACTAAGAAGCTCACTCTTTAAGTCATTCGAAAGGTTGGATTTCAGAATGTTTAAGCTGAAATAGGTGACTCCGGCAAAAATTAAGACAACCATGATAATTACAATCATGGATACCTTATACTTTAAAGATAAATTTCTCGCTCTCTCCACAATTCCTTCTCCTTTTCAAATATATTTCTTTTTTGTATGACACTACTCCTATTATTAGTTATCGACATCAACTGCCATAAAAGTAAGATAAATTACCTATCTGAACACAGAAAACTTCTAAATCCTTCTCCAAGGACAGAACTTATAGTGCCAAATATCCAACAGACATGCGCTATTAATTGCGATAAATATATGAATAACTAGGATCAGAGTCTCAATGGATGGGGTTATTTTACTATAGGTACTTTCAAGGAGGTTTGAAGCATACGATAGGGCGGTGCATGGTAGGCAAAAGGACTAATACAGAACAAAATAACGGCTTTTAAGCAAGTAAATATCACGCCAAAACAAAACCGCCCGCGTCCATGGCAATGTCAATCTGCCATAAACGCGGGCGGTTTGTTGTCTAGACTTAAGCTTCCATCTTCTGCGCCGTATAGAGACGGTGATAGAGCCCTCTCTTTGCGATCAGCTCATCATGTGAGCCGCTTTCTGCAATGCCTTTGCCCGACACATACATAATGCGGTCACAGTTTTTCACGGTGGACAGACGATGCGCGATAATGAAAGAGGTACGACCCTTAAGCAGCTCATTTAGCCCCTTTTGGAGCAAGCGCTCAGTCTTTGCATCGATGGAAGAAGTAGCTTCATCCAGAATGAGAATGCGCGGATCTGCCAAGAGGGTTCTTGCGAACGAAATGAGCTGCCGCTGTCCCTGAGACAGCTTGGAGCCGCGCTCGTTGACCTCAGTGAGGTAGCCCTGCTCAAATTCACGGATGAATTCATCGGCGCAAACGGCCTTTGCCGCGGCGATCACTTCTTCTTCGGTGGCATCCAGTTTACCGTAACGGATATTGTCCAGAATAGTACCGGAGAATATGAAGCTGTCCTGCAGCATGATCCCCATTTGGCTACGAAGGGATTTCAGTGTGACCTGCGAGATATCCTGGCCATCAATCAGAATCTTACCACTTGAAACGTTATAAAAGCGTGAGATCAGATTGACGACTGTTGTTTTGCCTGCGCCTGTTGGTCCTACCAGCGCGATGCTTTCACCTGCTTTGGCGTTGAAGGAGATATTCTCCAGAATATTAAGCCCTGGGTCATAGGCGAAGGTTACATCGTCGAAAGTGATATGGCCCTGTACAGCTGGCAGTTTTTTCGCATTCGGAATATCACTGACAGTAACCGGCTCATCCAGCGTTTCGAAGATACGCTCAAGATAGGCAACGGCGTTGATAAAGTTATTGTACAAGTTCGAGAGATTCAGAATGGGCTGCCAGAAGCGGGCAGCGTAGCTGCTCATCGCCAGAATAACGCCAAGTGTCATGTCTTGGGGGCTAAGCGTCAACAGACCCACAAGGAAAATCAATGCTGTAACAATGGTAGACAAGTTATCGACCGCGAATGGAATCAGTATGTTATAACGCAGAGCCTTCATCCACTCCGTGCGAAAATTGCCAGCGAGCCGAGTGAAGATCCCCTCATTGCGTTGTTCGCGGGAAAACATTTGTGTCACACCGATGCCGCTGATGCTTTCCTGCAAATAGGCGTTCAGATTGGAGCTTTTATTGGACACTGCCTGCCACGCCCGGCGCTGCCGGGTTTTAATCAGCATCATGATGCCAAAGAATACAGGTAATCCTGCCAGAATGACGAACGATAGCCGTACATCGACGGCGAACATGAAGGCAGCGATAAAGATCAGGTTCACTATTTCCAGAATAAAGTTGATAATACCGTTGGACAGCACATCTGAAACCGAATTGACGTAATTCACGACCCGTATGAGAATCTTGCCCTGCGGCCGGTCATCGTAGTATTTGAAGGGCAAATCCTGCAGATGCTTGAACAAATCGGTACGGATGTCAAAAATAATATCCTGCCCGACACTGGTCATGATGCGTGAGCGGACGGTAGCCAGATAAACGCTGACTACGATGGTCACCAGCATCAGGGCGGACCAGCCCAGCAGCGCAAGCTTGGCTTTTGCCGGAATAATCACGTCGACGACATGCTGCATGATCAGCGGGGCCGAGAGTGAGATGGCTGCTGAAAGGGCGCTGAGTACAAACGCTACAATCATAGGTGTTTTCTTCCGTTTGATATATACCATCGCACGCCGGAAGTGTTTTATGTTGAACGGCGATTCCAGATTCTCATCGACGTCGAATTTATTCCTTGCCACTTTCGATCACCTGCCTTCCAATCCCCTCGTTCTGCAGTTTGAACACATCGTAATAATAGCCTCGTTTGGCTAGCAGTTCGGCGTGGGTACCTTCTTCAATCAGCTTCCCACCATCCACAATGAGGATACGGTCGGCCTGCGAAGTAGTGGACACCCGCTGCGCGATAATAATCTTCGTACAAGGATAATCAAGCTCTCGTAGACTTTTCTGAATGTGCTCCTCTGTCTCCAGATCGACAGCAGAGGTCGTATCATCCAGAATCAGAATTGGGCGGCGGACCGCTAATGCCCGTGCCAATGCAATACGCTGCTTTTGCCCTCCGGACAATCCAACTCCGCGTTCCCCGACAACGGTATCATAACCTTCAGGCATTTTGGTAATGAAATCGTGTGCGGCTGCGAGTCTGGCATAGCCTATTGCATCCTCTTCCGGAAGATCAGGATCGCCATAAGCGATATTTCCGTCGATGGTATCGGAGAACAAGAGTACATCTTGAGTCGCCATACCGATATTATCGCGTAGTTCATCAAGCTCCAGCTCTCGAACATCGGTGCCGTCTACCAGTACACGTCCTTCGAATACATCGTAGAAGCGAGGGATCAGGTTAACGATTGTTGTTTTGCCTGATCCTGTCGAGCCCATGATCGCAATGGTTTCCCCGGGTTCAACGGTAAAGCTAACATCATCCAGCACGATAGCGCTGTCATATTTGAAGCGAACATGATCGAATACAATGCGGCCTTCGTAACGGCGTTTGTCTGTAGACTTGTGCTCGTTTACAATATTGGGCTTAGCATAATAGACATCGACGATTTTGGACAAGCTCGCAAAAAAGCGCTGAATGTCGTTGATAATAATGCCGATGTTGCGCATAGGGTTGGATACGGCCCATATGAGCGAAGAGAAGGCTGTGAATTCGCCAAAGGTGATTCGGCCTTCCATAAGAAAGTACCCACCGGCTAACATTAGGACTACGTTGAAGCCCTGAGCGAAGGATTCCAGATAAGGAAAATAATCAAGCCAGACGAGGGCGGCTTTTTTGTTCGCCGTGGAAAAGTTGACATTCTTCTCCGTGAATTTTTGGATCTCGAACTCCTCGCGGGCAAAAGCTTTGACTACACGGTTGCCTGAAATATTCTCCTGAGTAGTCGTGTTAAGCTGGGACAGTCGCTCGCGCAGATCGACATACATGGGACGTACGCGTTTTGCGAATATGTAAGCCACGATAAAAATTGGCGGTGACAGGATAAGCATCCACAGCGTCAGCTTTACATCTATTGTGAAAAAATAGATAACGGCAGCGATGAAGATCGTTAACGATTCGATGATCGTCTTGAAAATCCATGCCATAGAGTGACGAACCATGTCCAGATCACCTGTCATCTTGGTCATAAGATCGCCTGTGCGGTTATGGTCGTAATATTCCCTGTCTTGTCCCTGAATCTTGTTGTACAAATAAATACGGATGTTGTACATCATGTTTTGCGAGGACTTTTCATACTGCATGGTCGTAAAATAAGCCAGCCCTGTGCGCAGTAGAGAAAATCCAATCATGCCCAGGCAGAGCATAATCAAAAGTTGCCGTTCTGTAGCAAGGTTCTGCAGGGCATTGTCACCGGCTATAAACGTATCGACAATGCGCTGGCTGATGTACGGGTTCACGATTGTGAGACTTGAGCCCACCACCGAGAGGCAGAGCGCCAGAATGTAACGCGTCCGGTTACCCTTTAAGTTCTGCCATAGCCATTTAAGTTCAAACATCTGATCACCTGTTTCTGATTGTTCTCTCACCCTTGCCTGAAAAGAGTGGATAAATCAAAGTGATTATAACATTATCAAACGCCCAAGTATCGATTACGGAAATATTTTTCTTGTGACAATTAATTTAATCTGAAGAGGAGGATATAGCGACAGCCGATGCAGCCGTAGCCCCGGCAATAGCAGCCTGTTGTGCGATCACAATATTAGTGATGCTGGTGGAGAGCGTTGTAGTTACAATACCGTGTCTAACATCATCTACATATTTGAAGGCTACCAGCGCAGCTGACAGCAGCAGCAATTCCTGCTTGCCGATGGACCAGCTGCCGAGGCCCTTTTGGGTACGTAAAAATTCGTAGGTCTCTGAGACGTCGGTAACAATGTCCTCTTTGTTACAGGGGAGCAAAGACAGCACGCCAAGCGAGGAAAGGGTATATTCCTTGTCCAGACGGATACCCTGTGACCGGAATTCATCGCGTAAAGCAAGCACGCGGGCTGCCGCCTCTGGGGCTTCTCCCCCAAGAATCAGTACCTGTGTCAGGGCTTGCACACTGTTCCCCGATCTAAACTCAGGCTTAAGCGCAGTATAGAGTTGCTCCATGCGATCGATACCTTTTTCAATGTCGATATCGGAAAGGCCGAGCATGGCAGCAAAAATATAATCGTCCTGTCCAGTAAGAAAACGGTGCTTGGCTTTCATACTGTCGTAAAACAGCTTTGCCCGTTCTACCGTACGGGAATATTGATCTGATGTCGTATGAGCGGCGATCTGATAGGCTGATATAACGAGATAATCAGAGGCTCTGAATTTAACTTCCTTCATTAAATCATACACGGTCAGGGTGTTTGCGAGCTGTTGTTCTTGTGCAGCAGAAAGAGAGAGCAGGGCAGCAATGCTGATGACCGAGTTACCCCTAAATGAAGAGAACCGACCAGTGTTCTCCTTTATAAGCTCATAGCTCGCGCGAATCGCTTCCTCATCTGCAATTTTGTTCTCTGCCGTGTATAGTAAGGCCGCCAAACGGTTAACCATTACATTTTGCCAGGCAAATGCCTTTTTCATCTTCAGCGCGTTTTCTGCGAACAATTCAAGCTTTGCTGTGTACTGTTCCTTCATTAGATACACTCCTCACCTGTGCTGTGTTTTATTATTTCATACATACTCCCAAGATTAGTTAATGTATATTCATTTTAACAGATCATTTTACATTTTTATCTTTTGTCTTACGCTATGAAATCGATAGAAATGATTTACAAAAAAAATGCAAGCGACTATTATAATTCTATATGTATTAATTTCCTTTTTTATCTATTGTGCGGGGTCAGAGCAGACAAATGGAGGTTTAAATGAAGAAGTATGACAAAATCATATCCATCATTTTCGTACTGATTATGACGGGTACGGGTATTTTCTGGGCCTATTCAAACCAGACTTGGACAGTGCTGGGCACTATAGCCACAGCGACCTGTTTCGCACTATTCGTGTTATTAGGCCTACGCACGATACCTGTTTTGACAGAGTATATTCTGACCAGTAAGCAACCAGAAGAGATGCAGAGTAATAGAACGGACCGCGGGAGTAGGCGGGCATGGCTGAACATTATTAGCTGGATGGTGCTAAGTCGTGTTCTCCTTCTGATCATTGGTTATGCTTTTCTGATCATACAGAATGGTTATTCTGGTGGTCTCTTCAGTAAAATGATGGAGACATGGCACATATCGGGGATCGATGCTTCTTCTTATCTTGGTATTGCGGAGAACTGGTATGTGACAGAGGGAGATGCTAAATATCACCTTGTGTTCTTCCCCTTTTTACCGAATTTAATTAAAGTAGTTGAGATATTTACGGGTAGTTATGTTGCGGCAGGGTTTGTTGTTTCTATCCTTAGTTCGATCGTTGCGGCTCTGTTCGCTTATGAGCTTGCTAGACTGGATATGTCGCGGAGAAATGCTATGCGAGTGGTGAAGTATATTTTTATATTTCCTGCGGCGTTCTTTTTCCTCCTCCCTATGACGGAATCACTATTTTTGGCACTTTCTCTGATGTGTATCTATTTTGTGCGTAAAAAGAATTGGCTCATAGGATGCTTGTTCGGTGCACTGGCAGCTTATACGCGTTCCCCAGGAATACTTCTGGCTGTACCGGTCGCTATTGAATTTATACGGGAGCTGCGGGACACCTATAAAGGAGTACATAGAAGGACATTTATAAGCAAATTGGTTTATGCCTTTGTTGGCCTTTTCACTATATCGCTGGGGCTGCTGGCCTACCTTTATATTAATTATGATGTTACAGGCAACGCGTTTCAGTATAGTATCTATCAAAAAGAGCATTGGTTCCAAAAGCTCTATTTCTTTTTCGATACTGTAAGATATCAGATGGAGTATGCTGTTGGTACTTTTCTTGAGGGAGATAGCCGTAATTTTCTTGGATTATGGTTACCCAATTTGCTGACGATATTCTCCGCTCTGATCGTTATCTGTATGGCTGCGAAGAAGCTGAATCCTGCATATACAGCATATTTCATCGTGTATTTCGCGTTTGTAGTTGCTCCTACCTGGCTGTTGTCCGCCCCACGTTACTTTATCGTTGTGTTTCCTCTGGCTTTTGCAGCGGTGGCGCTCACAGAAGAGAAGTCTAAGGATGCTGCACTTACCGCAGTATCTGTTATGGGCGGTTTGTTATATCTCGCATTATTTGTGGCGGGTTATCCTATATATTGATAGGTCGCTTTGTGTTTTCTGGGAGCGTTCATTATGCGTGTAAAAAAAAATGCGTTGGCAGCCTCGCCAACGCATTTTTTTTATATAGATTGAACTGGAAAATAAAAGAGGAGAAAGGATTGAAGGGGAAGTTTGGGGCTGTAGGAGCGGTAGCGACCGCCTTTGTCTCCGGATTTCAACCGCGAACAGGGTACAAATAAAAGAAATCTGGAGACAACAGCGGCCGAAAGGCCAAACATTTCCCGTAATGACGTTCTTACTCCGTATAAAGGTCTTAGGATCAATTTATATAGTATGAGTGGGACGTGATTTCTAGGGCAAGTGTTTGCTAGCTTGGAGAGACTTCTATGCAATCCATAGTTATTGTTTTAAGGGCTTTTCCTGATGCTCCTCAAGCCAATACGGATAATACTCGTTCTCCCATGTTGTACCGTCATAGTATTCTACAGTTTTTACACAGGCAAGCACAGTTTTTATACCATGTGAGCTATCGAGGCCCCAGCCTTTTTCTGAACCGAATGTGGCTTTTGGTACAATATTTACATCTTGAGCGATTCCTACAAATTCTAAGGAAGTATCTCCATATTCTCGTTTAATCTTTATAGGAAGCCCGTTATTATCAAAACCCAACATAGATACGTCCATGTTTTTAACAACTTTATCGGTGTTATTACGTGTTATAACTTGAATCATATCAGGATATAGGGATTTGTAAGTATCATCTTGAACGATTATAGCGGCTTTCTCTACAGTTACCTCTTGATTTTTTTTGGCTTGTTCCATTTTCTCTTTGCGTTGGAGAGCTAGTTTTTCTTCATTTTGTTTTTCATAAACTGCTTTTTTAGCCAACAAATCAGAATCAGTAGACATGATGGATAATCCTTCATCAATAACTTTGATAGCTTCATCATATTTGTGATCTGTTGAAAGTTTCTGAGCATCATCCAGAATAGATGTTTTATAGACAGCAAAAGCATTTTTAATTAGGGTTTGGGCATTCGAATAGTTAGCTTGGTCAACCTCGTTGACCTTCTTTAATTCAGTTAGAGCATTTTTCACATCATTATTACTCAGGAGTTCTGCTCCGGTCTTAAAGGCAGTTCTTGAATCATTCAATTTATCTATATCCGATTGAGCTATTCTCACTTCCGAATCCAAAAGGCTAGTTTTCTTAATTATTTCTAGTTGGTTTGAAGCAGTGCTATGATCGATCGTTTCGTCAGTGTATTCTTTTTTAATTTGTTCTAAGCTGGTTTGAAGATATGTTTTGATTTCTGATTCCTTTTCTAAATCGCCTTTGATTTTGTTCTCATAAATTTCTATGGCATTTCCAAATTTATTATCTTTAATAGCATTTTTGAATGCATGTACGGGTCGGTTATTTAGGATTAAAAATATCGAGGTAATTACGATTATGACTCCGATAATACTACTGATTAGAATCCAATTTTTTTTGTTTTTTTTCCTTTCAGAAACCCTACTCGTAGTCTGAGTTCCACAATTTTCGCAGAATAGGCTATCCTGGGGCAATTCAGTGTTACACGTTCTACAAAGCATGTTCATTCCCCTTTTATTGTACTTACCTGCTTAATTACCTATTCAATATTTTAGTGAATGATGTCGGATTAGGTCTTAAGTTGTAGGCATATGATACCATTATACTTAAATAAGCAAATTCCTCCAATTTATTTTTAAAGAATTCTATTAAAAAATAAGACACATATTGTCACGCTTTTGGTAGAAACCTAGTTAAAAGATTTATTGAAAACAGATATTGAATACCTATCCCTACTACTCAGAAACATCCATTGAATTACAAAGCATCGCAAGTTATACTTTGATGAGAAATAAGTCACACTTATATCATGTAGGTCCGTTCTGCAAAGATATGGATCTTATTTCTTATATGTACATTCAGCTATACATTCAGTCAGAGATGGAGGCGCAACATTGCAGCTAATCAATCAGTCAGAAATACAAAAACGAATCGACCGGCTTAAAGATCAGGATCTGTATATCCATCTTGAGATGACAATGGGGGCATATGCAGCTCACCTGGATAGCTCTAAGCATTCGGCGTCTACTTTTATCACCAATGCTGTCATTCAATATTCTCATGGGTCGATTTCAGGAGAAGGACCTTATCGGATAGGTCTGAAAATGTCGCAAGGTTGGGTGTACTCAGAAGGTTTAACTCACTACGAAGAGAGTGAGACGGATAGATTGATCATGGCAGGGCACGACAGTCAAGGCAAGCTTATCGTATCCTTACAATTAAGCCGGGAGCCTTTCTAATGCATGAGGAGATGAAGAATTCAGTGGAAAGACATATTCTTGTTATATTGCCACACCCGGACGACGAGGCCTTCGGTGTATCAGGTACCCTGGCGAAACATATACAGAGTGGAACTCAGGTAACATACGCGTGCCTGACACTAGGCGAAATGGGGCGGAATATGGGGATCCCACCGTTCGCCAATCGGGTGACCCTTCCAGAAATACGTAAGAAAGAACTCGAAGCTTCTTGTCAGGCCATTGGGATACAGGATCTAAGAATGCTTGGTTTCCATGACAAAATGATTGAATTTGAGGATCAAGCCTTGTTGGATAGTCAAATTGATGACCTTTTGAAAGAGCTGAACCCTTCGTTAATCATTACGTTCTACCCGGGTTACAGCGTTCATCCTGATCATGATGCCACAGGAGCCGCAGTAATCCGTACGGTTGAAAGACTACCTAAGGCAGAGAGACCTCCTGTACACTGTGTGGCCTTTTCCCGGAACGCGAAGCAAGCTATTGGCCAACCTAATGTAATAGTTGATGTTAAAGATTTTCTGAAGCCTAAAATGGCCTCCATTCAAGCGCATAAATCTCAATTCCAAGCCGCAGAGTTAGTAGGCAGCAAAGAATTGAATGATGAAGAGATTCAGCAGCGTTTTGGCACAGAGTACTTCTGGATTTATCCATTTGAAGGACCATTGTCATCATAAAAAAAAGTCCGAGCATACGAGCTCGGACTTTTTCTTATAGAGAGGCCTGGCAGAAATATCGCTGGGGCTCTTTTTTATAACTTCATTACGTTCCGCTCAGAAATTAAGATTGTGTTCAATTCTGGAGGAAAGAACGACCATGACTTGAAAATAGCCGAATTTATTGCAGCTGGCGGTGAAGGCCTCCAGTTTCTCAATGGATTCAGTCATGATTTTGACCAAATAATTATATTCGCCGCTTATGCGGTGCAGATCGACGACATCGGGCTGTGTCGCGCAATGCTCCGAGAATGCTTTACAATGCTGAGTCTGGACAAGCACATAGGATTGGGTCTTTTTCCCTAATTTATTAGGATTTAAATGTGCCCGGTAGCCGGAGATTGTCCCCTGTTCCTCGAGTTTACGTACTCGCCCCGTCACGGCCGGCTGTGTTAGCCCAACCTGCTTTCCCAGCTCAGTCATGGAGTATCGCGCATTTTCCTGCAGCAGCTTCAATATTTTAATATCTGTGTCGTCCATCGTCGATTCTCCCTTTCCATTCAATAAAGTCTGGGTTGCTTTGTTGTTAATTTATGCCACTGAATGAAGTGTTCAAATCAAATTATTTATAATACCTAAGTAAAATAGTAGAAATACTTTGTTTTTCATATGTGAATTTTAAACTCTATCACCTATAATGTCAATAAAAGTTGCCCTGACAGCGATGTGAAGCTTATGGAGGTGATGATCAGGAGATGATACATGAGATTATCCGCTACATTTCGGAGAATCAGGAACGTTTTTGGGAGGAGACGAAAGTTCATTTGGAACTAAGCTTCTCGGCATTTTTAATTGGAGTTGTGCTTTGTGTGCCCCTTGGAATCCTTTGTGCGAAGAAGGCCAGCTTTGCCGCTCCAATTATGAATCTTTTTAACACCCTGCGGGTCATTCCGAGCTTAGTGGTTCTGATCGTCATCATGCCTATTCTCGGTACCGGCTTCATGCCGTCGCTAGTTGCGCTGACTCTGCTGGCATGTCCGCCGATTCTAATTCATACCTATCTCGGTTTTCAAAATATAGAAGGCTCCATTCTTGAAGCGGCTTCAGGAATGGGAATGGGCCAGACGCGGATCATGAGGCGGATTGAGCTTCCTCTGGCACTGCCTTTGATCATTACGGGTGCAAAAACCTCGGCTGTGCAGGTTACCGCCAGTGCAACGTTGGCTGCATTTATCGGCGGAGGGGGTCTGGGGACTTTTATTGTTAACGGATTAGGTATTAATGATTTTGCAATCGTTCTGACGGGTGCCATTCCAATTACTATCTTGGCAGTTGGAATTGAAATTCTGTTATCTGCTGTGGAGAAATGGTCCTCATGGCAAAAATAATCAACGGAGGTTCTACTATAATGAAAAAACATTCTATCGTCATGCTAAGCCTTATCCTGCTATTGTCCCTGGTTGTGTCTGCATGCGGAAAGGCTAGCTCCGGTGCGGCCAGCAAAGGAACAATTAATGTCGGCTCTAAAAATTTCACGGAAGCCTTTATTTTATCGGAAGCTTATTCTCTTGCATTGGAGAACGCCGGCTATACCGTCAATCGCAAATTCAAGCTTGCCGGACTTCTTGCACATGAGACAATTGTGAAAGGCGATATTGATGTCTATCCAGAATATACGGGAACAGCGTTGCTTTCCATTTTGAAGCTGCCTAAGCAATCCGATCCGAAGGAAGTATACGATACTGTCTCCAAAAACTATAAAGAGAAGTTCAATCTCGTCTGGTTGGCCTCGACCCAAGCGAACAATTCTCAGGGACTGGTGGTCACGAAGGAAGTGTCCGACAAATACGGCCTCAAGACGCTATCTCAATTGGCAGAGCTGGCGCCGGAGCTAAGACTTGCTGCGGTAACTGGTTTTGAAGATCGCGAAGACGGCTTGAAGGGCCTGAAGCAGGCTTACGGCGGTTTTAAATTTAAATCCGTAAAGCTGTTCGACGCTGGGGTGAAATATCGGGCTCTGCATGATAATGAGGCGGATGTAACGGTAGCTTTTACAACAGATGCTGAGCTTACTAAGCCGAATCTGGTTCTGCTTCAGGATGATAAACAGTTCTGGCCTCCGTATTATGTAGCACCGGTTATTAAAGCGGATGTGCTGGAGAAAAACAAAGGCATCGACGACATTTTAAATGAAGTCTCAGCCAAGCTGGACACCGCGACGCTGCAAAAGCTTAACGCCGAAGTGGATATTAACAAACAGGAATATACAGATGTGGCGAAACAATTTTTACAACAAGCGGGTATCTTGAAAAAATAGGATGAGTACACATGAGCCGAGATGCAATTGTATTTGATCAGGTGACGAAAAGCTTTCCCAAGGCAGCCAAACCGGCGATCTATGAGACTAACGTGCGAATCGAGGAAGGGAGCTTTGTAACAATTCTAGGTGCATCGGGCTGCGGGAAAACGACGCTGCTCAAAATGATCAACCGAATTCACGAGCCATCCTCCGGAAAGGTTTTTGTAAAAGGGCAGGACATTACGAAGATACCCTTGAACGATCTCCGCATCCAAATCGGATATGTGATTCAGCAGATCGGATTATTCCCTCATATGACTATTGAGGAGAACATTGCGACCGTGCCGAAGATTTTAAAATGGTCTCCGAGGAAAATTCAGGAGCGTATTGATTATCTATTGGACCTGGTGCATTTACCCCAGTCTTTTAAGAAAAGATACCCGGCCCAATTATCCGGGGGACAGCAGCAGAGAGTCGGTCTTGCCCGCGCGATGGCGGGGGACCCGGTGATCATGCTGATGGATGAGCCCTTTGGTGCTATTGATGCAATTACCCGGGAGTCACTGCAGGATGAAATCATTCGAATTCAGAAGAAGCTGAATAAGACGATTTTATTCGTTACTCATGACGTACAAGAAGCGTTGAAGCTGGGAGACCGGGTTATGATTATGAACGATGGCGTCATTCAGCAATTTGATACGCCAATTGAAGTGTTGGTCCATCCGGCCAACGAGTTTGTCCAGAAGCTGGTCAAATCCGATAACCAATTCAATCAATTGGATTTGATCCTGGCTGCAGATGCCATGGTTTCTCTGGATACTTATCCCGATAAGAGCGACGCTGCGGCAGTAGAAAGGGTTCAAAGAGATTCCTCGCTCAAAGAAGTTCTGCTGCTGCTGCTGAAACCGAATGTGAACGCTGTCTGGGTAGTTAATGAACAGGAGACTCCAATGGGGCTGATTACTTGGGAGCAATTAAAGCTAAAAGCTTAAGAGACAAGGAAAGGGGGCTTTGACATGGATTATGCGATCAAGCATTACGATCAACTGCTGCTGCTAACATTACAGCATATTTATCTCACATTGGCCACACTAGCCATCGCGTTGCTGATCGCTCTTCCCGTCAGTATGCTGCTCGTGCGGGTTCAAGCCTTTACGATCCCGGTACTGGCTGCACTTGGCCTTGTCTATGTCATCCCAAGCATGGCGATGTTCGCTTTTCTTGTTCCGCTCTTTGGAGTTGGAATTACGCCTGCCCTGATCGCGTTAATCGCCTACAGTCAGCTGTTTCTTGTCCGTAATTTGCTTGCTGGCTTTAAGTCGATCAACCCCAGCATTATTGAAGCTGCAAAGGGGATGGGGCTCGGATCACTAGCTCGGTTCTGGCGCATTGAGCTGCCTCTCGCATTGCCCATTATTATCGGGGGGATCCGGCTGGCGATTACTACCACAATCGGGATTGCAACGATTGCTTCCTGGATCAATGCAGGCGGGCTAGGTGTCCTGTTGTTTGATGGTCTGTATCAGAATAATCCTGCAAAGATTATCTGGGGAGCATTGCTCGTATCCGGAATGGCTATTTCGAGCAATCAGCTGTTATTCCGTCTGGAACGAAAAGCGTTGTTACGGGCCAGAGGGGAATTCCCCCTCTAGCATCAATCATCCTGGGCATTCATAAGGGAAGCTACGCGATATATGACGTGGTGCACAATAAGGAGAATAAAGAATGAATAAACGGAGAGAACATCTGGCATTGGGCGTATTTCTGTTAGGTGCCGGCCATCATGCATCAGCTTGGCGGCATCAGGAGGCGAATGCGAGAGGCAATATTGATTTCCGCCATTTTGTAAAGCTGGCACAAACGGCGGAGAGAGGGAAGCTCGACATGGTTTTTATTGCTGACGCTTTGGCCGTGGGACGCAGCCGTTCGTCCATTGGACATAACCTGGGCGGCGCACTGGAGCCCTTTAGCTTATTGTCGGCTTTAGCCTCTGTCACTGACAAGATCGGTTTGGTCGCAACCTCCTCTACGACCTACAACGAGCCTTTTCATACAGCCCGCAAGCTTGCTACATTGGATCATATAAGCGAAGGCCGTGCTGGCTGGAACATCGTGACGACCGGCACCGAAGCCGAAGCTCATAATTTTGGGCGAGAAACGAATCTGGCCCATGATCTACGTTACGACCGTGCGGATGAGTTTGTTCATGTCGTTAAGAAGCTATGGGACAGCTGGGAGGATACGGCGCTAATTGCGGATCAGCGCTCAGGCGTCTACACGGATCTAGACCAGGTCCGTGAGATTGACCATAAGGGGAACTGGTTCACTGTCAAAGGGCCGCTGGATGTGCCGCGTTCTCCTCAAGGTTACCCTGTTCTTATACAAGCCGGCTCTTCGACTGCGGGTCAGGCTTTTGCCGCACGGACGGCTGAGGTGGTATTTACAGCACAGCAGACAATAGAGGATGCGAAGCAATTTTATACGAGCGTGAAGGGACAGATGGCTGCTTTCGGTCGTGCCGAGCATGAGCTGTTAATTATGCCCGGCATCTCGCCGATCCTTGGAGAAACGGAGCAATTAGCGAGAGAAAAGCAGCATGAGCTTGATGCCTTGGTGCTTCCGCATGTAGCGATAGCTCAATTATCCGGTTTGTTGAATTATAATCTAGCTTCATTCGATCTGGATGGTCCATTGCCTGATATTCCGCTACCTGAATCTTCAACCAGCGGGGTAATCAGTCGAATTAAGATGCTCATAGGCATAGCTGAGAAAGATAACTTGACTATTCGTGAATTGAGTCAGCGCGTCATTGGAGCACGTGGTCACAAAACCTTCGTAGGAACACCTGCACAATTGGCGGATATGATGGAGGAATGGTTTTTGCAGGGGGCCTGCGACGGCTTTAATCTGATGCCGCCTTTGTTGCCAAATGGACTGGAGGAATTCGTAGACAAAGTGGTGCCGGAGTTGCAAAAAAGGAATTTGCTGCGCACTCGTTATACTGGAGTAACGCTTCGCGACCACTTAGGGTTGAAGCGTCCTTTAAATTCTTATCTTTGATAAAATGAAATCGGAAACGGCATGGATAAGTGCCGTTTGTTTTTTTAGGCTTTAGCCAGTTGAGTTGAGTGCGAGAAACGCGCGAAACAAAAAAACCACCCGGGTGGCATGTGAACCGGATTATGCTACGCTGCAGATTCTAACTACTGCTTCACGGGGAAATTCGCCTGCGCCTACGTTTGAGCTTAAGAGGGGGAATAGCAGGAAAAGATACCGTTAATTGTTTCCTTACCCTTTATTTATCATGAATAAAGGGATTTTGTCCTGTTAAAAAGCTCTTTTATCCATAGGTTGGGCAGGAATGAGATAATTAACGGGGGTTTTTATAATGGCTTTCGTTATTTTAGATCCAGAAGCAGCAGCCGTTATGTTCGAAGTGTACAGTATCCTCCAGCTATAGGTGTATAATCTTTGAAAGCTCAAGCACCGGACATTTTTAACTCATTCTCGGGCTTTTTAAATTCTTATTGGAAAAGTGGGATTTATATATTGAATATCTAAAATTAGCATGATATTATCTAATTGCAATAATTCATTACCTATATTTGATATTATTTTAGAAGGAGGAGAGTACACATGTCTAATAAGAAGAAATTGCAGTTTGATTCAAATCCAAGACGAGTAAGAGTGGAGTTTGAAGGGACAACGATTGCGGATAGCAAGAATGTGATCACGGTTCATGAGAGAGGGCATCTTCCGGTTTATTATTTTCCTGAAAGTGATGTTCGCAAGGATCTGTTCGTTGAATCGGAGCATCATTCCCATTGCCCATGGAAAGGTGCAGCATCATACTGGAGTATTCAGGTTGGGGATCGAATTGCAGAAAATGCAGTCTGGAGTTATCAGGATCCTATTCCAGAGAGTGAGCCCATCAAAGGATACATTTCATTCTATTGGAATCAAGTAGATGCCTGGTTCGAGGAAGATGAAGAAATCTTTGTTCACCCGCGTGATCCCTATAAGAGAGTAGATGCACTGCAGAGTTCTCGGCATATCCAGGTAGTGATTGATGGTGTAACGGTAGCAGATAGCAAACGTCCGATCATTGTGTTTGAGACAGGTGTTCCTGTTCGTTATTATTTACCGAAGGAAGATGTGAAGCAAGAGTTCCTGCAGGCAAGCGACTTGGAAACAAGATGCCCTTATAAAGGTAAGGCTTCTTATTGGTCCGCTGAAGTGAATGGTAACGTTCATGAGAATATTGTGTGGAGTTATCTTAATCCGATTCCCGAAATCCCTAAGATTAAGGAATATCTCTCCTTCTATAATGAACGTGTAGAGACTTATATTGACGGCGAGAAAGAAGGAGAGACTTCTTGGTATCGCTCTGCACTAGATTTTTTTAATGCCAATGAGATTAAACCGACGCTTGTTGAAAGTAATTAATTCTAATTCATTCATAGGAATAACTGTATAGTATACTCATATGGCTGACCTGTTCACAGGAGGTCTTTTTTTATGCCTTATAACATAAATCCTCCCCTGATCTGATCGAAATCCTTCCATTACTCAGAGCTAAATAGTACTATGAAAAAGAAAATTTAAATCCGATATGTTTACTTGTTTTTAATGATTGACAAAAAATTATACGTAATATAATATTGCATTAAAGTATTACATTACAGTATTGAATTATCGGATGTTAATAATATAAGAGGCTAACCTGACAAACGGAGGTCTCATTTCCCTTGCAATTATAAGTGGGAGATGTGATCTTTTTTTATACCTAAAAACCAACTAAATAAATGTAATAAGTTGGTTTATATTTTAGAAAAGGAAGAGTGATGGATATGGGGGCTGGCGTAGCCGCAGTAGAGTTCAAGCAAGTGACCAAAAACTATGGTTCAGGCAATGTGTTGGAGAATTTTGATCTAACCATACCTAGTGGTCAAATCGTTACGATTATCGGACCGTCAGGTTGCGGGAAGACAACCCTGCTTAAAATGATCAATCGACTGATTGAGCCGGAATCTGGCTCTGTGTTGGTAGAAGGTCAGGAAGTCAGCACGCTTAATCCGGTGGAGCTGCGGCGGAATATTGGTTATGTCATTCAACAGATCGGACTATTTCCGCATATGACCATTGAACAGAATATCTCTATCGTTCCAAGGCTTAAGGGTGAGAAGAAGAAGGATTTGGTTCATCGCACAGAAGAACTTCTGCAACTGATTGGTCTTGATCCGAAGCAATTTCGCAGCCGTTACCCACATGAGCTAAGTGGTGGACAACAACAGCGCATCGGTGTAGCACGTGCACTTGCTTCTAACCCTTCTATTATTCTCATGGATGAACCTTTCAGCGCATTAGACCCTATTAGCCGAGTACAGCTACAGAAGGAGCTTATTAAGCTGAATGAGAAAGTGCAGAAGACGATTGTGTTTGTAACGCATGATATCGATGAGGCACTTAAAATCGCTGACCAGGTCATTCTGCTGAAGGATGGTTTTATTGTTCAGACTGGAACGCCTGCGAATCTACTTGAGGAACCCGCTTCTGACTTCGTTCGTGAATTTCTCGGGGCAGAGCGGTTTGAACAATATTCAATTTGATCTTGATTATGAATGAAGGGCGTGGTTATGGGTGGATCAATTTTGGAATACCTTGCTAGCAGATTGGCCTATGATTTTGCAAAAGACAGGAGAGCACTTCAATCTGTCACTGATCTCGGTTGTGATTGCTTGCTTGATTGCAGTACCGACTGGAATTATTCTTACTGCCTATAAACGTGTAGCGAACGCGGTCATAACAACGGTATCTGTGATTCAAACCATTCCCAGTCTTGCGTTATTCGGATTTATGATCCCATTTCTGGGTATTGGAACAAAGCCTGCGATTATCGCGTTAACGCTGTATGCGTTACTTCCGATTCTTCAGAACACCTATGTAGGTATTGGAGGGGTGAATCAGGCCTTAATTGAAGCCGGCACGGGGATGGGAATGACCAGATGGCAGATTCTGTGGATGGTTCAACTTCCCATTGCGCGTAGCGTTATTATGGCCGGTGTAAGGCTAGTTGCGGTGCAGACGATCAGTATGGCTACTATTGCTACTTATATTGCTGCTGGAGGACTAGGCGATATTATTACCAGAGGGATCGCGATGATCAATACGGTAACTATTATGGAAGGTGCAATCCCAGTATCGTTACTCGTTATTATTGTTAATTTATTGTTGCTTGGATTGAATAAGTTGCTTACGCCAAAAGGCCTGCGTCAGTAAATCAGAAATTAAGGCAAACCAAGAGAGTGAGCGAATCTTGAATAGGCTCCTTAGAAACTTATGACATCGTGAAAGAGAAACTCAAAGCATAAAGGATGGTGTGTAGAGATGAGTAATAACAAACGACAAATGGCGCTGGGAGCTATGATGTTCTTTCCAGCAGGTGAGCATATCTCCAGTTGGAGACATCCAGAATCGGATGCGGCTGCTCTGCTTGATTTTAATTACTACAAGCATATTGTTCAGACTGCTGAGCGTGGGAAATTTGATATGTTCTTCTATGCAGATGAATTATATGTCTGGGACAGATTTCAGTCAGGGATTAGCGCGGCAAACAGCATTCGTCCAGAGCCATTCACCCTATTATCTGCGCTATCCGCGGTCACAGAGCGAATTGGTCTTGCAGCTACCGTATCCACGACGTATAACGAGCCGTATCATATTGCCCGAAAGTTAGCCACACTGGATTATTTAAGCAATGGACGTTCGGGATGGAATATTGTTACTTCGACGGCTGATGAAGAAGCCCGGAACTTTGGTAAAGATAAGCACTTGGAGCATGAGAACCGTTATGGAAGAGCTGGCGAGTTCGTCGATGTGACCCAGGGGCTGTGGGACAGTTGGGAAGATGATGCCATTGTGCTGGATAAGGCGTCAGGCATTTTTGCAGATAAAGATAAGCTTCATAATCTGAATTATAAGAGTGACGAGTTTCAAGTTCGGGGTCCGTTGAATGTATCCCGACCTCCGCAAGGGTATCCTGTATTGATTCAAGCAGGGGCTTCGGAAGCAGGCAAGGAACTGGCAGCTGCATCGGCAGAAGTTGTATTTGCACCTGGTACAGCCTTCGGACCCTTTGGAACCGTTGAAGAGGGAATTGAGCTTTATGAGGATATCAAATCAAGACTAGCTAAATACGGTAGATCACGTGATGATCTGAAGATTCTGCCGGGCTTTATGCCTGTTATCGGACGGACAGAGGAAGAAGCGGCTGAGCGGTTGGCAATTGTGGAGGATCTCACGCCTGAGAAGCTGGGACTGGATCTGCTCTCTCATTACTTGGGGCATGATGTATCACAGTATCCACTTGATGAGCCATTGCCGTTCACACCAAAGCTGGAGGGCTTCAATCAGAGCAAGAGCAGTCTGGCCAAAATCATTCAATTGCTGGAGCGGGAGACCCTGACTATTCGCCAGCTCTATAAACGTCTAAACTCACGCGGAATAGCCGGAACACCTACGCAAATTGCTGACCAGATGGAAGAATGGTTTGTTCGCGGCGCAGCGGATGGTTTTAATGTGATGTTCCCGCATTTGCCTGGCGGACTGGATGACTTTGTGAACTTGGTTGTCCCTGAATTGCAGCGGCGCGGGATCTTCCGCGAGGATTATGAAGGAACGACCCTTCGTGATCATTTGGGACTGCGTCGCCCTGCTAATCGTTATAGTGTGATCACTGCACGTTAATCTAGTATATAAAAGATTAACAAAAGAGAGTAACAAAAAGCGAGAAGGAACGAAGGGGGAAGTTTGGAACTGTAGGAGCGCAGCGTTCGCCTGAAAGCTTTCCGAAGGAAAGCTCGCATCGGAAGCACAAGCTGTTCCCAGATTTCAACCGCTAAAGGCGGTTTATAAAGAAGAAATCTGGCGACAACAGCGACCGGAAGTCCAAACATTCCACCGCAGTGACGACCAAGCTTTAAGTTGAAATCTTATGTTTATCTTATTTAGAAGACAATATTATACGAATAGATGGGAGATGAATTAGGATGACACATTATGACCCGCAATGGAATCTAAATGATGAATTTGATGGGGATTGGCAGATTCGAGCTGAAGTGAGTCCGAAATGGATTCGTGTAAAAATAGGCGAGACATTCGTGGCCGATAGCAAACGTGTGCTGATCGTTACGGAGACCGGCAAGCTGCCGGTGTACTATTTTCCCAAGGAGGATGTTCGGACCGAGTTCCTTCAAGAATCCTCTCATCGTAGAGAAGATCTACACAAAGGGGAAGCCGTCTATTGGAATATTGGAGTCGAGGATACGCTTGTAGAGAATGCTGTCTGGAGTCATCTGAGTCCGCCCGGGCCCAGTGCGATTATTGCAGGATACATTACGTTTATCTGGAAAAATAAAGAGATTAGATGGTTTGAAGAAGAGGAAGAGGTCATTAACCATGCCCGTGATCCTTATTCGAGACTGGATGCCATTCCTAGCTCCAGACATATAAAAGTAATCGTAGGCGGAAAGGTTGTTGCAGACAGTGATGATCCGGTTATCCTGTTTGAGACAGGATTGACGCCACGCTTTTATTTGCCAAAAGAGGATATTAACTTTGATTATCTAGTGCCAACAGATACAGTGACAACCTGCCCTTATAAAGGAGAGGCTACGTATCATTCGTTCAATAGTGACGGAGTGATTGCTGAGAATGTGTTGTGGAGCTATCAGAAGCCACTGCCCGAGGTTCATGAAATAGCGGGTAGATATAGTTTTTATAATGAAGAAGTTGAGGCGATCTACATTGATGGAGAGAAATGGTCCCTGCAGGAGAAAGACCGTCTGCCTTATAAATCAATCGCTCATAAGCAATGATATGTGCTTCTTCAGTTAATGTAGGGGAGTGCAGGTAATGTCGAGTTATAGATCGGCTATTGTTGGACTTATAGGGGCAACTCTGTGTTGGGGAATAAGCTATATCATGAGTGCGTATCTGATAAATTTTTTCTCTTCTTCATTTCTATCCTTTATACGCATGACTTTGACATGGCTGATTGTCCTATTGTTGCTGTATCGCGTGGGAAAATTAAGATGGCCAACCCGGCGGGAATGGTTGCTTTTGACGGCTAGTTCGTTGTTTGGCACTTTGGTTCAACAGCCACTCTATTTTTCAGGTCTCAAGCTGTCCTCAGCAGCCAACGCTTCCTTAATCTATGCAGTAGCACCATTGGTAGCCATCTTCATGGAGCGTCTATTCTATAAGGTATCGTTGACTGCGGGGAAGCTGGTTGGAGGCCTGCTTGGTGTAGTCGGTGTCGTTATTATTATCAGTTTTGGTGGAGGAAAGTTCAGTCTATCGTTAGGTGATTTGTATTTGGTACTGGCGATGCTGGGGATGACGATCGGTATGATGTTCACGCCACTGCTGGTAAAGACGATGTCACTATCAGCTATTAATATTATTTCTGGTGGCTTAGGCGCTATTCTGATATCGCCTATGGTAGCCATAGAGTCGTATAATGGTGGTTTGATAGCAACAAATGATGTTTATATCTGGTTAATGCTACTTCCGTTAGCCTTGATTACAGCAACCTCGGGGATATGGTGGACAAGGGGCGTAGCGGTCACAGGGCCTGGGACAGCTTCCATGTTCATGAACATCCCACCGTTTATCTCGCTGATCCTAGGGCATTTTTTGTTAGGAGATGAGATATACGTCAGTCAATTGCTTGGTGGAGCCCTGATTCTCATTGGAGTATTCATCTCTAATCGCAATGCTTCCAAAAATGTTACGCAGGTGAATGAGCCAACGACTACAACTTAAACTACGATTGAAGCTACAACATAAAGGAATCGAAATCCCTTCCTAAGTATCTTGCTAAGGAAGGGATTTTTGTTTGGAATGATTATATGGTGGGTGATATCGCTATGTCGCTAGTACGACTCATCATTAATTTATAACTTCAAATAATTCGAGCTTGTGATCACTATGTGCGCAATTCCAAAAATTACGGATGGAATCAGAACGACATAGTTCTTCATCCAAAGCCCGACAAAGAAGAAGTACAAAGGCGGCATGGCTGCAATCCCGATAATGAGTAACCACGGAGCAACCACCCCGTTGTAGTATAGGACCCATGCGATATAGTAGCCGATCAAAAACAGCAGCGCTAATCCGAGATAGATTGCACTATTTCTCTCGCTGCTTTTGTTTATCAGCAAGATCAATAGAGCAACAGTCATAATCCCAAAGACTTGTTCTGTTATGTTCAATATTGGATAGACAGAACTGTTCTTCGTAAGCACATTGTTGGCAGGCGGTGACAGCATCCATACAATATTGGGGAGTAGCTGTAATGCGTATAATAAAAGGCCTGTTAAAGAAAATCCGAGCACATAATTCTTCATCCTTTTCCCACCTTCATATTTTATAAAAGCGCTGGAAGTAGGAGTCGATAGTTGATGAGATTTTAGCATGAAACGCAAAAGAAGACGTTCCAAAATCGCACATTGGAGCGTCTTTTTTGTGATTTAGCACAGTGCTGTTCGATATTCGTGTAACTCGGATTTTCATAGTTTCTTCAGACGTTAACCTTAAACGGGCTTGACGGAGTCACGTATGACCAAACTTGTAGGCAACATGACTTTCTTATTACCGTAAGACGAGCCTTCGGCAATCTTGAACAACAAATCTGCACTCTCATAGCCGAGGACATCGAAATATTGCTTCACTGTGCTCAAGGCGACCTTGGCGAACTTGGCGCTCTCGAAATCGTCAAAGCCCATTAGTGATAATTGGTCGGGGATACGAATGCCAAGCGCGGTCAGCTGTTCGAGCGCTTCGAGGGCTCGTTTGTCGTTCGCGCAGAACAGCGCGGTCACCTCTCCGTTGTGTACAAGGCGTGCAAGCGCAGCATAATCCAATTTCTTCTCCAGGAACAAGAGCGAATCCTGTATTGGCACGGATGAATTCGACATGGCGTTGCAATAACCGTTGTATCTGTCGACCTCCGGACTTAGGTGGTAGTCGTAAGCTGCAAATGCGATCTTTCGATGACCTTGCTTTATCAAGTATTCTACGGCTTCATAGGCTCCGTCATGGTTGTTACACGTAACGACATTGACCGGATATCCGGAAGGGGAACGATCGAGCATGACGAATGGAATCGATTTACTGCGAATCTCCCCGAGATAGCTCTTTGCAGCGTCAGGATCAGAGGAATAGATGAGTAATCCTCTTAGTTCACTTTGAATCAGCTTCAGAACGAGCTCGCGTTCCTGTTCGAAGTCGTTCTCCACGAATTCTACGATCAGCTTGCAGCCATGCTTGCCCAGAAAGGACTGTATGCCCCTCATGATTTGCATATACGAGCTATCGTACAGGTCGACACCGGAGATGACGAGGGCCACCAGATTTGAGGTCTTCTCTGAGACGGCTGCTTGGCTGGCGACAAAGCTTCCCCTTCCCCTCACGCGATAGATCACACCTTCATTCACCAGCTCTGACAGTGCTTTACGCACAGTGATGGAGCTGACATCCAGCAGCTTGGAAAATTCCGATTCGCTAGGAATCCGATCGTCTATTGTAAATTCCTGATTCTCGATCTGGGATAAGACATAGTCTTTTACCATCTGGTACTTTGGCAGAGCCAAGTCTTTCTTGCTCAAGTAGATCCACCTCGTTTCAACATTTCTTCAATTGTAGCGCATTTCGCTTTAAAAAGTATACGTACTTGCAGCGCATTTCGAAAAAAAATTTGTCGGATAGGTGGGTAATTTTCAGGAATTTAGCAGGAATGAAGCGAAAATATATAAAAACTTTGAATTTTATGAGAGTCTGTATTATTATGGAGTCAAATAAAGTATGTGTTTTAATTTGCTTATCATAATAACTTCAAGGAGGAGTACTGTGCAAAATGAAGGGTACTAACCCACGGCGTAATGTGACATAAAAATGAGCCGCTGGGATAACCCAGCAGCTCGATGTTTGGTATTTTATCTAGAAGGTTACAATGGCGCCTTCACTTTCGAACGGGTAGTCGATGACGATGCGCCCAGCTTCTGTATCGCCGATACCGCTGTACAGATTAACCTTGCCGTCAGTACGCATTTCAATGCCAGCGGTGAACGCACAGTCGGCCAGATGTGCCTTCTTGGCAGGGCCATCCGGATAACAAGGACGGGTGCCGATGATTTTCAAATCCGAGAATTGATTGGTTTGCGGATCGAGTACGAATGACATGTTCATATAGGTTGCTTGATCTCCTTGAGCGTAGCAGATATGGCCGATGACGCCGATCTTTCCGCTCTCGAGCAAGTATGCCTGGTTGCAGCCGCCCCACTCATCCTTACGGAACAGTCCATTGATATTCGGTGCGTTCTCAATGACTTCCGGAGACAGTTCGTCCAGGCTGTCAATGACTGTGAATCCCACTAAGGATTCGCTTCCATATTGCTTGCGTATTTCTTCGCCCCGTGGTCTTGAGAAGACGCCGATCTTGCCGTCTCGAAGCTCTACGAGCCGAATGTCCTTCATATAATCCGGACCGGTCGTGAAGTAGAAGAGATCATGAAGATCATGCCCTTTGTAGAAATAACCGTAGAACGTATCGAGCTGTTCTTGCTTAAAACGAACATGTGTCCCGCCTAATACGAGCTGTTTGTTGATCACGCTAATGTAAGGATCTTCAAGCTGATAAATCATCGTATCTGGCACAGCTGTCCACTCATCCGGGCCGCTTTGCTCGAACAGGCGAACCCAAGATCTCGCCCACTCATCGCGTTTTTCCACGCGTCCATAAATGTAGTGCTTGCCGTTCCATTCGAACGGAATGGAAGGGTTGTAGACGTCGAAGTCTTCGACTCCGCGGAAGACAAGCTTGGCGCTCTCATAAATGCGTTTGTTTACTTCGAATTGCTGACGCAGTTCCAATAAGTTCATTTGTGGTAAATCTCCTTTCAGGCTTCAGTAACAACTCTATCCTAATCAAAAGTCTTGCTCTAAATCTTGCTCCATTTTTGAATGCATTATGGTATTTTGACATCGAATTATTGTACAAAACTAGGGAGGGATTGTATATGTTGAAACTTCTTGCGGCGGACGGTATTGATTCTGAGATTCAGGCTCACTATCGACTGATCGCTTCGGTGCGCGATACGATCGGCATGCATACTCACGACTTTTTTGAGTTGTTTCTTATCCTGAAGGGTAGCGTTGTGCATATCATTAACGGCAAACGGCAGCTGTTGCAGGAAAATACACTCGTGTTCATAAGGGATCGGGACGTTCATTACTATGAACAGACGACGGAAAGCGATTGTCAGTTCATCAATTTATCGTTCAATCGGGAGGTCCTGGACGATCTGATTGCTTTTTTGGGAGAAGGGTTCCCAAGCGAAAAGCTGCTTGAGCCGGTCATGCCGCCGTCGACTGTACTGTCCAAAATGGAAAAGGAATATGTGCGGTACCGGCTGGACCAGATTAGTTTGATTCCGCAGGAGAAGAAGCTGGCTGTTAAGGCGGAGGTAAGAGCGATCTTGACAGATCTGTTCTCCCGGTACATCAAGGCTGAAGCCGATCCGATTGAACTAACCGGACAGCCTGAATGGTTTAAGGATCTATGCAGAGAGGCGAGGAAGAAAGAGCACTTCACGCGGGGGGCAGCTGCGCTTGTTGAGCTGTCGGACAAATCGCATGCTTACATATGCAGAATGTTTAGAAAGCATCTCAGGATATCCCCGACCCAGTACATTAACGAATTGAGAATGTCCTATGCCGAGAATTTGCTGCTAAATACGGATATGGAAATCGTGGAAATCAGCTTAGAGATCGGACTCGATAACGTCAGTTACTTCTACGATTTATTCAAGCGGAGACATAGCTTAACGCCTCATCGGTATCGCCAGTTCGGGATCGTTCGAAGATAGTATACTAATTATTTTAGAATTTTGTGTATTGACGGATTAAATAGTATGTGTTATTTTTTTGCCTAGCATAATAACTTTTAGACACCAAGAGCATCAGATTTGTCTGGAACAGTAGCCAGAAGCTATTGCGTATCCGACGAACGAAAAAAAATATACTTTGGAGACGGTGGTGAATGCGCTTACATATAATGCGAATCAAATAACCAGGTTCATGTGTCTACGGGCAAAATATCGGCCGTAACTGATCTCGGGCATGTTAACAGTCAGGAGGTGCTTCTTTGAACGTAAGCAGTAACAGGCTAGTGGCCAGAATCCTCAAGCACCGTTATCTCTATCTTATGGTGCTTCCCGGCTTTCTGACAGTGTTAATCTTTAGTTATTTTCCCATGTATGGAATTTTAATCGCTTTCAAAGATTTTAACGCTTCTAAAGGGATATGGGGAAGCGAGTGGGTGGGATTAAAGTATTTCACTTCTTTCTTTAACGATCCCATGGCGTTTAGAGTTTTGAAGAACACATTGCTTCTAGGTGTGTATACCTTGTTTTGGTCATTTCCGGCGCCAATTATATTGGCTCTACTGTTTAATGAACTGAAAAACAAGCGTTTTAAGAAGGTTGTGCAGACGGTTTCTTATTTCCCGCATTTTATATCGGTCGTCATTGTTGCGGGGATGCTTAAGGAATTTACAGCGAGAGACGGTTTGTTTAATAGTATTGTCACCTTCTTCGGCGGAGATCCGGTGATGTTCCTTCTCGAGCCGAGCTTTTTCCGGACCATATTCATCTCTTCTGGCTTATGGCAGGGCGTCGGGTTCGGTACGATCATCTACCTTGCTGCATTAAGCGGAATAGATCCTACGTTGTATGACGTAGCCGAGGTAGACGGCGCAGGCCGATGGAAGAAGGTTGTACATGTCACATGGCCGTCGCTCAAGTCTACCTCCATAATTTTGCTGATTTTTGCCGTGGGAGGAATCCTCGGGAGCGATTTCCAGAAGATTATTCTGCTCTATTCGCCTGAGACTTACGAAGTAGCAGATGTCATCGGATCCTATGCTTATCGTCAAGGGATATTGGGCGCCCAATACGAGTACACAACGGCAATTGGATTATTTATGTCGGTTATATCATTTATTATTCTTTACTTGACCAATTGGATGAGCCGAAAAGTTTCCGAGACGAGTTTGTTTTAGGTGGTGAGATGTTGAAAAAGGATAGCATAGGCTCCAGAGCTTTCGACGTTGTAAATATTGTTTTCATGATATTTATCCTGATTGTGGTACTGTACCCGATTCTAAACATTATCGCGACATCGCTAAGTGGCGCACGTTACATTTCCTCTGGAAGCGTGACGATTTGGCCTAAGGGATTTAATCTGGAAGCGTACAAGACGGTATTTCAAGATCCATACATTTTTAAAGGGTATCTCAACTCAATTATTTATGCGGTCGGTTCTACGGGCATCATGCTGCTGTTTACTGCTCTGATGGCGTATCCGCTAACGATTCCCGGATTTGCGGGTAAGAAATTTTTTACCCTTTTCCTAATGATTACGATGTTTTTCAGCGGTGGCTTAATCCCGACCTATCTGCTTATGCGTAGTCTGCACCTGTTAGATACAGTATGGGTTATGATTCTCCCCGGCGCGATTAGTGCCTATAATGTGTTCCTGTTTCGAACATTCTTTCTGAATATTCCTTCCGAGCTGAAGGACTCCGCTTATATCGATGGAGCGAATGATGTGGTGGTTCTTTTCCGGATCGTACTGCCGTTGTCGAAGGCGCTGTTTGCGACCTTTGCTCTATTCGGTCTGGTCGGAAGCTGGAATAGTTGGTTTGATGCTTTGATTTATTTGCGGGATCAGGATAAATATCCTTTGCAGATGGTATTAAGAAACTACCTGTTCACCTTGGATACGACTGCGATTCAAGGACGGGTAGGCAGCGGTGCGGTTGCCATTAATGCTCCGGGGGCAGCGCTTGATCCGCAGGCGGTACGAATGAGTGTCATTATTATTACGATGTTTCCGATCATGTGTATCTATCCGATCTTCCAGAAGCATTTCACCAAAGGGATATTCGTAGGCTCTATCAAAGGCTAAGCTGCGGATAGCCGGTGAATAAGGTGAGTGGTAGAGAAATCATGATAGGTATTGAATAGTAGATTTGGAAAAGTAGTTCATTGAGCTAATTGGGGGGACGTTGAATGAACAAGCTGGCAAAAATGCTTGTCCTTGGGTTGGTCATGCTGATGGTTTTTTCTGGATGTTCGAATAATTCTAAAAATTCCGTTTCCAATGAAAATGATTCAGAAGTAATGCGCTTCTCGGTGACACTACCTGCGAGCGGTGTGGATAATCCGAATAGTCTGGTAGGCAAGGAATGGCACAAGCGTATGGAAGCCTATATGGGTAAAAAAGTAGAAATTAAATATAACTATATTCCGGCTTCTGAGTATGACGAGAAGGTCAAGCTCATGATTGCAAGTGCCGATCTGACAGACTTTTTCATAACGCCGTTATTTTATGATGTGAGCCAAATGGCCGGGCAAGGCCAGCTTCTTGAGCTAGCCCAATATAAAGATTTAATGCCGAACTATATGAACTACATTAGCAAGGTAAAGGACGGAATGAAGCGGGTAACGAATTCCGACGGAGAGATGTACGCCTTTAAAGAAACATCCACGCCTAGGTTCCCTGAGGATCGAGGCATGCTTATTCAGAATACAACGTCTTACCGCTATGATGTGTTCAAGGAACATAATATCAAAATTCCGGAAACGCTCGATGAATTTTATCAGGCTGCCAAAAAAGTTAAAGAGCTTTACCCTGACAAATATCCCGTCGCAACAAAATTTAATAGCCTGAGATCGTTGTTCTCTGCGAACCACATCCGGGATGAAATCTTCTGGGACGGAGAGAAGTATGTATACGGGGTTCTGGAAAAAGGATATAAAGATGCGCTCCAATTTGCGAATAAGCTCTATTCGGAGAAGCTGTTAGATCCGGAGTACACGATTGATACAGATGATACGGTGAAAAGAAAAGCACTGAATAGCGACAACTTCATGTGGCTGACTCAGTGGTTTACGACTCCGGCTGAGTACACAAGAACGGCTGACGATGGCAAGATTTTTGCAGTGTCGCTGTATCCCGACAATCCGGATTATGGGAAGGCTTGGCAGGAGGTTGTGAACGCCAATACCCCTGATTTGGGATGGGGGGCTTATGCTATTAACTCTAAAGTCAAAAATCCTGAGGAATTGATTAAATTCATCGATTATCAATATTCAGATGAAATGATCAGGCTCATCACTTGGGGTATCGAGGGTACGACCTATACCATCGGGGAAGACGGCCTTCCGACCTTTGTTGACTCGTTGAAAAATGCCAAGGATCCGTGGTTGGAAGGTGATAAATACGGCATGCGCGCAAGTCGAAACTATAACCCGGGACTACAAATGGTTAGTGACTCAAGAGCGTTCGTAGACTTTGCCGCGACAGACTATACGGTATTTAACGGCAAATACGAAGAGGTGCCGATTGAGAAGTCGGAATTCTTGACGAATCTGCCATTGCATGACAACGACTATATTCCTTCCTGGTTGAGCGAGCCGTCGATTCAACTCACGGGCAACGAAAGCCAGCGGATCTCGGAGATTATGAATCCGGTTAAGACGTTCGTTACCGAAGAGCAGGCCAAATTCGTAGCAGGCAAGAACAGCTTCGATAATTGGCAGGCATTCATTGATAAGGTGCAAAAAATGGGAGCCATTGATGAAGCGCTGAAAATTTATAACGATGCTGCACAAAGAGCAACAGCAAACTAATAGAGATCGTCCTTCGTGGCCGACCGCCACGAGGGCGGTATATCACATAGCGATAGGGTCAAAGATTATGAAACCATAGGATGTGAGAAGAACCTTGAAAGAGAAAAAAGAGATTTTATTCCATGTTGAAAAGCTGCTAAATAAAAGAGATCAATTTATGATTACAAAGCTCTCTTCAATCGATTTTTCCGGTTTTATGACCAAGGAACAGCTGTTCATTCATGAAATGGATGGACAACCTTTCCAAAGCATTACCCCGGGCCAACATTGGGGAGAAAAATGGGGATACGGCTGGTTTCACTCGACAGTTGTTGTTCCAGAAGAGGCCGAAGGCAAACGGCTTGTGGCTATGCTCGACTTTGGATCTGAAGCGACCGTGTATATTAACGGCATCGTGAGCGGTGCAAAGGACCTTAACCATCATTACCTAACTTTAACCCGTTCAGCGAAAACAGGTGAACAATTCGAAATTGTTGCAGAAGCGTACGCTGGTCATGCGGATTCCCAGCCGATATTTGGAAATTCGCAGCTCTGTATTTTTGAAGAGGAAGTGTACCAATTTTTCATCGATTTGGAATGCTTGTACGATCTGCGCAATCATCTTGATCCCAAATCCCTCCGCGTTGCGGAGATTGACCGTGGTCTGACTCAGGTGTTTGCGACGATCGACCTGACCCTGCGCCAGGACTTGTTGGGAGAGAACGTAAAGCAGTGCCGACTAATTATGGAGCCGCTTTTGGCCTGTGTGAACGGTTCAACGGCGCCAACGTTGTACCTTATGGGACAGTCTCACTTGGATATCGCCTGGCTGTGGCCGATTGCGGAGACGGAGCGGAAGATTGCACGGACGATGTCTAATCAGCTTGCACTCATGGACGAATATCCCGAGTATCGCTACACCCAGAGTCAGCCGTATTTGTTCCAGACCGTCAAGACATTGTATCCGGAGCTGTATGATCGCATTAAACAAGCGGTGAAGGAAGGTAAAATCATTCCTGAAGGTTCGATGTGGGTGGAGCCCGATACGAATTTACCGAGCGGTGAGAGCCTGATTCGCCAGGCGTTGCACGGTAAGCGTTTCTTCAAGGAAGAATTCGGTGTGGACAACGAGATGCTATGGCTGCCTGACGTATTCGGCTATGCCGGGAACCTGCCGCAAATTATGCAGGGTTGCGGGATCAAGTATTTCGCGTCTACAAAATTGTTCGGTACTTACGACAATATAGCAGATCCGTTCCCGCACAATACGTTCATGTGGGAGGGGATCGACGGTTCGCAAGTTTTGACCCATTTGATGAACTACGGTGATTACTACCCGATTCGCATCAATCCTTCGTTCTTAATCGATCAGTGGAACGATCGCGTTCAGCTTGAAGGCATTTCTACGCGGCTTACTCAGTTTGGGCACGGAGACGGGGGCGGAGGCTCTAATCGGGATGATATAGAGTTCATGCGCAGGCTCGGTGATTTAGAGGGCGTTCCCAAGACGAAGCATGGATCGCCGATCGAATTTTTTGAGGATCAGATTGAAAAGGGTATACCTGATGTGAAATATGTAGGAGAGCTCTATTATCCAGCTCACCGCGGGACTTACACGACGCAGGCAATCATTAAAAAGTTGAACCGGAAGGCGGAAATTGCTTTCCGCGAGGCGGAGCTTTGGGAAACTGCGGCGGCATTGCTAAATAACCGGACCTACCCTCACGAGGAACTGGACCGTCTATGGAAGATTCTGCTGCTGCATCAATTCCATGATATTTTGCCGGGCTCATCGATCCACCGCGTTCATGAAGAGGCGCAGATTGAGCTGAAGGAATTAAATAAGAACGTGTACGACATGGCTTCAGACGCAAGAGATGCGCTCACGAACGACGATGTCTCCCGCGTTACCGTCTTTAACTCGCTCTCCTGGGCAAGAAAGGAACTGGTCGCGTTACCAGCTGGCGTTCAGGGGATAGCGAACGAGAACGGAGACGTTCTGCCGGTGCAATTGCACGAAGGTATTCATTATACCGAGGTTGAGGCTCCTTCTATGGGCTGGTCAACGTATAAGGTAGAACCGGAAGTGGCGGATGTTCCTGCTGCGTCGACAATCATTGCCACAGAATCGCATTTGGAGAACGAGTGGATTTCAATCGAAATTAACGAACAGGGCGAGTTTACACGTATTTTTGACAAAGAGACCGGCATGGAATGGGCGGCGGACCGCTGCAACGTCATGCGGATGTATCGGGATCAGAATTCGGATTTTGATGCTTGGGAGATCGATCGGCGCTATCGCTTGGCACCTATCGAGTTGAACGCAGCTGCCAAGGTATCTGTTACCGCAAACGGCCCACTCTTCGCGAATATTCGGGTTGAGCGTGAATTGAACCATTCGACTATGATCCAGGATATCCGGCTACGTGCCGGCAGCCGAAGAGTTGAATTCCATACGACGGTTCACTGGCGCGAGAAGAATAAGCTGCTAAAAGTGGATTTCCCTGTCCGTGTTCATACGAACGAGTCGTTGCAGGAAATTCAGTTCGGTTACGTCAAGAGACCGAATCATGCTTCGCGTCCACATGATGCGGATCGTTACGAAGTGGTTCAGCACAAGTGGTCTGCGCTTGCAGAGGCGAATCGCGGCTTCGCGTTGCTGAACGATTGCAAATACGGCATATCGGTCAATGATAACACGATGAGCCTAACGCTGCTGCGGGCTCCGACATGGCCGGATGAGACATCCGATCAAGGAGAGCACCATTTCACCTATGGTTTTACGTTCTGGAACGGCGCGTTCATGGACAGTCCTGTTGTGCAGGAAGCCTATGAGCTTAACTATCCTGTAAGTCTCGCATCAGGAGGAAGCCAGGAGGGACAATCGCTGCTCAGTATCGATCAAGCCAATGTGATCGCGGAGACAGTCAAAATTGCCGAAGACGGATCGGGCGACTTAATCGTACGTCTGTATGAGAGTAAGGGAGCCTCTGTAGCTAGTAAGCTTCATATCGGGTTGACTGTTGCGGTGGTTCGTGAGGCAGATATGTTAGAGGAGAAGATTGGGGAATTATCTTACGAGGGCGAAGATGTATTGCTTCAGTTCCGTCCGTTCGAAGTGAAAACAATTCGTCTCCAACTGAATGGGAGGAATAAAGGATGAAGCTAGAAGGAGGACAACGCCTGGTCATGATCGGCGATTCGATCACGGACTGTGAACGTAGATATCCTTACGGAGAGGGGTTGTTCCAAGGTGTCGGTAAAGGATATGCCGCACTTGTGGAAGGAATGCTGCAGGTGGCATATCCGGAGCTCAACATTCGTGTGACCAATATGGGTATCGGCGGCAATACGGTTCGGGATTTGAAATCCAGATGGCAGAGTGACGTACTGGATCTGAAACCGGATTGGCTAACGGTCATGATTGGCATCAACGATGTATGGCGGCAGTTTGATCAACCCGCGATACCAGAATCACATGTGAATCTTGAAGAATATGAGCAGACCCTGGAAGAGCTGGTGCGTTCGGCCCTCCCTGGTCTGCAAGGACTCGTGATCATGACGCCGTTCTATCTGGAGCCGAATGCCGAAGATCGCATGCGGAGCCGGATGGATGAGTTCGGACTTGCAGCCAGAAGGGTTGCGGAGCGTACAGGTGCGTTGTTTATTGATACGCAGGCGGCTTTTGCCAGCCAATTTGACTACGTCCATCCTACTGCGCTGGCGTCCGACCGGGTGCATCCTAACTTGACCGGTCATCTATTGATCGCACGCGCGCTGCTGGAAGAGATCGGCTTTGATTGGTCGCGCATGCGTGTCGGCTCCTGATGTCAGTTGTCTTATTTGGTAGTATTGCTACTTCATCTTGGAAGGAACGGAAGAATTGTTACTTCCTACATTAGCGTAGTGCAGGTTGTCCGCAGTATGTATGCCGGGATCGGCGTGAGGTTCTTCGAACTTCGCGCCGAAGCGGACCTGTCTTGAGCGAGAAAGTATGATTCATGTGAACATCCGTGCAGTTTGTACGGATGTTACACATAAAGAATAATGTATACGCTTACATAAAAGTATCTACTTGTCTATCTTGATCCTTAACATCTTTGTATCACTCTTTATGCTTTTGAAAGGAGGTGGTTAGAAGGGGACTCTTTAACGACGAAGCCGTCGGCCCCTGCTATTGCATCTTGTTGCGAAATTGAAGAGTAGTCTCAGGCAAGAACTATCGTTTGGACAAGTGGTGACCGGTAGAGCAACGATTTCATGCTATGTAATACGACAAAAGCCGGGAGGTAAACGAATGGGAATGAAGCAGTGGAAAAGAGCAGGGATATGGACTAGCATCATGCTAATGGTTATGACGGCGCCTGGTGCCACGTTCGCAGCGCAGGCGGGGGAGAGCAATGCCAAGCAGAATGTGAACAGCGCAATGAAAATGACCCAACAGCCATTCAAGATCAAGGTCGTGGATGCCGAAACGGGCCGGGGTATTCCCCTGGTTGAGCTGAAGACGACGAATAACATCTTGTATTACACGGACAGCGCAGGTGTCGTGGCCTTCAACGAGCCCGGCCTGATGAATCAGTCGGTCTTCTTCCATCTATCGAGCGACGGCTACGATATTCCCGCAGATATGTTCGGCAACCGTGGACAGGCCGTACAGATTTCACCCGGGGGCAACATTACGATCGAGATGAACCGGGTTAATATCGCCGAACGGCTGTATCGGATTACAGGCCAAGGTATCTATCGCGACAGCGTGATGCTTGGTCTGAATGCGCCGATTCAGGAACCGCTGATCAACGGTCTGGTCATGGGGCAGGATTCTGTGCAGATGATCAAGTATAACAATCGGCTGTACTGGTTCTGGGGCGACACCGACAGGCCGGCTTATCCGCTGGGAAATTTCCGCGTGACAGGAGCGACTTCTAAATTGCCGCAACACGGTGGGTTGGATCCGGACGTAGGTGTCAATCTGAACTACTTTACGAATAACGACGGTTTCGTCAAAAGCTTGGTACCGCAGCTACCTGACGGTGCCGGAATCGCCTGGGTGTTCGGTTTAATGACCGCCAAGGATAACACCGGACATGAGCGCTTGCTCGCCGGCTACAGCACGCATAATCCCGCACTCAGTGCCTTTGGCATTCTTGTCTTTAACGACAATACTAAGGAGTTCGAGCAAGTCGTCCAGTTCCCTTCCAAAGACGATTGGCGCCATCCAGGTGGTCAGGCGACCTATTACGAGGAGAACGGGTTGGGTTACTGGCTCTTTACGGAACATCGGATGCCGAATTTACGCGTTGCTGCCAGCTATGATGCTATCATCGACTATACTAAGTACGAATCGTTTACTTGCCTGACTCCGGGAACGACATACAACGGGGCTCAAACGTCGTTGGAACGAGACGCGAACGGAAAGCTCGTATGGGGCTGGAAAAAGAACACTCCACCGCTTAGCCAGAGTCAAGAGAAGGAACTGATCGATTTAGGTCTGATCCAAGGTGGTGATCCCCGCTATTATCAATTGAAAGATGCTGATACCGGCGAAGATGTTGAAATTGCCTCAAGCTCCATCGAATGGAACGATTATCGGCAGCGGTACGTGATGATTGGGCAGCAGGTGAAAGGCAAAACTTCGTTGCTGGGTGAAATCTGGTACGCAGAAGCTCCTGCGCCTCAAGGCCCTTGGAGCACTGCCAAAAAGATCGTAACGCACACCGATTATACGTTTTATAACGTGGCACAGCACAAAAACTTCAGCAAGTATGGCGGTCGGGTTATCTACTTCGAAGGAACTTATACGAATACGTTCACGAATCATGTTCCAACACCACGCTATAACTACAATCAAGTTATGTATAAACTCGACTTGGCAAATCTGCAGTTAGGGCTTGAGCCGGTTCAAGGAACGATTGGTAAATAGAGTATCAGACCATTTTTAATACCGAAAAAGACCTTTCCGAAAAGCGCTGTAGGGCTTTACCGGAAAGGTCCTCTTTGACTTGAGTGTGTTCCTGCTCGATAGCGTCCTAACCCCTCGCTTCTCCATGACTAGCTGGGAAGGGCTAGAAGGAGTCCCCGTGGATTTCGCGATATTGCTTCGGGGTAAGATTCGTAAACTTCTTGAATGCGGAGAAGAAGTGTCCTTTGGATAAGAAGCCGCATTGATCCGCAATCTCTAGCACCGAGAGCTGGCTGGATACCAGCTTCTCCTTCACTCTTTCGATTCGTTCCTGAAGGATGTACTCGGACAATGACATGCTCATAATCTCCTTGAATAACTGCCTTATGTAGCTCACAGAGAAGGAGAAATTGTCGGCTACCTGCTCGATCGATAATTGCGCATCCTGCAAGTGGTTGTCCACGTATTCTTTGATCTCCAGAACCATCTCTTCCTTGCGGTTTGAAGATTTCGGAGCTTCGGTCTCGGATGCGAGCATCGTGACGATACTCTCCAGCCACGCTTGAAACTCGGACAGTGTGCTGTACCGCTCCAGCAGTTGATGGATGCTGCTGATTTCATGCAGAACGCTGGATTTGTTAAAGCCTTTGAGCAGATCGTAGGTAAAATAGGTCAGGTTAAGCTTCCAGTCACGATAAGGCAGCTCATGGATGCGGTTCATCTGTTGGCGTAGCAGAACGACAGCGCTCTCCGGGCGGCCGCGGCGGATCGACTTGATGATCTCGGTCGTCTCCAGTGCATCGGACGCTGAAGGATACCCGGCCATAAACTCTTCATAATCGCTCTCCAGAAAAATTTGCTTTTCTCCGTTAAGAAATCGCAGCATCGTCAATTCGTAGATATGATCATATACGTTTCGGATATTTGCGCCGAAATCATAGGCATTGCTAACTGCGATGGTTGTGTCGACGCTCAGAATGCGTGCTACCTGATTGTGCGTCTCTTCCAGAAGGTGTTGTAGTTCGAGCCCCTCCAGTTCATGGGCGCCGATGATCAGGATGAGATGGTCGCCACCCATATCCAAGCCTTCGGCTGCATAAGCGCCGGTGCCAATCACTTCTTCGCTAATATTGCGTATAGCGTACTTAATCAATTTCCGGGAAGGGAAATCGTAACGTTCGCAAAAGCCCGTATATGCTTCGATCCGCAGGACGGCCAAAAACAGAACTTTACAGGAAGCCAGCTTGGTTCGAGTCTGAATATATTCGTAGCTCTTGGTGCCCGGCGTCCCGTGCAGTACCCATTGGGCGAGAAACTCTGTTCGAACAAGCTCGGATTGATTTCGCATGGATACATGAAGCTGTTCCACATTGTTTAGCAGCATATCAATGCCATCGTTGATCCACTGGATATCTGGCTTGGCATCAGCCGTGGAGCCCGCCATTGCAATCTTCATCTTCATCTTATCCAACATAAAGGTGATGGGACGCAAGGAGTGGCGCGAGCTCCAGAAGAACAAAGCTGATAGAATTCCCAATAGTAGAGATGTATACGCTATCAATTTTTGCTGGAATGAGGTTATATGGCGAGTTAAAGTATGATACTCGTTCGAGTAGTATACCGACCAATTTTCGGTTGTCAGCGTGGCTGTATTGACGAACCATCTTTGATGTGGGAGTCGAAGCTGAAAATCGTTGCCTTGCTGCTCTCGCCCCGCTTGATAAAGCTGTTCGTTCAAAGTAGGATTTGACGCCCCTAATAAGAGTTGCCCATGCTCGTCCAGAATCCGAATGTCTTGTTCCGCGGAGACGGTTTGACCGAACAGAAGCTTCGACAGGAGCGGCTTATCAATCAGAAGTACTAGATAGAAGTCAGACGGCTTCTCGGGAGTTGCAGGCAAAATAAGGGCGAGGCGGTCTGAACCATCCAGCGAATGATTAATGAAGCGCAAATATTGGCGTTGGAATGATTTTACCCGCTCCAGCATGCTTTGGTCGGCAAAGGATTCATCACGGACGATTCCAGCTTTGGAGTCGACGACAAGATTGTTCTTCAAATTAATCAGATAGGATCGCTCGATGAGTGATTCGGTAGACATGAAGTTAGACTGAGCGACGAGTGCAGCATGGTCGATGAGCGGATCTTTGTTTGTATTGAAGAACCAGTTTTGAATATTCTGATCGGCGTACATGCTGAGCCCGTAAGCTTTCAAATTGCCAAGGATCATTTCGGTCTTCGATGCCAGGTTATTGACTTCGTTCTGCGAATTGCTGCGTACCTCTAGCATGGTGTATTTCGCGAATTCTGCAGACAGCAAATAGACGAAAGGTATAATTGAACAGATCAGAACAGTGGTGAGTAATAGAAAGGTGCGAAAATATGTTTTCTGTAATATCGGTTTGAACTTCATAATTCCAGAACCCCTTGCTTATTGATTGTCTGTTTAAGGGTATACCCTAACTGCATTACATAGAGAAACTAACCGGGACCTCCTTACTCAATCATATCCTGACCTTCCTGTGAAGTCCTGATTTTGACAAACTACAATTTAAGACAATACTGGAAGTTGAATTACCGCGCAATCCTTAAGTTTAGTACTCCCAGTGACACAATGAAGACTATTCCGGAATTATCTATCCACACATAATAGACACTGTCAGAACATGACCGCATCAAACAGAACAGATAGAAGGGAGTGATATATCATTGAGAATGCTGAAGGATTTATTCAAGAATCGGAACTTGTATTCGATGGCGATACCAGGAATCATCTTTCTGGTTGTCTTCTCTTACATTCCTCTGGTCGGACACCTGCTGGCGTTCAAGGACTTCCAGATCAGCAAGGGCATATGGGGTAGTGATTGGGTGGGGCTGGACAACTTTCGCTTCTTTTTCTCCAATCGGGATTGGATTCAAGTTACGGTCAATACAGTTTATTTAAATGCGCTGTTCATTATTTCCGAGCTGTTCTTTGCACTTATCATCGCGCTTCTTTTGAATGAGATTCGCCTGAAATGGTTTAAGCGTACGATCCAATCCGCCGTCTTCCTGCCTTATTTTATTTCATGGGTCGTCGTAGGGTACATGGCGTTCATTCTCTTCAACAACACGGACGGTCTGATTAACCGTGTTCTGGATATGAGTGGGCTTAACACCGTCGATTGGTACCAAACCCCATGGGTATGGCCGATTATTCTAACCTTAACACGGATCTGGAAGAGTGCCGGTTATTTCTCTATCATCTTGCTTGCTGCCATTACCGGTTTCTCCGCCGATTATTATGAGAGCGCACGCTTGGACGGAGCTACCAGGTTGCAACAGATGAGATTCATTACACTGCCATTGCTGAAGCCACAAATCATCATACTCGTACTTTTGGGGGTTGGACGAATCTTCTACGGGGATTTCGGCATGATCTACGGAATTATCGGAGATAACGGGATTCTATTCCCAACGACCGATGTCATCGATACATATTCATATCGGGCGTTAAGGCAGCTTGGCAATTTTAGCATGTCATCTGCCATCGTATTCTATCAGTCTATTATGGGGCTTATCGCCGTTGTTTCGTTTAATGCACTGGTTCGGAAAATCGATAAGGACTCTAGGTTATTTTAAATTCAGGGAATGTAAAGGGAGGTGAATTTTCTATGAATCGTCCAGTTGCTATGATTCCGTCCGCACAAATCCGCCAGAAAAGCGGTTTCCCCGATAAACTGGTGATGCTGTTGTTCGGGCTGTTTCTAATTCTATTTGCGCTGGTGTGTTTGCTTCCGTTCTGGCTGATGGTCATCAATTCGTTCGCCAGCACCCGAAGCTTGGCGCTCAACGGATACTCCATATGGCCCAATGAGTTCACGTTGGAGTCGTATCGCTTTCTCCTTCAAGGCAAGCAAATGTTTACCAGCTATGGCATCACCATTGCTGTAACCGCTATCGGAACCGTTATTGGTCTCGTTGTCACCATGTTGTTTGCTTACGTGCTGGCCCATCCGAAGAACCGATATGGCGGCTTCCTCTCGTTCATGACTTACGTGCCGATGGTATTCGGCTCGGGGCTCGTTGGCTTCTATCTTCTAGTCGTTCAGTGGCTGCATCTGAAAGATTCGCTATGGGCGCTTGTGCTCCCCTATGTCATGAATCCATTCTTTGCATTTATCTTAGTCTCGTTCTATCGCTCTCTGCCGTATGAGCTGAACGAGTCGGCTAATATTGACGGTGCTGGAGAGTGGACGATCTTCTTCAAAATTATCCGACCGATCTCAACGCCGGTTATAGCGACGATTAGTTTGTTCTATGCGCTGCAATATTGGAATGATTGGTGGCTGTCGCTTCTTTTTATTGATAATAGTGATATGTACCCGCTCCAGCTGCTTCTTCGGCAGCTTATGTCACAGATGCAGCTCACGTCGCTCAATCAAGGCAACGTACTGACACTGCCGCCAGCGGAAGGGGTCAAGCTGGCCACAATATGCCTGACCATCGGCCCGATTATATTGGTGTATCCGATGGTCCAGAAGTATTTTGTCAAAGGTCTGACCCTCGGCTCGGTGAAAGGTTGAATAAGGTCTGATATGTATTGCTGCACGTATCGTTATAGACTGGCTGGTTGCTTAATAAGATGACTATTTGAAGGGAGTAATTTATATGGCCAAATTAAAACGCAACTTCTTGGTGGTTGCATTGCTCGGAGTAGCAGTCACTTTATCCGGGTGCTCCGGCGCTGGCGGGGATGCTTCCGCTCCTAGCGATTCTGCAGGAAATGGCGGTGCATCCCTTGAACCGGTTACGTTGGAGGTTGTTATTCCAGGCGCGAAGGGGGCTAACTTCAACGAGGTACTGGCAGAAGTCAACAAGAGGCTGCAAGCCGAGATCAATACCCAGGTTAAATTTACAGTCATCGACTTTGCCGATCTAAGTCAGAAGACCAACGTGATGCTGGCTTCGGGGGAGAAGGTGGATTTGATTTTTGATGCCCCTTGGTTGCATCTGGAGACGATGGCTGCTCAGGGCTATTATGAGGAATTAAGTGGACTTCTGGATAAATACGGTTCCAATGTGAAAAAGACAAGACCGGAACAAATGTGGGATGCAAACAAAATTAACGGCAATATCTACGGCGTTCCCCTGGGAAGCGCCTATACCCAGCAGAGATCCGTCTTCATCCGGAAGGACTTGAGAGAACAACTGAACCTGCCGCCCGTGAAGACGTATGAGGATCTGAAAGCATATCTCTACGCCGTTCGTGACAGTAACTCCGGTATCACACCGCTTCTCGCAGGCGCAGACGACGTCACCTATAGTTGGGTCAACTGGTTAATTCGGGACGATACCAGCGTCAACATTCGTCCAACGAATTTTGCAGGAGCCAGCCTGATGCTGTATTACAAGGGGAATGACGGGAAGGTCTACAATTTCTTTGAAACCAAGGAGCCTAAGATCTGGTCCAACATTCAGGATGTCCGCAAGCTGTTCGTGGACAAAGTCATGTCGCAGGACGTGCTGACGAATAAAAGCGGTCCGGGGGAAATGCAGCTCCAGAACAAAGTTGCCGCCACGCCGCAAATGGTCTTTGGTGTTCCGAAATCGTATAATGACCAGTTGAAGCAGGTTGTACTTAATGGAGAGCTGGAGGCTGTTCGTCTATTCGATATGACCCCTGGTAAGAATCTTTCCAACTTTAAGATGGATAATTTCATTAGTATTGTAAAGACAAGCAAACATAAAGACCGTGCGATGATGTTCCTCGATTGGGCAAACCGGCAGGAGAATTATGATCTGCTAGAGCACGGTATTGAAGGTGTTAACTGGAAACCAGTCGGCGAGCATCAATACGAAACACTGAACAACGATGGCGGTATTGTCTCGTTTCAGCTCATACTGAACCCGACATTAGAACGGGAGTGGGTCGGCACGGACACTGAGACTCAAGAGTACAGTCAATTTATTACGCAAGCCGACAACTTCACGAAGGATGTTATGACCGGCTTTACCTTCGATCCCACTCCGGTGAAGAACGAAGTGGCCCAGTTCTCGACCATTCAAGCGAAGTATTATAGTGGATTATTTAATGGCGCGCTTGAACCGTACGACTATTTTGCCAAGTTCAAAGATGAAGGCGAAGCAGTGCTCAAGAAAATTCAGAATGAGTTGCAGAGCCAGGTAGACGCCTTCTTGGCCAAATAAAATTGTAGCTGTTCATCTGAACTACAACCCGCACAAAAAAAGGACTGATTCTTTTGAATCGGTCCTTTTGTGCGGGGATGTTATATTCTAACGACTAACGGAAAATGATGAATCGGATAGGGAACAAACTTGGCGGATCGTCTCGGCTAATTGCTCGGCCATTTGCTGATGCTTCTTGATGGAGGGGTGTCCACTGCCCCCCATGCCTTCTTCCAGTCGTTGAATGAGCGGAAATTCCACAAAATGAATGTGGGCATCGCCTTCTTCGTTGAGACTGTTTATTAGAGCCTTTAAATAGGGACTAGGATCAAGGGTCATCGGACCAATTGCACAGAATAATTCAGCAGACGGGTATCTTCCGCGAATAAAATTCGTCAATTTACGATACTGTTCCATATAATCCGAAGGCTGGATAGGCGCAGACCAATCATTGGTGCCGAGATTAATGACAATAATTTCAGGTTGGAAGAGATCCATTGCTTCTTGATCGAGATAAGGACAGATGGTTTCCATAAAATAATCCGACATGCGACCTTCCTTGCCACCGCCGAAATTCTGATAACAGCCAGTGCCCGACGCGCCCACGATCAAAGTTTCGGCATTCAAAAGTTGGCCTGTTAGCGAGCTGTAAGCAAGTGCGATATTTTCGCGTGAAGCATCGCAATCGCAGGGAATCTGAGCTTCGTTACCGAAGCCGCACGTGATCGAATCGCCGATGACGAGCAGCCGATGCGGAAGAGGCGCTGGCGGGCTCAGAAAAGTTCCGGTTTCTGTCTTCAAATCGGTAAATTTAATACTGCCAAATGCCGCTTCCGTGCGTTTCTGCAGTGTTAACGTATGAGGTGCGTCCTCAAGGTCATCTGCAAGCTGGTATAGCCTTTTTTCCGGATCTATTCTCATCACCCGGACCGGAAGATCATCGATATAGACGTTAACCCAGCTTTTTCCCTCACCGTTGATATCCTCGATTTCGGCATAAATTTCCCGCCCTTGAAAGCGCACGGTTATCGCACTTCCAGGAAGGAAACAGGAGATGCCATCCTGCTCTTGATGGAAAAGTCCGTGTCTCAAACTCAAATTCAAAAAGTCGAATTTCATAAAGTCTTACTTCCTTTCAATGATGAAATTGAGTAAACATTATGCGTAAGGGTTCTCACATGTAGACTCCCGGAGCACCAAAGAAACACCAGATAATATTTTCGAATTGCCTCCATAATTTTTGCCTTGAATAACCTGATTCAGTAAATTCGCAGCATTTCTGCCGATTTCCTCAAAGTTTTGCCGAACGGTAGACAATCCGAGCGACAGGTTACTAGAATGGTCCCAATCATCGAATCCCATAATGGATACATCCTGGGGGATGTTAACGCCGCGGTTGGTCAGTTGCTCGATCATTTCAATGGCAAGCTTGTCATTGGAGCAAAACAAAGCCGTGATATCCCGCTTCAAAATGCTGCCCGCTAGTCGGTCATAATCCATATGGGTCAATAAATGTTCATCGGTTACAGATAGCCCTGCCTGACGCATGGCGTTGGAAAACCCTGCGAACCGCTCCTGCTCGGATTGAAGGAAAAATTGAAAGCTGGCAAATTTTATTTTGGTATGCTTCAGGCGGATCAGCTCCCGGGTAGCCAAGACCGCTCCGTCGTAATTATTGCATCCGGAAAAATAGCACGGATGATCCACGTTATATCGATCAACCAACAGATAGGGGATATTGTTCTGTTCAATTAATAGGAAGTTATCCTTGCTTTGGATTGGATCGAATGGATAGATCAAGATTCCGTCGACTTTCCGGTCTAGCATTTTCTGAATGGATGCTTGTTCAACGGCCAAGTTTTCGTTGCTCCACTCCACGATTAAGGAGTAATTGAAGTCGGCGGCCACCTGTTGGGCGCCTTTGATGATTTTCATATACGACACATCGAAATTATCCTCTGCGGATAAGATGAATGCGATCAAATGACTCGAATTGTCCGCTGCTTGAACTCCATTTACAAAAGAGCCCTTCCTTTTAATGCGGGTTATTGCGCCCTCGTTGGCCAGTTCTGTCATCGCTTTTCGTACCGTTATTCCGCTTACATGAAATTGCTTCATAAGATCTTCTTCAGTGGGTAGTTTATCGCCAGGACGAAGCTTGCCAGCTTGAATCTGATGCAGCAGCGCTTGTTTAACCGTCTCGTATTTCGGCTCGTTCACAATAATTCTCCTCTATTACAGTCTGGTGGTAAAAATAGAACGACTCTCATTCTTTTTATAAAAGTATACTTTATTATTTGGTTTAAATCAAACTATTAACCTTAAAATAGATAATAAAAGTATAGTTTATCTTTTAAAACCCTCGTTTCAATTGACTTGATGTATATGTAATGATATCATAAATATAGATTTAAGATTAAATAAAGTATACTTTATTTACGTTTATTTTTGCGAAATTTCAGTAGTTTACGAGAAGCTGGAGGAGGAATTGCCTTGGAATTTAGCTTTACCAAATATGCCAGACTGATGGGGAGATTTGATCTAACCGAGAAAGAGTCTCCGAAATGCGGATGGGTTAACAGTGCTGTTTTTCTTACCTTCCGTGGTACAGCCATCTCTATGACGGCTGAGGATTCGGGCGGTCAGGATTATGTTGAAATCGTATTGGACGGTGTGGCCCGTAATTGGATTAATCTGAAGCAGGGGCTGCATGAGTACGTAATTGAACAGGGGCTATCTGATGGTGAGCACACGTTAGAAATCCATAAGCGAACGGGTATTCTAACCGGAAGTATTGTATTCCATTCTTTTTCTCTGCCTGAAGGTGGAGCCTTCCTCGCCCCACCAGCGGCAAAGCCTGTCCGGCTTGAATACTTTGGGGATTCCATTACCGATGGAGCAGGGATCGGCCATCCGCATGTGCTCGCTGAAGCTCCGGATCTTGACGACGGATACATGTCCTATGTCGGAATCAGCGCCAGAATGCTGAATGCGGAATATCACACGATGGCCGTTTGCGGAATCGGCGTTTGGCAGGACGCGATAGGAGGCAATCAAAGATTGCCGGAACATTTTTATGGAACGCTGGGTAAAGGGACAGAGCCATGGGATTTTTCCCAGTATACCCCTGATGGAGTGGTCATTAATTTGGGCCAGAATGATTATTCGACGCCAATTGATGATGAGGAGTATATAGCAGCTTATATCGAATTCATCCAAGCTATTCAAGAAAAATATAATGATCCCTATGTCTTTTGCTGTGTTGGAACGATGAATAATAACTATCTGGCCAGTGTGAATAAGGTGGTATCCTATTTCAATCAAAAAGGAAACTCGAAAGTGCTTGTGGTCGATCTAGGATTGATCCATCCAGAGGTAGAAGGGTGGGGCGGCCGATACCACCCGGGCTATCAAACGCATTACCGAATGGGGTCGGAACTTGCTGGTTTTATTTCCGCCAAGACTGGCTGGGAGCTGCTTAAGCGCCCATTGATCGCAACAGAATGTGTATTTTAAAATCAGTGAGCAAGAGACCTATATAAAAGTTAAGAGTGTCTGAACCTGTCATGGGTCAGGCACTCTTTTGCGTAAAATACACGCTTCTCAATATTATCCCACCATTTAAGAAGCCCTTATAATCATGGATTTCTTAAAAAAGAGTCTTTTTAGGTCACTACTCTCTGTATTTACCTCCATCTCATACCGATAATGTATAAATATATTATTAATAAAATTTGTTCTATATTCGGCTATATGGGCAATATTGGGATTGTTTATTATGATCTTATAATTCAGATTACAACAAATAACTGGGGGAAATAGCGATGAGTGTTGATCAAGGAATCATGTTTACAGCTATGGAACAATCACTTGCGATGATTGCTTTTGATACCTACGGAAAAGTGCTATGGGCGAACCCTATTTTCGCAGAAGTAATGGAACATGCAGTGGATGCTTTGCCAGGGATGCAGCATAGTAGTTTTTGTCCTCCTGAATTTGCAAGGAGCCAGGAATATGCAGACTTTTGGGGTAATCTACGCAATGGAGTAGCCTTTCATGACAAGGTACAGCGGGTGACACGAAGTGGAAGAGTACTCTGGCTGGAGGCTTTTTACACACCGGTATTAGATGAAGAAGGGCGCGTACAAAATGTGGTCAAAATTGCTACAGACATTACGGCCCGCCAACAGGTGCTGGTGGATAGTTCAAGTGAATTTATGTCGGTTGTTACGGCAATGACTGCACGGACGAATGAAGTGCATCATGCCTCACAAGGTATCGTTAATGATATAGAAGTTCTTAATAAAGAGTCACAGGTTGTGAAAAACAACGTGGAAACGATAAGCTCTGTAGCTGCTTTAGTCAAAGAGATCGCCACTCAATCGCATATGCTTGGACTGAATGCGGCTATTGAGGCGGCCCGGGCGAATGAATATGGGCGTGGTTTTGCTGTAATTGCTGAGGAAGTTCGCAAAATGGCGAATACCAGCAAAAATTCAGCGAATGAAATTTCTAATCAGCTAGATGAGATTTTGAAATCGTTATCTGTTATGATGAATATGGTAAATAATGTGACTGAGAAGATAGGGAATAACTGCGACTCTATTAACCAACTCAAAGATTCCTATGAGCATATTGTTCAGACTGCTGAGAAGCTCTCAGCTATTGTTTGATGATTATAAATGCATAAGTAAGAGTGCGAGGAGGTGATTCTATGAAACCAAAAGTAGTTTTCATTGAAGGTTTACCCGGCTCAGGGAAAACAACAACGGCCAGGCTTATTCAAGAAATTCTTATGGAGATGAATGTGAAGTCCCAGCTTTTTTTGGAGGGGGATTTGGATCATCCGGCAGATTATGATGGTGTGGCCTTCTTTGAGAATAACCAATGGGATGAATTATTGAGCACCAATGAAGAGTATAGAGCGTTACTGAGCCGTCATGGGATTCAACAGGGTGACGATGGTGTTTTTCTGGAATATCGCAAGTTAAAGAATACATACGGATCTGACTTCCCTGACGAGCTATTCAACATCGTGTTCCGAAATGATGTATACGAGTTGCCGCTAGAACCACATAAGAAGCTGATTGCAAAGCGATGGAAGTCTTTTGTGGACAATGTTCTGGGTGTATCGGATACCTTTGTGTTTGATTGTTGTTTTATTCAAAACCCTGTGACAATGGGGATGATTAAGTACGGCGCTGAGAAAGAAGAGGTTATAAGTTATGTTACGGACCTGAGTACCATCGTAGATCGTCTGGATCCATTGCTGATTTACGTGGAGCAGGATGACTTGGAGCATTCGTTCCGCAAGGCGATTCAGGAAAGACCGAAAGAATGGTCTACAGGATTTGTTGAATATTATACCAACCAAGGCTTTGGGCTGAAGAATGGATATAAGGAATTGGAAGGTACGCTACAGGTTTTAAAGGCAAGGCGTGAATGGGAGGAAGACATATTTAATAGATTACCTATCGCCAAGCACAAGGTGAATAACTCTTCGTATGCGATAGATCAATACAAGCAAGTGTTGGCGGGGATTGTATCGCAATATTTTAGATAACAGGCACAGAGTGACTTTTATTCGCTGCAGTGCAAGCTAGCTCTTACCTGCGCATAAGCTGTGGGGCAAGGGCTATTTTGTATATTGTAAATACGATGAAGCAAAAAAGGAGAAGTGGGACCATTATGAGAGTAAAGAGAGCGCAGAGCTCCGAACTAATCGTATGAGGGATAATGAGCAAGATAGAATGGACCATGTCGTTCAATATATCAAGGAGAACAGCCATAAGAAGCTCAATCTGGAGCTATTGGCGGGTGTTTCGCATTTGTCGAAGTATCATTTTTCGAGAATATTTACAGCCAAAATCGGTATGACCCCGGTGGCATTTGTAAATCGAGAACGCTTACATAAAGCTGTTCAGTTGCTGGCTGAGGGCAGCCATAAGACGATTCTGGAAATCTCAATTCAGTGTGGGTTTGAGTCGGTATCGACGTTCAATACGCTCTTCAAAAGACATTATGGGCAAACGCCAAGCGAAGTTCGTAGTCGTGCCAGGAAGAATAGCAATTATTCAGTAATCCTTAGCAATAAGCAGGCAGAATTACCTCCTGTGCAAAGATACAATAACCATAACACTGGTAATCAACTACTCAAGAGGGTTTGGGATAACATGATCACTACTCGTGTATTGCCGGGATATGAGGTGGCGTATGTTAGGCATGTCGGGAGCTATCTGGATACGCGGGATGCATGGGATAAGCTGGGGCAATGGGCAAGTGAACAAGGACTGGTACCAGGACAGCACTCTTTTATCGGCATATCTTTAGATGACTCGATTTTCATAGATGAAATGGCCTGCCGGTACGATGCCTGTGTCACATTACCCAGCGGATTTAAGCAGCAGCACGGACATGCCCTGCACATCCAATTCCAGACGTTATCTGGTGGACTGTATGCGGTATATCCCTACTACGATACTGTAGAAAAGTTTGTGCTGGCTTATCAAAATGTGTTTAGCCTCTGGTTGCCTAATAGCCAGTATGAGGTCGACGATCGCCCCTGCCTGGAGTTCTGTCTGAATGATCCTGCACAGGACCCGGAAGGGAAGGTGAAGGTTGAATTATACGTTCCGATAAAGCAAGCTACGAGCTGAATTTAATCCTTATATAAGGAAGGGAGGATCAACGTTGGGAAGCCTGATTACTGCTGTGAATTGGATTGAAAAAGAGGACACGCTAGATGCTCTCTTGAATCAGGTAGAGACACTTAGCAAGCAGCCTTTAAAGCAGGGGTTTGAAGCCGAGGTTCTACGAATACATATTGATCAAGAGGACTTTGTCTTAAAGATATGGAGCAAGGAGTCCAAACCGGATGTAGGTGCTCAGTACCATTTGCTTAAAATCCTTCATGAACGGGGAATCGCTGTTTCCAGGCCAATAGGTTGGGGCATCGATTCCGCTGGGGATCAGGCGTTGTTAACGACCTTTGATGGGACGCCTATTGAAAAAGTGAATGACAAGACTACAACTGAGGTGGCTGGATTATTATCCAGGTTGCACGAAGTCGATGTTTCTGAGCAGGGAGAGGCAGCGGGTCTTATTCCTAAGTATGATTTTCTCAATTATTTTTTCCCCGGGGCCAGTGAATTCCCAGATCTCTATGACACGGCAGTTTCCCTCATTCCATTGACCCACATGAAGCAGGATCGGATTATACATGGTGATTTTCATTCTAATAATATCCTGGAGAACAACGGACGATATACCATCATTGACTGGACGAATGGACAACTGGGGGACCCTAGATATGATTTTGCATGGACTTATGTTCTGCAGAAAATCTACTTGTTGCAGTCCCGTGCAGAGGCGTTTCGTTCAGCTTATCTATCCGATAAGGAGATTCCCAGAGGAGAGCTGGATGCCTTTGAAGCACTAGCTTGTCTGCGCTGGATTTTACTTAGCAGAAGGAATGGAGTTCCTAAAGGACGGGGAACAGCTGAGAAAGTCCGGAAGTTGATAGATAACAACCCATTTCTGAAAGAACGGGAGTTTAGTGATTTTTCTACACAGATAATCATTGAAAAGGGTGACGGAATGAACCTTGAGGCGGTTCTTGAACAATTTCCTGTGCTGAAGTCCGATGAATTGACACTAAAGAAGATAGAAGATGTCCACGTGGACGATGTTTTTGGAATCTACAGCAATGATAAGGTGTTTGAATACTGCGGCATCCTCCCCAAGCATAACAAAAACACGGTGAGCAACATGATCGGGCATTTTGCCAGAGATTTTCACAAGCGATCAAAGATCAAGTGGGGGATCTTCGCTAATGCGGAGCCTGAGCGCTTGCTGGGAATTATTGAAGCCTTCGATTTTAATCAGAAGGTGAATATGGTGACGATTGGTTACTTTTTGGATGAGGCCCATTGGGGCAAGGGTATTGCCAGCGCTGCGGTGAAGCTGTTAGTGCAATTTCTGTTTGAGGATGTCAACGTGAACAGAATTCAGGCAGAAGTGATGCCCAGGAATGATTCATCCAAGAAAGTTTTGGTGAAGAATGGCTTCTTGAAAGAGGGTACGCTTAGACAGGCAAGCCTGTGGGCGGGGAAAGGGATTGTGGATTTGGAGATTTACAGTATTTTAAAGGAAGATTATGTAGCAACAATCTAAGGAGACCCTATGAAAAAGGTTCTAATCATTGGGATTGTAGCTAGTGGTAAAACTACATTAGCCAAGCAATTATCTGAAAAAATGAATATTCCTTGGTATGAGCTGGATTCTATTGTTCATCATCAGACAGCAGAGGGGCGAATTAAACGTACAGCGCATCAGCAGCTTGAAGTGATCATGGATATTGATAAAGACGGACATTGGATATTCGAAGGAACGGATCGTGAATCCTATCAATGTCTATATGAGATGGCAGACACCATTATATTTCTGGATACACCGCTATGGAAGCGCAGAATTAGAATACTCGTACGCTTCCTTAAGCAAAATCTCGGTTTAGAAAAATGTCATTATAAACCTGATCTTAAGATGTTAAAAATGATGTATAAATGGACGAGGGATTTTGAGCGTAATAGAGACTGCTTTGAAGCCAAGCTACATTTGTTTCAAGATAAAGTTATCAGATTATACGATAATAAAAAACTTGAACTTAAAATAAAGGCCAACCAGAAAAGGGTTACGCTATGCTCTCGCCGGTAGGTGGGGGCTATTTGATTTTTATCAAGAAGATAACCAATGGGCAGGAACGTTTAAATAATGAGGTAACCGGGTATCTTTATTTCCTTTTGCCGAGTTAACTTGAGCTTGTGTCAAAAAAATACTTCCCGTGAGATTAGCGCCTGATAATTCAGCATCTCTTAAGTCTGCACCAATAAAATCTACCTTCCGCAAGTCGGCATCCCGCAAATTGGCTGCGATTAATAATGCCCCTCTGAAATTCGATCCTCGCAGGTGAGCCCCTCTTAAATTGGCCCCTAAAAAATCCTTCCGTGGCTTATTTTTCTTATGACTTTGAATATAGTCCTTTCGAATAAATTCGCTTGTGGCAAGTAATAACTGATTTACAGTTTCTCGATGAGCAGGTATGTCTAATTTGAGAATATCTTCGGGATCAAGATTGGATAGAGACTCAATTGTATTGAACGTGTTCTGCAGTTCATTGCGGATCGAGATCGTTTCTTCTAATTCTAGCGCTTGATTTAGGTAGAAAAGCATCTCATGCAATTGTTGGACGATTGGAAATACTGCAAACATGGTCTTTGAGGATGCTGGATTCTCTCTCCAACCTGTTCCTTTGAAGATTTTTTGTGAGACCTGTTGTCCCGCACCAAAACATTCATAAGCAACACAACCGTTAAAACCTCGGTCTCTCAGCTGCTCATGAATGCTACAACGGTGATCTGAACCCATGTTGCGACAAGGAGTGCCGCTATCTTTATCAAAAGCAAAATCTGCTGATTTGGCATACGGCAAAGCCACACAACATAACCCAAAACAATGTTCACAGTCAGACTGTAGTCTACTATTCATACAACACTTCCTAAATTAAATTGGAATATTATACGGACAATAATATAGATCCATATTTTGTGATTAATAATAACCTAAGAAGGATTTTTTTAAAAGTTAGATTCCAAGCATTCTGCAAAATAATTATCCCATTCGACAAAAGCCGCGAAAGCTTGATGCTACGCGGTTTTTGTCTCTTTTTTATCTAAATTTTTCATTATTCTTTTATTGACCCTCTATAGACTTATATATGGAAGCTATGAATTCCGTCTATGAACAAGATAACCGGGAAAGCCCAATACATGCAGTAGGGTAAGGATCGTTTTATGAAGGGGGAAATCATTTTGGGACAGCATTTTGCGAGAAAATGGAAGATCATTGTGTTCAATTGGCTTTTGATTGTGAGTATGCTCACGGGGACGCTGGAGCCTGTGATTGGCCTCGGCAGCAAAGCTGAGGCGGCGGGAAACGCGGCTTCAATCCCTGCGGATATCGCGGGCCATTGGGCGCAGCAGCCGCTCAGTGAATGGGTGGATAAAGGACTCATCAAAGGTTTTGAGGATGGCACCTTTCGTCCGAATGGAATCATCACGCGTGTAGAATTCGTTACGCTGGTGAATCGGTTGTTCGCTTATAAAGGGACAAGCGATGTGACCTTCAAAGACGTGCCAGCCGATGCCTGGTTTGCATCCCAGGTCAGCGCAGCTGTGCAGGCTGGCTTATTTGAAGGGGTTCCCTGACGGGAGCTTCCAGCCGGATAAATCACTGTCCCGCGTGGAAGCCGCGGTGATGGTCGCGAAGCTTGTTCCTCTCCTCCTCAAGGAGGGAGAGAACCCGCTGGAGGCGTTCAAGGACAAAGGCAGTGTGCCTGCCTATGGCCGCGATCCGCTGGCAGCCTTGCTGGCGGCGGGCTACATCAAGGGCTTCCCGGACCAAACGGTTGGTCCGGGCAAGCCGCTTACGCGGGCCGAAGCTGTAGTGCTGCTGGACCGCGTGATGAAACCATCGGCGACCAGTGCCGATGGGGGTGTCATTCCGGCGGCCAAGACGGTGGAATCAGGAGGCACTTATGGGCCGGCGACAGGCACATTTACAGTCGCCGGGGACCTTACCGTCAACGCGCCGGACACTACATTGCGTAATTTGGTGGTGAAAGGAAACCTGGTGATCGGCCAAAAAGTCGGGGAAGGCGATGTCTACCTTGATCATGTGACCGTGCTGGGGAAGACCTCGATCAACGGCGGCGGAGAACATAGTATACATATTGATGATTCTCAGCTCCAGACCGTTGTGGTTAACAGGGTGGATGGCCGGATTCGGGTTGTCATCGGAGGAACGACAGTCATCTCACAGATGGATGTTCAGTCGGATGCCAGTGTCGAGTCGAACGTGGGGCCATCCAGCGGCGGTATAGAGGGTATTACGATTTCTGCCACCGGGGAGGTTACATTATCCGGTAATTTCACTTTGGTTGAGGTCAAGAGCAATGTGAAGCTGAGCATCGACTCAGGAACGACTAGTCGCATCATCGTTAACGAGGGTGTGCAATCCTCAACGATTATGTTGAACAAAGGCGTAAAGGTAGACAGTATCGAATTCCACGGCACAGCCAGTGTTAAAGGTGAGGGAGAGATTCTCAAAGCGCTGGTGGATGCGCCGAATGTTACCTTCGAGACTAAGCCGGGCAGTGTGGAAACAACGGAGCGCGGAAAATCCTCCCCTACACTTTCGCCGAGTGCCGCTGCGGGTGGTAACGGTGGCGGGGGTGGAAGTGGTGGCGGCGGCGGAGGAACAACTCCGCCGACCCCAACTTCGCCAACCCCAACTCCGCCATCCAATACAATGGTGGAAGTAACGGTGACTGTTCCGGCCACAACAGGCTTCCGGCTGAATTTCAGCACTCCCATCACGAATCTTACGGCTGCGGATTTCTCGCTTAAAGATTCTAAGGGCCGTGCCCTGGAAGTCGGGTTCGTGGGCTCGTTAACCGGAGGAAGCTCCTACCGGGTAACAGCTAACTTAAATGAGGGCGAGATTTATTCCGTTGCACTGACTAAGCCAGGGTACGACTTCGGGGCTCCCGTAACCTTCAGTGTACCGGTCACACCGCCACAAGATATTGCTGTCACGAAGACGGTACAGAACATTAGTACTGCTGGCTTTAGGGTATTGTTCGACAAACCGGTGACCGGCTTGCAGACCTCGAATTTCTCACTCATACGTACTGGTAACGGCGAGAGAGTTACGATTGGGGAAGCCACATCGAATAGCGAAGGTACCTCTTATGACGTCACTGCCTCCCTGGAAGGGGGCGTCACGTATTCATTGATGGTTACGAAGCCAGGTTATGGCTTTGGACCAGCGGTAACGATTTTTGTGCCCGTCACAGATCCAGGCACGATTTCTGTAACTGCTGATGTGTACGGAATCAGTGAAGATGGCTTTAAAGTATCGTTCAGCCCAGCGGTGGCTGGATTGGACGCCTCGAGCTTTATCCTTTTGAATAAGGCTAATCAACCCGTTGCAATCCACGGAGCGGCAAGTGCAGACGACGGCAATTCCTATACGATGGATACAGCATTGACGAAGGGAGAAACCTACGGACTTTTCATCGAGAAGAGCGGCTACAGCTTCGGAGCGGCGTTGGCGTTTGCCGTGCCTGGCGAGGAGACGACGACGGTAACACCTTTGGCGAGGAACGTCAGACCCTATGGTTTTCTCCTGACGATGGACAAGACGTTGCCGGAATTGGATGCATTGAACTTCGTTTTGAAGAACGGGCGCAAAGAGAGTGTAAGCATAGATATGCTCAGCGTGGTGGTTGTAGGCAAGGAATACGAGGTGTGGTTCACGCTGGATAAGGCCGACACGTATACCCTCTCACTGGACAAGGAAGGATACGCCTTTAACGAGCCTGTTGTCCTGAAAGTAGAGGCAGAGAAATTGCCGTCTTCGATCGGCTGGGTCACGCATAGCGGCTTTGAAATTGTGTTCCAGAACGCCATTTCCGGTCTTGCTGCTGGAGACCTCAAGCTGGAGGATAACAATGGTCGGTCTATTCAGGTTGACGGTGTTCAGTTCAGTGCTGACGGCAAGTCAGCGGTTGTATCGGGAGATCTGTCTGCAGAAGGGATTTATCGCTACCGCCTGGATACAGAAGATGCGCGGTACTTCGAAGGAACGGTCAGTGTGCCTGCAATAGTGGAGATCAATAAGCATACGACCTATGAGGGTTTTCCCGGCATCTATACCGGACTTAAAGTTCATTTTGCCTTGCCGGTGCCGAGCTTAACCGCGGCTGCTTTTAAGCTGAAGGATGGAAGCGGCAATCCCATTGTCCTGGATTCCGTTACGAGCGACGATCAGGGCAGAAGCTATTTGCTGCAAACGTCACGGCTCAACTCGGGTGGCCCTTTTGTACTTGCAGTTACCGCTGCGGGGTACAGCTTCGGTGATCCGGCGACACTAGTCAGTGCTACCCTGAACGTCTGGAACGCCGGACGGCAGCCGACTCAGTTCATGGCGGGTCTTAACCCGGCTGTGCCAGGCCTGACCAAGGATAATTTCTTTGCGAAGGATGCCGCAGGCAATGAAGTAGCCATTACCAATGTGGCGTGGGACAGCGGTCAACGGATGTACATTGTTACTTTTGCCGGATCAGGGGGGCAGAGCTATACCGTCTCGGTAAAAGTAAACGGATATGACTTCGGGGCTCCGAAAACGATTTGGGTATTTGCCCAGAATAAGATTATTGAGCCTTCTTATACAGGGTTTAGATTAGTACTGGTTCCTCCTGTTGTGATCAATAAGGAGTTTGGATTTAAGCTGACGAAGCCGGACGGCACGCCAGTCGCTATTCAATCGGTCGTGACGGAAGATGAAGGCTCCAGCTACTGGATCTCAGCTAATTTGCAGCCGGGAATCTATCAATTGATGGTGGATGCGGAGATGGACAGCAATATTTTCACAGTCAAGGTTCCCGTGCTTGCGACAGTCTCGGTGAACCAGATTGCTAATAGCGGAGTTAACGTGAAGCTGAATTATGCGCTGGATGGTCTGAGCGCGAGCAACTTTGTTCTTGTCAATGCGGTTACGGGTAACCCTGTTGCTATCCAGTCTGTATTGACAGAGGACCAAGGCAGCAATTATCAGTTGGCAGCCAGTTTGCCGGGTGGAAAATATAATCTGAAGCTGACCGGCCATTTGCCGGAAGCCGGGGTTGATTTTCAGGTAGCGGATACGATTCACGCGGGGGCAACGAAGGTATCCAATATCACGAATGCGGGCTTTGATCTCTCATTTGAGAGCCCTGTGCCCGGCCTGCTTCCGTCCCATATCAGCATTCAAGACGCGCAGAATAACAAGGTTAGCGGACTGACGCTATCGACAGTCGATAACGGTGCATCCTATCATGTGCGTGTAGCTCTCGCTAACAACGCGGACTATACGATGACGCTGCACAAGAATTTTATCGTCTTTGATTCTCCCGTCACGTTCCACGTCAACCGATTTATCTCGGCCAGTGTGGCAGACGTAACGAGTGACGGACATCTGACCTTGAAGTTCACACCAGCTTTCCCGGAGATCGAGAATTACTTGGGCTTGTCGATCACGGATGAAGCCGGCACTGTTTATTATCCTAACCTGTTCGAATCGGCTGACGGCGGCGCGACCTATCAGCTCTATGTGCCGAGCCGGATTCAACCGGGTAGAGCCTATCAGATCAAGTTGAACAAGGATGAATTCTCGATGAACCCGGTGACGTTTATCACTCCGCCGGTACTTACCGTTAGCGAGGCGAATGTTTCGGGATTGAAGCTTAGGCTGGATACACCTATTCCAGGGCTGGACAAGAAACATTTTATCGTGAAAAACGACGCCGGTGAGACTCTAACGCTGACTTCGGCAGCTACAGACGACGCAGGAGCTACCTACCTGCTTCAGGGCACGCTGGAGAGCGGCAGGCATTATACCGTTCAGTACAAGTCGGATCTACTGTACCAAATCAATGACCCGGTGCCATTTACGATTGTCAAAAAAGTCAAGGCAACCATTAGCAGCGTGACAGCCTCCGGCTTCAAGCTTCAGTTCAGCTCCAGCGTCCCTGGCTTGACGCCGCAGCAGGTCATTTTGCATGATCCGCAGGGGAATGTGATCCAGGTATTGTCTTCTTTGAAGACTACGGATCAAGGCTTTAGCTATCTGGCTGCGCTGGATACTGTCTTGCCAGGTAAAGGTTACACCCTCGATTTGGCAAGAGACGAATTCAAACTGGATGCTCCTGTAGCCTTTGATGTTCCGGTCACAGCCAAGGTCAGTCTTGTGAGCACAGCAGTGAATAAAATCATTGTGTCTGTCACTCCAAGTCTGTCAGGTCTGACCACAGATCATTTCTCGCTGTTTGATAGCAAAGGAAGAAAGGTTGCTATCAGAGTAAGCAATCCCGGCAGCGGATTCTACAGCCTCGAAGGCGAATTTAATCCGGCAGAGCTATATACGCTCCAGACGGTCTATCCCGGTTATGTATTCGGAGCACCGCTGTCTATCGGGTTCAAGCTGTGGGTCGATGGCATCATCCATGCTGCTTCCACGAAGGGCTTCAAATTGGCCTTGGTCCCGTTCGTGCCGAATCTCAGTGCGTCTGACATTACAGTCACCGACGAGGCAGGAAATACGGTGGCGGTGCAATCCCTCCAGCCTGTGAGTGCATCTGTTGACTACTACATTGTCAGTGTACCGCTCTCCGGTGGTAAGACTTATCAAGTGACCATAGCAGATAAAGCCCCGTATGCCTTCGGCAAGCTGGACAAGATTAAGCTGAACTCCCGCACTGCCACCGTTGATGGGCTATCTGTGAAGGGCTTCAAGCTGCATATGTCATCAGCGCTCAGTCTGGGAGGACCCGAAGTTGTTCTAGTTGACGAACAGGGCCGGGAAGTCGCTATCGATTCGATCGTCAGCCGCAATGCCGGGCTGACTTATGAGATTGAGGCGACTCTCAAGGCAGGCGTGCACTATTCACTGGGACTGAACAAGCCGGAATATGATTTCGGAGCCAGCATTCCATTACTGGTGCAGCCAGTCGCGGCCACGTTTGAGGGAATGGAGAGAGGGAACAACCATGCCTTTATGCTCCGGTTCGATCATGCGGTGCCGGATATGCTGCCAAGCGAATTCAAGCTGCAGCGGGATGGTATTCAAGTTGCCACTGCTTCGAAGGTATCTACAGAGGACGGGGGCAACACGTATAAAGTGGAGTATGACTTCCGCGGCGCGGCGCAATATACGGTTCTTCCGGTCAAGGACGGTTACGACTTCGGCAAGCCGGTCGTCGTTGAGGTGCCGGTGATCGTAAGCTCCACCGTGCTGAACACGGGAGCCTCGTATATCGACATCGGTCTGAATCCGGTAGTGCCGGGCTTGACCGCAAGCGACTTCACGCTAAAGGATAGCACCGGGCAAGCCTTGGCTGCCACGTCCGTAGTCACGGAGGATGGCGGTGCAACTTACCGGATCAAGTCCTCCTTCATCGGGGGCAAGACGTATACGATTGCGCTAGCCAAGAATGGTTATGATTTTGGTGATGCGGTTTCTGCTGCGCTTCCGAGTGTCATCAAGGGCGAGGTTGGAGACATCGGGGACAAAGAATTTACGATTCTGCTCACCCCTGCTGTCGGAGGCCTCCAGGCCAGCAGCTTCATCCTTCAGAATGCCGGTGGTCAGACCGTGCCGCTTACATCCGTCAAAGCGTTGAACGGTGGATCAGGTTACACCTTGTCTGCGGCGCTGATGGCAGGAGACAGCTATTCGGTGAAGCTGGCAGCGGGCGGTTATACACTGGACGCTCCGCTTGTCTTGACGATGCCGGTACCGATCGAACTGACGACCGAGAATATCCATAGTGAGGGACTGACGGTCAGGCTCAACCGGGCGGTTCCCGGTCTGAACAGCGGGAATTTCCGATTGGCAGATGCTGAGGGGCAGGCCGTTACTGTCACTACTGCGACAACGATGGATGGCGGCTTGACCTATACCGTTCGTGCGGCCTTGCAATATGGCGGCACATACAGCGTGAAGATGACGAAGAACGGCTATGATTTCGGAATAGGATTGCCGTTCACCGTGCTGAAACGTGTTACGAAATCGGTGACGACGCTGTCCGGGAACGGGTTCGTGTTAAGTCTGCAGACGGCCGTTCCTGATCTGAAGACAAGCAATGTGATGTTGAAGGACAGCGCAGGAGAGTCTGTGATCATTGATTCTCTGGTAACCACGGACGGAGGCTTGACCTATGAGGCAGTAGCCAAGCTGACAGAAGGAACGGTGTACACGTTGTCCGTTACTGCGCAAGGCTATGATTTTGGTCCGCCGGTTCAACTGGATGTTAGGGAAATGCCGGTCTTGTCCGCTTCGGATATTACGACCGCGGGATTCAATCTGAATCTTAGCGTGGCGGTTCCGAATCTGAGTTACACGAAGGTGTATTTGACCGGGGCGGATCACCAGTTGATCAAGCTGGATAGCAGCAGGTTCTATGATCCGAACCAAAACACCGCGAAGGCAGGCAGGACGTATACCGTACGCGTGCCGCTAGTGGTTGGACAGACTTACATCCTGTCCATTAACGATCCAGCGCACCCGGCGAAAGGTCCGGTTGAAGTTGTTGTGCCGGTTGCGGTTAGTGCTAAAGTGACGAAATCGGCCGCAAGCGGAATCACATTATTGCTGGGTCAGGGAAAACTTGATCTCCAGGCAGCGGATGTTGAAATCCTGTCCGCAGGGGGTGATCCCGTAGCTGTAACAGGTGTCGCTGCCGGCGAAGCGGCAGGAACCTATACCATTCAAGCAGCACTTGCGGAAGGCAACACGTACTCCCTGCGCTTGAAGAAACAAGGCTACGACTTCGGGTCAGCGGTCAGCGTCTACGTTGCCTATCAGGTGACAGCCAAGTTGATCGGCGTCAACGAGAATGGTTTTACCCTTAGCTTGAATATTCCGGTACCGGAGCTTGGCCTAACTCTGCTCGACGCCGGGACTAAGGTTACGATTAGCTCGGCAAGTACGGCAGATTACGGTCAAACCTATCAGGTGAAGGCCAACCTGGCCTACAATAAAGAATTCAGGCTCAAGCTTAGCAAAGCTGGTTATGAATTTGAAAATGAGCTAGTGGTGAACAACATCAGCTCACCGCCACAACTGCTCAATGCCGTGTCTAACGAAAGCGGTACTCAGGTTATCCTTACCTTTGATAAGCTGCTGGAAAGCGTCATTGCCAGTTCCTCCTTCTCCGTGAAGATTGACGGGCAGTGGCAAAGCATGGTGAATGCTGCGCTTGGGAATGACAAGACGCAGATTATTTTAACCTGGAATGCTTCGGGCCGTGGAATAGGCTCTACTTCAACCGCCTGGGTCGCATATACCGGCGTGAATAGAGTAAAAGCGGTCAATCAGACGTATCTGCCGACGTTTAACGACATGCCGGTGACGAATGTAGCGACCATTCAAGGCTTGGTTACCAGCTATGCGTATAAGAATGATGCGGCCTATCCGGCGAGGGTACTGCATGAGCAATACGGCAAGACCGCGCTGGAGACTGCACAGCTGCTTAGTAACGGGGGCTTTAAGACGGCGAATATTTACAAAACGCTTGTTGCGGAATATATGCTGAGTCGCAGTGATCTTGCTCCGATTCTCTATAAGCTGGATGCTGACGCCATAACCATATTCGAAGCCTATGATTCGATAAGAAGATCCAATAGCGCCTTTGGTTCCGAACTCATTGGAGAGTTAATTGCAGCGGGCTATACAACAGATACACTTGGCCCTGCGCTGCGGAAATTTGGTTATTCCAGCAAGGATCTGACCGGCTACCTGAAGTATTACAAGGTGCCGGCAGCGCAAACCGCAAGTATTCTTCGGACGCATTATAGTGAGACAAGCGGCGGGACTACTGCATTGCTGCAATTCGCCCGTTATGACAAGAAGGAGATCGCTGGTGCCGTTCAAGCGGCCTACGGGTTAAGCTCATTTGATACGGTGCAGGCCCTTCAAGAAGGTCAGCAGACGGCAAGAGATACGGCTTCTCTTATTAAAGACCTGTATGGTGCGGATGCGATTACGGCGGCCACATGGCTGTCCCAAAGTGGATATCCCGATCATGAGGTCGCGGGTGCGATTGCGGAATTCTACAATTTTGCAAGTGCAGAAGAAGCGGTTCAGGCCTTCCTGGGCGCAGGCTTCTCCGTGCCGTATCTGTATTCGATGCTTAGAAAAAAATATCCGCAGCCAGAGGGCGCAGTTGCGCTGCTGAATGCGAAAATTGCACCTAGAACGGTAGCGGAGGCAGTTAAATCGACTGGTGACGGGGCCGGGGTCATAATCAGCGCACTGGGACGCAAGAATTATAGTGTGAAAGAAATTGCAGGTATCGTCAACGATCTGTGGGTAGCCGCAGGTGTAAGCCTGAACGACGTAATGGCTCAATTCGCTGCTAGCGGATATAATCTCTCGGCAAGAGCAGCTCTGCTGCGGGAAGAGTTCGGCGCTGACATCGGGACTGCGCTGGGAATTGTATATCCAGATGCACGGAATGCAACGATGAAGTATTTGCTCGTGGCGGGCTACGATCACGTTAGTCTGACTGATTATTATCTCAGACATGTGTATTCGGGCAATCGTTATGAAGTGTTCCGGCAGCTCCGGCTTGCCGGGCAGACAGCGACCAAATCACTGCAAAGCGTTCATGATGCCCTGATCCAGGCAGGAGAAGCGTTCACCCTGGACGATGCCATGAAGCTTTTCTTCAATGATTATACAAGCCGTTATGAGGCAGCCGATGTCTTGGCGGCCATCCGGTCGGTCTTCGCCGGGGATTTACAGGTCAAGCTGGATGCGGAAACTGTCGCCACAGCGATGAGTAACGTACAAATGTGGGACAAGTACGCGATCGGCAAAGCTCTAATCAGTCAGATGGGTGTAACCCTGGAACAATGGGTGGAGCTGGAGCGGACTAGCGCGTTCGCCAGATTTGGCTGTGCATGCTCCGTTGTTACTGTAGTCAAGGACGTTCAGTATTTGTTCTCCAAAGCTACGCTGCCCGATATCACTGTAGCCATGAGTATGTCCAAGCTGTACACCCTGGACCTTATCATTGAAGGCACGATTAATTTCTACTCCACGCAAGGAATTAGAGCTAAAGGGATGCCGTATCTGCTATCGGCCTTGAAGAATGCGGGGTACGCCTTCGAAGAAGTGGCAGCTGCCTTCGACAGCAAGGGTTGGAGTGAGTGGATTATGGCTTTCAGCAGTTATGGTATTGCTGCAAGCGACGTCACCGCTTATCTGAAGAGCACGGGACTGCCAATGGAGCAGGTTGTGGAGCGGCTGGCTCCCTATCCTCTGAAGGACAGAGCGCTTGTATTGCGTGAGGCTTATGGTCTGGATTCCAGCGCAGCTATGTCGGTGCTGCTTCAGCATACACAAGAAGACCAGGAGATCATCGGCTGGGCGTTGGCCTGGGCATACGGGAGTGATCCGATCACGTTATGGATTCAGACACTCCGGTCGCAAGGGGCAACGGCAACATCCGTGATTAACACTCTGGCCGCACGCTATCGCACGTATTGGGATTCCGAGATGGTGGGTCCCGCACTTGTCCAGGGCGGCTTTAGCCAAGAGGAGGTCATGAAAGGGCTGATTGTTCATTCCTCTAACCGCAACAACCTGCAAGCGACGATTGCTTTGCTGCAAAAGCTGTATGGACAGCAGCAGGTTACCATTGCACAGATTCTCAAAGCTTCCGCGATTGAATCGCCTGCTGAAGGAATCAGTTTCTTGCAAAAAGGCGGATACAAGCTGGGGGATATTGCCCGCGCTTTGAAGGACTATTACGGACTGGAGGCTGGAAAAGCGACGCAACTACTCGTCGCAGCTTATCCCAACAGCCAGAATATGATCCTGACAGGTATGGCCAGTGTCTATGGTCAGACCCTAGAGACGACAGTATTTGAGACCTTGCAGACGCAAGGCATCAGCAATGCCGACGAAGCGATAGATTATTTGCGCAACGCAGGCTTTGGCATCAAAGAAATCTCCGTCGTGGTCAAAGAGAAATTCGGACTAACCGCGGGCCAAACGGCGGCAGGTTTTCTGAAAAAGCCGGTAGGCGACAAGAATGCGCTGATCACAGCGATTGCTACTGCCTATAATCTGCCTGTGGAGACGGCCCTTTATAGTCTGCTTCAAGAGCAGGGAGTTACTTCTTTTGCAGAAGCCATCTCCTTCGTATTCCAGACCCATTTCAGTCTGGCTACCAGTATCAAGCTGGCTAAGGCGTATGGTCTATCGGCAGGCGGAGCCTTGCAGGCTCATCTGAATTCTAATCTGTACCGTCAATCGGATGTAGTGGCGGGTGTATCCGATATTTATGGAAGCACACAGCAGTCTAACATCGCGGATTCGCTGAAGGCAGGCGGTATGAACACACTTGACGCTGCGGTGCCATTCTTGCAGAAGATGCGCTATGACCTGGAGGGCATTGTCCGTGTGGGCAAGGAGCATTATAACCTGACGTCTGGAGAGACCATCGCTGCATTGATGGCAGAGGGTTCGTATGATCGGCCTGAAATTGAGGGGGCTGTAGCCAAGATATACAATCAGTCACTGGAGCAGACGAAGCTGGAGTCACTGAGTTCACTGGGAATCACCGTATTCTCCGATGCCCTGCCGAAATTGCAGCAAGCCGGATTCACGTTGACCGATCTCGTCCTGGCAGCCAAAACCTACTATAAGTTAATGGCTGGCGAAACGACGTATACGTTAATGCAAACACAGCATTATCTAGCAGCAGACATCCTATCTACAGTTGCGCAGGAATACGGCAAGCCGGTTCAGCAAAGTCTGGATCAGCTGCTGAAAGCGAGCGGTATTCCCTCGATTGCTGAGGCTGCACCTTACCTGCGTACCATGGGTTACACTCTGCAGGATGTAATCGAAGTGTCCAAAAATTATTACGGCAACACGTCCAAGGCTACGATAGAAGCACTGAAGGCTCTTCATTTTGAAGATGGGAATGTTATAGAATGGACGGTTCTTCATGTCTACGGGGAGGATTCACAGGAAGCTGTAGGCCGTTCACCGCAAAAGGTGCTGCAGGAAGCTGAGATTACGGAGGAGAAGGCCGTGGTCACTTATCTGTGGGAAGCTGGCTTTTCCCTGATTGAGATTGCAGACATGTTCAAGAACCACTACGGAAAATCCTCCGTGGAAACGGCCGGATTGCTCATTGCAAATGGAACGTTCTCAGCGACGGCAATTCTGAACAGTCTAAATACCGTCTATGGCTCAACGTTTGATGCAGGCTTAATGAATACTTTTAAGACGGCAGGGCTGTTCACGAGTGTGGATACTGCCGCTCTTCAACTGAGCAATGGCGGTTATCGGTTGACGTATGTTGCCGAGATGCTGAAGAAGAGTTACAGCAAGACGAGATCAGAGACAAAGGCTATTCTGACGGCACTGGGTCTGTATTCGGCAACGGCGATCCAATCGGCGGTAGAGCAGGTCTATGACGCAGTTAACACATCGTCAGGTACACTGCAGGATGTGCTTGATCTCTACGGGATCACGACGGCCGAAGGTGCCACAGCTTTCTTGATCAAGCAGAACGCTCCGGTTCAGGATATCCTTCAATATTTGAAGGATGCTTACAACATGGGGGCTGATCAGGCGACAGAAATGCTTGCTCCATCCTACAAAGGTCCGGAACTGGGGCTTGCCGTATTCAAGGTTTACTATAATGATGCCAATGTCGGTTATCTGGCGAAGATCCTTCCGGCAGGCAGCACCTCGTCTCCGGGCAGTGTCGCCAGCTTTATGCGGGGCAAGTTCAAGGATACGGATATCGTGCTGGCTTTGAAGGTGCTCTTCAATCTGGATGAGCTGGGGGTAACGGATGCAGTGTCTACGACAGTGATGTCAGCAGAACGTCTCCGTGCAGCCGTCCGTGAGGTGTTCGGAAGTGATCCTTTATTCGCTTATCTGAAACGGATGAAGGAGCGGGGAGCTAACGCGAACGACGTTGCCGCAGAGCTGGATATCCGGGGACTGCTGGAGCCAGCCCCATCGAGCTACTTGGTCAATACACTGTTGGCGCTGGGCTATGACAACGCCAGCGTGCTGAAGATGCGGTACAATTATTACAACGATTCCCGCAAGAATGCAGGTACTGAGGAAGAACAAGGTAAGCAATTGGTTCAGCTTGGTGTGGATACCCCGGCGGCCATTGTGCAGTACCTAAGAAAGTGGAATTTGCTGCCATACAAGGTCATTAACATTGTAAAAGCAGGATTGCCTAATGCTGCCATGACGGATATTGCACTCGCCATGCGTGAACAAGGATATGGCACCCAGGCTGTCATGGGCGGCCTAGAGGCGGTAGGCCAACGAGGCGATGATATTGCTGCGATTCTGAGACAGCTGGGATTGACGGCAGTGGAAGCCTTAAGCTTCCTGAGTAACCGCTCGTCGGATGATCAGCTTCACTGGCTAATCCGCAACGGCTATACGCCTACTGAATATATCAGATACAGAAGTGTTGGGAATGACAATACCATTGCTATCCTGAAGGCAACGGGTATGTCGGCAGTCGATTTGGCAAAGCTGCTCTCCAAGTACCTGAATATGGGCTACTTTACCATTGCCAAATCTCTATACGATGGCGGATTCAAGACCATCAAGGAGGTAGCAGCTGCGCTGCTTGCCGCAGGCTGCCGTCCGGGCTGGGTTCCGATGTATCTTCAGGAAATTGCGGGCTGGACGCTCAAGGAAATTGCTAAAGCTATGCTGGAATCGAATCTGATTACACTAACCGATTTGGTGACGGCGCTTCAGATAGCGAATGGTAACAACTTGAAGTATACGTTCCAGATTATCAAAGAAGTCTCGACCCGTGAGAGACAGGCTTATTACGATGGGCTGAACTCCGCAGAACGCAAGCTGCTGAACAACAATGAGATCGCACTGATCGTTACTGCTTCAGCTTTGCGCCATGCCAACATCAGTCTTTCCAAAATCACGGACCAGCTAAAAAATGACGGTGTATATGAACCGGAGATCGCGCTGAAAGTGTTGTTCTTATCCGGATTCAATGTGCTGGATGCTACGGATACTGTATGGGATGCCTATCGTGGGGTGATCGGTGCGATGATTATTCTGGCTATGCTCAAAAAAGCCGGAGGTGCGTATATCGCCGATTTCAGCAGATATTACACGCTGATCTCCAAGGTTACCAAAATCGTATATGAACTGAGTAAATAACGTTTGTCGCAAAAGTTTTCAGGGAGGCCGATCCGGTTACGGGTCGGTCTTTTGAAAATAAAAGAGGGATTACGCGGCTCTTCTCCTTGCGTTTATAATGGAACAAACGGGGAGGATAATGCTCCTGTTCTATGTGTAGATTGCAATTATTTGATATAAGGGAGACGCAGCTGTGGACACAAGATTATGGATGTCGGTCACACTTTTTTTCGCAACAGGACTTATGCTGTTCGTCTCTTTCCTGTCTTACCAGAAACGCCATCTGCCTGTTGCCAAAACGATGATTCTGATTATGCTGTCGGCGGCGTTCTATTCGCTGGGGTACGGATTTGAGGTGTTGAGCCGAACTTTGGAGCAAGTGAAGCTGTCGCTTCAAATCGAATATTTAGGTATTCCGTTCATTTCGACGCTCTGGTTCTTTCTAGCTCTCCAATTTACAGGGACGGGATTTCGTTATCGCAAAGTACTTGCACTGATCCTGTTCGCTATCCCCATGACAGTCTTCATCCTTCATCTCACCAATGATTGGCATCACCTGGTGTATGAGCGTTATATTCTGAATACAGAGTCTTCCATCCCCCTCTACACTACGGTCAAGGGAACCTGGTATAAGGTGCATACTGTTTATAATTATTCCGTTGTACTATGCGGTATTTCGCTGTTTATCCCCATGTACTGGAAGGCTTTGCCGATGGTACGGAAGCAGATTGTTGTTCTGCTGCTTGGCGCTGTGGCCCCATTTCTGCTTAATACGTTCTTTTGGTATGGCACGAATGTTGACCTGACACCCTTCGGGTTTGCTATTTCAGGTGTGGCATTCGTGTGGGGTATCCTGCGGTTCAATTTACTGCGATTAACGCCGCTTGCCCTCGCCAAGGTGTTCGAGACGATCAGGGACGGGGTAGTACTGCTGGATTATGATGATCGAATTGTCAGTTACAACAGTGCTGCGATAGAAGTACTCCCGGAGCTGGGATCGACGAAGCATTATCCGGTCGAGATGGAGAAAGTGTTGGGGAATAGCCCTGAACTGCTTGAACGTATTCGGGCGGCAGGGGAGGGGGAAGAGCGGTTCCCTTTTCAGCGATTTCAAGACAACCGCAACATGTACTATAACTGCAGCGTGTCGCTCATCTACGATTCGGGCCGGATTCTGATTGGCCGGATTCTGATGTTCAATGATATTACGGAGATCAAGGAAAGTGAGGCCCGGCTGCGCGAGAATGCCCGGCAGTTATCTGAGCTTAATGCGTTTAAGGACAAGCTATTCACGATCATGGCGCATGATATCCGTGATCCGATTGCTCTTCTCGTCAGTCTGACTGAGCTGCTGGATGATGAATTGACGGCTGCCGATTTCGAGAATGCCGAGTTGGTGCGTGAGCTTAAGGGCCAAGTCCAGAGCACCTTTCATCTGGTTGATAATTTACTGGATTGGTATCGCAGTCAAAAAGGCAAGGTGGCCTTTCGTCCATTAGGCTGGAATCTGCAGCAGGTCGTACGGCAGGCCTTGCTGCTGGCTGGCCCAAAGGCCGCTATGAAGCAGATTGAGCTGACAGAGGATATTAGTGAGAAGCTGGTGGTGAGGGCAGATAAAGAGATGTTGGATCTCATTTTGCGGAATTTGCTGTCCAACGCAATCAAGTTTACGGGGGTCGGCGGTAAGATTGATATCAGAGCTGTGCTGGAGGGTGAGCGGATCATCATCTCTGTCACCGACAACGGAGCCGGAATCGATGAAGAGACCTCGGAACTGCTCCGGCTGGAGGAGCCTTTCCTGAAGGCGATGGCTACCGGAGATGATTCGGGAGATGCGAGATTTGGACTGGCGCTCACCCGTGAATTTGTCCGCATTCATGGCGGAAGCCTTTGGTTCGAGAGCGAATCTGGCAGCGGAACGACCTTCTCATTCTCCTTGTCAGGCTCGCAGGGTGTGCCGGAGAGATTCGATAATAGTGATATGGAGGAGGAAGCCTATGAAAGTTATTTTGGTAGACGATGAGCCTACTATGCATTTGATTTTGCGAAAAATGCTGGTCAAATTGCCTGGCGTTCAGGTCGCAGGCGCTTTTACAGACACACGTGCTGCGACTTCTTTTCTACAGGACAATACCGATGTTGAGCTGGCTTTTGTAGACCTTTCCATGCCGGGCGAGAGTGGAATGAAATTTGCCGCCAGGATGGAAGCCGCAGCTTCTCCTGTACAAGTGGTATTTGTGACGTCGCACAAGGAATTTGCCCTGGAGGCTTACGAATTGTCTGTGGTCGATTATTTGGTGAAGCCAGTCTCCCAGGAGAGACTGGAACGGACGGTAAATCGCGTGCTGGCCAACCAACGGAGCATTCAATCCCCGGCGCAGCCCACTCCTGCTGCATCTGCTGCTGTTGCCCGCAGGAATATCCTTACGGCGCTGGGGGACGTCTCCGTGAGCAATGAGGCTGGACGGGTCAAATGGACCTCACGGAAGTGCGCGGAACTATTCGCTTATCTACTGCTGTACCAGGGCAAGCGAATTCCGCGTTCCAGGCTGGTGAAGGATATTTTTGGCGGGATGCACCAGACGAATGCCGAGAGCTACCTGAATACCACTGTCTATCAATTACGTAAATCACTGGAACCGCTAGGCATACGAGAGTGTGTCCGTTCGGAGAATGATGGTTACGCACTCGAATTGAAGGATTCGCAGATCGACTACGTGGAATTTGAACAAGAAGTAAAAAGTTTGTACTTTATTGATACGGAAAATATTGAACAGGCGCTGAATATTGAACGGATGTATACAGGGGATTTGTTCGGTGACAAAGCCTATGTATGGGCCATCCATGAGACAGAGCGGTATGCGGAAATGTATACAGCGTTTGTAAAACAGCTTGCCAGGGTGCTAATTACGGCGGGAGATACCGCTGCTGCGTCGAAGCTGCTGCTTAAGCTGAACGAGCGTAATCCGCTGGACGAAGACGTGGTTGGAGAGCTCATGACGATCCGGCAGATGACCGGGGATAAAAAAGGGCTGAACGCCCTTTACACCGATTATGTCCGGCTGCTCACCCGGGAGCTGGGCATTCGCCCGTCCCAGGAATTGATTCATCTGTATGATTCATTGATTAGCCGATTGAATGATCGAAAATAAAGTGGCTGGAGGGAGCAGAGACTAATTCTGCTCCCTCCAGCCGCAACAATCAGGTGTCATTACGACGATAATTCCTCTTCCGACGGCAGCTCGCCGTAGAGCTTCAGCGCTTTGATCGCCGATTCCTGCATCCGCTTCTTAAGGTAATTGCCCTTCACGACCCGGACCCGCTTGCCGAGAAAACGAAGCTTGGAGAGCAGATAATCACTGTCGTTCCCGGTTAGAATGATGCTGACACTGTAGGCGTCAGTATCCGCATCGTACGCAACGTCCTTTTCAAAGCTGGAGAAAGCATATAAAATGCGGGACAGCTCCCGGTTATAGTCAGGGACGATTTCAATAACAACCTCAAATTTACGTGCATCGCGCCTCAGGCTGATCTCATGAAGAATGCTCTCATATTTGGAGACAGCTATAGGATGGTGTGAGACGCTGACGATCTTGCTCAGCTTGGTGCTCATGAGCGAGCGCCGCCGCAGTTGGTACCAGAGCAAATACCACTCCCGTTTGACCATGGAGTACTCCAGTTTGTAAGGTACCCCCGCGTGCCCCTCTTGAACATTGCCGCGTTTGGTTCCGTACGTCAGTTGGACCGCTTCTTTAGCCATGATGTGGCGGTGTAAGGTGCGGAGGAGCGGGTGATACACCTGCTTTTCCCTGCTGCGGGCTTTTTGCACCAAGTGGTCGGCAGTATCCATCAGAGGATCAGACTCCAGCAGGGAGACCAGCTTCTCCAGCGTCCCGGCAGTGAATGCTTCCATGGCTGCGGGGTGTTCAAGCATGGTCTTCAGCCAGGCTCTTTCGTGGGAAGTGATCATGAAGGTGCCGTTGTCGTCCATACGGGAGATGATCTGATAGTTAAAAATTTTCTCGAACAGGTTCATAGTAGGCCAATATCTCCTTCCATTCAGCGATCATTTCGCGGCGCAGCCTCACGGGTTCAAGCACTTCACAGCTGGACCCGAAGCTCCGCAGCCAAGGCTTGATCTCGGTCGTCCCATTCACGGTGATTTCGTAGATAAAAGAATACGGGTCTTCGTCCACGATCTGTCCCCACTGTCCTTGCAGCAGCACCCGCTCCCTAACGAAATTCGGTTCGGAAACTCCGGGACTATAGAACCTCGCCCGCACCGTGACCGGCAGTCCAGTATCGATCAGCCAGCTAGTCTTCATTTTCTCGTCAAGCTTGTTACGTTTGGTCTGGAAGGCTTCCTCATTTACAGGCTGATCCTCGGTCTCCATCCGCGTGATCCCTTCCATGCGGTACTTGCGAAGGCCTTCCCGGCCGCTCGCGAGCAGATACCACCGTCCGTACTGATGGTCATAGACGACCTTCAGCGGCAGTGTCTTTATCGAGGAACCTTCGGTTTCGCGCTCGAACAATGGATTGGTGTTTTTGGAGCCGTAGCTTTTCTCGGACTTTGGAGAGAAGTAGAGAAAGGTGACGCTATGGCGCTGGCGAATGGCATTCAAAAGAGTGAACAAATGGGCTTCATCCAAGATGCGTGAATAATAATGATACTTATATAAAAAAGCTTCGATGGCTGGTTGTTCGGTCTGATTGCGCAAGAGATGCCTTTTCAATCCGTCACGCAGCAGATAGCCTTGTACAGAAGGAACCTGAGTGTTCGCCATGACATCCACAAAATCATACAAGTCGATAAGCTCTTCTTGGGTTAACTGCTGCACCAAATCGTTATGTACACGGTAGCGGAAAGGACGGGTGGTCCCTTCTTTGCGGATGACGCCCACCTCTTCCAGGTACTTCAGATCCGAACGGATCGTCTTCTCATCGGGCTGGGGAACACCTGCGGGCAGGCTGCCACAGCACATATCCAGAAGCTCCATCGCTGTCAGTGCCTCTGTATTCATGGCACCCAGCAGGAGAGAAAGGCGCTGGCTTTCGGTTTCTTTTACCGACTTGGCCCGGAAGAGAAATAACAGCATGGGGTCAGTAGAATCATAGTAGCTGTACTTTAGAGTCTCAGCGAATTCTTTACCCTGTTCCTCCGGGAGGTGCTGATAGGTAGCGCTCACGATATCCTTGAGCCGGCGGAGGGTCTTGTCAAAGGTATGCACGGAAATACCCAGCCGGTCAGCGAATTGCTGTCTGTTGAACGCGCCGCTCGTGAGCGCAAGCATTCGCAGGAATTGGATTTCTTTATCAAAGCTTTCCTTGGCCACCTGAATTCCCCGTTTCATGAAAGTCTTCCTTTCATTGTAACAGGGCAAGGGTAGGGGTGAAATGGCAAACTGTGCTCTGATCGTAATACTTTTGCCATGTTCGAACTTCCGGAAATAAGCGAAAATATGCGTAGTAATGGAGCTGAGCAGGAGGAGAGCCTTATGAGCGAAGTTAAAACGATCATTATAGAAGAGCTGAAAAAGATCGAAAGGGAAGAGAACGTCCGCATTCTGTATGCCTGCGAATCAGGTAGCCGGGCCTGGGGATTTCCTTCCAAGGACAGTGATTATGACGTAAGATTTCTATATATCCGGCCGCTGGATTGGTATCTGTCTATTTTTGAAAAACGGGATGTCATTGAACGACCGATCAGCAATATGTTGGACATCAACGGTTGGGATTTGAAGAAGGCCTTGAATCTATTCCGTAAATCCAATCCGCCGCTGCTAGAGTGGCTGCAATCTCCGATTGTCTATATGGAGGATGAAATCGTCGTCCGGCAAATCCGTGACATTTCTTCATTCATGTTCTCCCCCAAATCGTGCATGCACCACTATCTGCATATGGCTAAGGGGAACTATCGCGATTACCTGCAGGGCGATCATGTGAAAATAAAGAAGTATTTTTATGTGCTTCGTCCAGTGCTGGCCTGCGAATGGATCGAGCGATTCCATACGATACCACCTATTGAATTTCTAATATTAATGGAGACCCTGCTGCCGGAGGAGGGCTTGCTTAGAGCGGCCGTCGATGATTTGCTGGTCCGTAAAAGAGCAGGAGACGAGATGGATTACGGTCCGAGAATTCAACCCATTAATGAGTTTTTGGAGGAACGAATCAGCTACTACGAGCAGGTCGTATCCGGAATAGAGGCTGCTGAAGGCGGTCAGGATGGACGGCTCGATGAATTGTTTAGAACATTAGTAAAGTTACAGGAGTGGGTGTAAGATGACATATCAGAATATTGACGGTGTACGTGTTTGGGGAAAGCCTGACGAGGGAGCACTTGCTCAGGCGAGAACCTGTTCCAAGACGGGGAACGTAGTTCAGACGCTGCTTATGGCGGATCATCATAAAGGGTACAGTCAGCCTATTGGCGGTGTTGTTGTCTATGACGGGCAAATCTCGCCCTCCGGTGTGGGCTATGATATTGGATGTGGGAATAAAGCGGTGCGGACGCAGCTGTACGCAGCTGATGTAAAACCTGGGCTGGCCGGAATCATGAATGATATCGCTCGCCAGATTTCTTTTGGCGTGGGTCGTATCAATAACGAGAGATTGGATCATGAGTTGTTCGACGATCCGGACTGGGATGTATACCGAACTATAGGAAAGGCAGAGCACGATAAGCTGAAAACGTTGGCCCGTGATCAACTCGGAACGGTTGGTTCAGGGAATCATTATGTGGATCTCTTTGAGGAAACGGCGACAGGGCGGCTGTGGATCGGTAATCATTTTGGCAGCCGGGGCTTCGGGCATAAGACGGCAAGCGGTTTTATCAATCTGGCAGCAGGACGTGGATTCTTAGCCAACGCGCCGGGTGAAAAAATGGATCAGCCGCCACTCCTGCTGGATTTGAACAGTGAGCTAGGGGATATGTACTACCGTGCCATGAAGCTGGCAGGGCGTTATGCGTACGCAGGACGGGATTATGTAATGCGCAAAGTGCTGTCCATCTTGGGGACGGAGGCCGACTTTGAAGTACACAACCATCATAACTATGCCTGGAAGGAAACTCATGACGGGAAGGAGACAGTGGTGGTCCGCAAAGGTGCTACACCGTCTGCACCGGGACAGATGGGTTTTATCGGCGGGAGCATGGGAGACATTTCGGTAATCGTTAAAGGTAAGGATACCGCAGAGAATCGGGACGCTTATTACAGCACGGTTCACGGAGCCGGACGGATCATGAGCCGGACACAGGCCGCAGGCAAAATGAACTGGAAGACCCGAACCCGCAGCGGCGGAGTAATCTCGAAGGCGCAAATGCTGGACGCGGTGCAGGCATTTAATGTGGAGCTGCGCGGAGCCGGGACGGACGAAAGCCCGTTTGTATACCGGAAGCTCCAGGAAGTACTGGACGCTCACGCGGAGACGATTGAGGTTATGCATGTCTTAAAACCGATCGGAGTGTGTATGGCAGGAGCGGACGAGTTTGATCCGTATAAGGATTGATTATGGGCTTATAGGGATTGCTTTGAGTAAATAAGGATTAACTATGTGCGTATAGTGATTAAGCATGGACGTACGAAGATGAAGCATATTGTCCTATAAGGAAGGACCTCAGCTCCCACGTTATTGTGGAGCTTGAGGTCCTCTTTTGCAAACGGATTTTCATACCCTAGGTGCTGAACCACCGAAAGGCCTTTTCTGGGGAATTAAGGGACAAAAATGCACTTAATCACCCCATAATGGAAATATTGCGAAAAATAAGGTGCAATTTTGCCTTTAGTAGCTGAGTTTTGTACACTGTTGTCCAGCTTACTAGCTCAGCACTAGCACCCAGTTGACTAGCTCACTAGTTCAACAACCCACCAGCTTTTTCTGTCCACTAGCGTACCTACGCAGCAGCAGCAGCAGCACCCAGTCGACTAGCTCACTAGTTCAGCAACCCACCAGCTTTTCAGTCCACTAGCGTACCTACTCATCAGCACCCGACTAGTTCACCAACACAGAGGCCCACCACTCAGTTAACCAGCGCACCATTCCAGCGACCCATCCACCGGCCGACCAGTTTTAGAGTAGGCCAGTAATCATAAAACGCTCTGAGTTTGTCATAATTCCTTGCTCGGTTTGATTCTCTGCAATAAATCGCTCAAGAATCTGAAAATCCTCTTCGTTCTGGCCGAAGCCAGGAATGATCGGCGTATGCTTCAACAGAAATATCAGGTCTTCAGCGGTCTGGTAATACTCGGTGATGTTATATTCGTAGGACTGAATCTCCCTGAAGCCTGCTTCACTTAGCTCGGTCAGGTACTGCTGCTTGAGGGTGCCACCCGGTGTACCCCAAGCTTGCCCGCTCCCAAATGCTTCTTTAAGGTTCAACTTATCATTCTCGGCCACTTGCTGGGTCAGGAATACTCCATCCTTGGACAAGACTCGTGCTATTTCCTTGGCGGAATAAGGAGAATGTCTGCATGGGATCACATTAAAGAAGTGTGCCGGAAACTCCAACTGATCACCATTCATCTCCAGAAAACGGACATTTGTTCTGCCGGAGCTGGATAGATTCCTGTTTGCTGTCTCCATCATCCCAGTAGACTGGTCAATGCCCACCAGCAGCGCTGCTGAATCAGCTATGGATAAAATGGCTTCTCCGCCGCCTGTTCCGATATCCAGCAGGAGGTCGGAGGGGTGACATCTCTTCGTGACTTCACGGTAGAAGTCCCAAGGAGCTTCTTCGGACACGCATTTCACATGGCTGAAATCCCAACCGTTTAATACACCGACTCTATCATAAAATTCCTTATAATCTACCTTGTTCATTCTTAAATTCCACCTTCCAATGAGAATAAAATAATACGGAGTCTCCGCTGGCTATTGCTCAAGATTGCACTGGGTCAAAGGGCAGACTTCCCCCTTGACGGCTGGTACGCGTTTTATCCAGCCCGGCAGCTACATACCTCGAACGATGCGGAAAGACATCCATTTCACCCCGATTTAGAAGATTTTTCAATTATAAAATTCGGCGAGTGAGTGATCAAGAGGTAGAATGATTATAGTGGTTTTAGGCGAATCCGCTTGGACCCTAATTTAACCTCAGAGGAGTGAATACATCCAAGTGATAAGGGCTGTGCTGTTTGATCTGGACGGAACATTGCTGGACCGGGATACATCCTTGAAACGATTTGTTGAAATGCAGCATCAACGCTTGGGGCATTGCCTTGGCCATACTTCGAAGGAAGCTCTGATTAACCGATTTGTCGAGCTAGATGCAAGGGGCTATGTATGGAAGGATGTAGTCTATCGGCAATTGATAGATGAGTTTGGGATTCAGGGAACAACGTGGGAAGAACTACTTAAAGATTATGTGTCTCAGTTTCATCAGTCCTGTGTACCATTCCCTAATTTGGTTGAGTTGTTAGAAGAGTTACAGCGGCAGGGAATAGAGCTAGGTCTGATAACCAATGGCTTTACAGCACTACAAATGAGCAATATCCAAGCCTTGGGCATTGAACGATTTTTCTCGGCCATACTGGTATCAGAACAGGAAGGTCTAAGAAAGCCAGATCACCGAATATTTAATTTAGCAGTAGAGCGGCTGGGCGTAGCACCCGAAGAGAGTATATACGTAGGAGATCATCCGATAAATGATGTGCAGGCCTCCAGAGAGGCCGGAATGAGAGCGATTTGGAAAAAGGACCAGTACTGGGAGCCCCCTGTTGAGGCTGATGCGATCATTAATGATTTGTCCGAATTGGTAGGAGTGCTGGAGAATTTTATCCATCTCGAACCATTGAAGTGAGCTTTAAAGAGCTTGAAATAGCGCTAAATATAGAATGAGCCCAGAAATATATAACCATACTAACCATGCAGTGAAAGGAGGAATCATATGGATACGGACAAGCCTGTTTTTGAGACAATAGATGAATACATCTCGTTGTTCCCTACCGAAGTTCAGCAGACACTTCAGACGTTAAGAGGTGTTATACACGAAGCTGCACCGGAGGCGGTGGAGAAGATCAGTTATCAGATGCCCACCTTTGCGCTGCAAGGCAACCTGGTGCATTTTGCTGCTTACAAGAACCATATCGGCTTCTACCCGGGGGCCAGCGGAATTGCCGCTTTTAAGGAAGAACTGTCAGGGTATAAGGGAGCCAAAGGCTCTGTGCAATTTCCCATCGGCCAACCAATGCCCTATGAATTGATAAGCAGGATTGTAAAATTTAGGGTTGCAGATAATGCCAAACGAAGGGAAAATAAGGGAAGGAAGAAAAAGTAATCATATTGCATGTTAAGGAAGGGAGGGGCACCACATGGCTAGATTAGATCAGCGCTCTATGCAGAGTTTATTCTATAAACAACAAGCGGTTGTTTGCATAGAGCTGAATAGAAATAAGTAACCGCTTTTATATGACAGTGTTCATGTTTATAGAATAGACTTTGCTACCTTTAAGATTTCAACATTTAAAGGAGCGGAGCTATTATGAAATATGTAAATGCTGACCTAATCTTCCCGGAAGCCTTGCTGAAGGAAGTACAGAAATATGTCCATGGCGGGATGGTGTACATCCCCAAGCCGGATGGCGTGCGCAAGAAATGGGGCGAGAAATCCGGCAGCCGAAAGTATCTGGATCACAGAAATGAGACCATTCGTTTAGAATTTTCAACCGGGGTCACGATGGACCAGCTGGCCGACCGGTTTTGCCTATCCAGAGATAGTATTAAGAAGATTGTATATGCAAAAAAGTAGTCACATAAAGCCGCATTGGGACTTATTCTGATGTGGCTTTTTGCTGTGTAAAATACAGTTTTTAATCATTTATTGTATATTTCCGGGTGGCCCGTCATTGCTATAATGACCAACAGAACAGGGACGGCGTTATCGATCCCAGGCACAAGACACCGGGAGGACTAGGTATGGATGATTTTTCCAGGTATGACACAGCGCAGCATAGGCGTTCTTTATTGAACAAAGCCAGGACGATAGTTCTGTCGGCACTTATGCACTACGATATCGAATGGGAGGGCATCCAGTTCATTCAGCTATCGGACACCATCACGTATAAAATAGAGACGAAATCAACGGGCCATTATTTACTGCGTATTCATTCGGACCTCATGAGCAAAGAGCAAATTCAATCCGAGTTAACGCTGTTACAGGCGCTTAACTTATGTGATGATCTGACGGTTCCGGAAGGGATTGCAAGCCGTGATGGCTCGTATGTATTGGACATTGAGGTTGCTGGTGAGCAACGTCGTCCCTATTATGTGACCATGATGCGTTGGGTAGAGGGCAGCCACGTAGAAGGTGATTTTACCGACAGTTTGGCTAATAAAATGGGGATGCTGATGGGCAGGCTTCATGAAGCCGCTGTGAAGTTTGACCCGCCAGCAGATTTTACGCGCCCTGTATGGGGTGCCGGCAGCTTCCGGTCTGAGTTGGCTAAGCTGGAACAGCATTATTCCGTATTTTTGTCGGAGGAGGCTTGGAGATCCTATCAGGCAGCTGCTGAAAAAGTGTGCTCACAACTCGAAGAAATACCCTGCAACGATCGTAACCATGGTCTTATCCATGGCGATTTGCACAGCGGTAATATCGTTATTCTGGAGGATGAGCCCTACCCCATTGATTTCGGAAGATGTGGCTATGGCTATTATCTTTACGATATGGCAGGGGCGTTGTTGGGGCTTTGGCCGAAGCACCGCTGGATGTTCATACAGGGATATGAGAGCGTAAGGAAGCTTACAGGGGACTATGTCCGCGAGCTGGAATGCTTTTTCATCATGGTTATGATCGGAAATTACGCTCATCATGCCTCTAATCCGCTGGAGACAGCAAGTCTGATTGAGGAGCAACCCTACGCTCAGGCTTACATTAGGGAATTCTTGAGCGGCCGATCATTTCTGTTCGAGGTGGTCGATCTTGTGAGAAGTAATTAACAGTTCCCACAGTGTCAAAAGGTTTACGATATAAGGGTATGCTACTATTCCTTATCGGGGAGGCGGTCGTGTGCAGCCCAAACCGCATATTCAATCGATAATCGAATATATAGAACGGAATCTCGCTGCGGGGCTGGACATACAGCATCTTACGAAGCGGTGCTTCCTGTCGCCCATGCAGTTATATCGAGATTTTTATAGTGTGACAGGTCATTCGGTGAAGGAATACATCCGCAAGCGCCGACTCTCCAATGCGATGGCACTGGTGAAGCATTCAGAGATGCCGCTGGCGGATATCGCGATGGAATGGGGGTATAGCTCCCAGCAGGCTTTTTGCAAACATGTCAAATCCACGCTGGGACAGTCCCCTCTGGAATATCGGAACGGGGATTGCTATTATTATTTCCCGCCGTATAACAGCCAGAACGACAGGCAAGTGTCAGTGGCCTCAGAATGTATTCCGGAGACGGTGCGAGCAAGGTATTATCACAGTAGTCTGGAGAATATTGAACGGAATGCCATGCGGTCTCTGTTCTCCCTGCTTCCTGGCTACAGGGGGCGCATTTTTGGGAGGAACGGCAAGCAGGATGGGAATCGTTTTTGCTATGAGCTGTATATTCAGGGTATTGACGCAAGGGATTTGGCGGAGGGGGAATTTACAAGCTTGGAGACAGTTTCTTCGTTTAACAACAGTTTTGCGACCGTGATTGTCGATCATAAGGAAGATGCCATCTTCGAGGCCTGGAATTATCTCTGCATTGATTGGCTAAACAGGAGCATGTTCGTACAGAGTGAACGACCATACTTTGAGGAATACATAATCAGACAAGGCACATTCCAGAAGCTAAAGCTGTACCTGCCATTGCACAAGCGCAGTGACTTTCCCCGAATTACACTAACTTGTCCAGGTGAGATGGTCTTCTTGGTGTCGGAAAAAATGGGTCCGAGAGCGGAAGAGGCAGCAGCGGCAGCAGTCACAGGATTTGCAGCAGTCTATTTCCCTCACTTGCTGAAGAGTGAGCAGGAATTCTATGTCTCCCGAATGCCGGACGCTTGTATCTGCGGAATTAGAGTTGCAGAGGCACTGGAGCTTCCACAGAATTCTGAAATAAAGCTGCTGAGAGTGGAGGGCGATACTTGCTGCGCGATGTTGCAGGAAAGTGGCGGCGGCGATTATACGGTATATGATCAGATTCTTTCCGGATGGATTAATGACAATGGGTTGCTGTGCGAGGATGAACCTGCTTTTGCGGTATACCAGGCCATCAGCGATACTGGGAGCGTGCAGCAGAAATTATATCGCAGACTCAAAAAATGGTAAGAACGGATAATACTACGAAGTACGAAACGGCTACAATGGGTGACATCAGTGACGAATGGAGGAATCCTAATGAATACAGCCAAAAAGCTGGATGCAAGCCCCGAGGGTTATGGACCCAAGGTAAAACCAGTCATTATGAGCATGGTGGAGGAGGCAAACCGCATCAGTCAAGCAGAGGTATTGGTAGAACAGGTGAACGAATTCTGCGCTATTGTTGACAGAAGTGAAATCAAGATTGTCGGAATTGGCTTGACGATCACCTACGAGAGCCGTGGCTATGGTTATGGGCGAAGTGGAACGGCTGGCCGTGATTTAAATGATTATTTTTTTGCCCGAAAAATGATTGCTGAAGGAGAAACGGCGCTGCTAGCCGATATCCTTGGGGTGAAGCTGGCGGAACAGGAATTGCTGAGCGCACGTTATGATATCGCGGGGGATGGCAACTACAGAGTAGTTGTTGGGATTGCTGTGGACAGCTTGGCGAATCTGCCGGCTCATCTCCCGGAGAATACGGTAACGTTGACGATACCGGCCTGCCGCTATGCCAAGATGTTGATCAACGGGAAGAAGCAAGAAGGCAGAGCCGGATATGACGAACGGATGCAGGCTGACGAGTATTTTGTCAATGGCTTCCGTACCGATACAAAGTATGTTTATAACCCGGCAAGCTCCCCCCTCAATACCTATGATGAGGACGGGGATATGCTTGTGAAGTACGAGCCGATCAAGCTTCCGTCCAATGCTGGGGATTCTTTCGAGACTTTAAGATGCCGCCCGGTGACGCTTCCCGAGATGAAAATAGCATGCAGTGTGACCCCTCCTGACTCGGAGGAATTTGTAATTACCAAATACTTTGAAGTGGAGCAGCAGGTCTTTGCAGTAGAAGCGGCTCAATATTATCTGCATGATTACTATGGCTTTCCAGTTGATACGGGGGTGGAGGGACAAGTGAACAGTTGCTTTGGTACACGGGTTAGTTCCTTCGAGGGGCTGCCGGATGGTGTGGAAAAGATCACGCTGCCCGGTGGCATCTATCTGCATATCTCGCAACTGGAGTTCAACGGCGACAATCCGGCTATGCCGTATGATGCCGCATTTAACCATCTGGATGAGCTGTTTCTAGCCTCCCATCCACAATATGAGCGTGACTGGAGCAGGCACGTCATCGCTCGTTTTCGCCAAGCCAACTGTGCCTCGGTGTTTGTTCCGCTTCTATACAAAGGCATTTAGCTGAACCGCTTAATATCGCTCATTGGAGAGAAGCCGAACAAACGCGCATATTCCCGGCTGAATTGGGAGGGGCTCTCATAGCCTACCTCGAACGCAATATCTGCCACATGGGTAGATTCGGTTAACAGGCGGCGGCGAGCTTCCTGCAGTCGAATTTGCTTCTGATACTGGACTGGGGTCATGGCGGTCACTTCTTTGAAGTGACGATATAACGAGGAGGAGCTCATGTTCGCAAGCTCAGCTAATTCTTCGATGCGCAGCGGCTGGTTGTAATCCCTCTTGATCCGCTCGACCACCTCAGCAATGGAGGCGTAATTACTTCCAGCCATGGCAATCTGCTTGAACACATCTCCTTGATCATCGCTAAGGAGTCTGTAAATAATCTCCCGTATGACAAGGGGCGCCAGTGCCGGAATGTCCTTCGGCGTCTCTAACAGGCCTACCAGTCTGACGGCTGCGTCGAGGAGAGCATTATTCATTTTGCCTACGAATAATCCTCTATGGTATCTATTAGTGCTCTTGGGAAGTAGGTCCGTCTCCTTCATGATCTGAAAGATTTGGCTGGCCTCTAAATCCAGACGAATCGCTAAGTAGGGGGATTCAGGAGAGGGCTGAGTAGCCCGGCCGGTTATCGGCACATCCAGAGACACCGCGAGGTAGTCAGATACCCCGTATCGGTAGCGCTCATCTGCGAGCATAATAACCTTCTCACCTTGGGCAACGATGCATAGCGATGGTTTTTGAATTCTGCAGATCGGAACCTCGGAGTGGGAATCGCGAACCAGATGCAGTGAGGGGATGAGGGTAGCATGGTCGCCATCTTTACCGGAGAACTTCTCGACGAGCTTCGCTAGCTCCAGCTGTTTATAGTATGTTTTTTGAGCATCATCCAGCATGTGCATCCCTCCCATTACTGTGTTTCAGTATAAATTCTTGAACTGTGTTTGTTAAGTAAGGTGAGAATAATAGGCAAGAACGTGAGAGTAATATTCTAACGGAATTTCACCCGGCAGGAGCATAATAAGGTTGTTCCAACAGACCGGCGGCAATCGCCTATTACACAGTAATGATTATCCATTGGAGGGGAAAATATGCAACATGATAAAGTATGGTACGTGACCGGTGCTTCGAAAGGGCTGGGGCTGTCCTTGGTGAAAAAATTGATTGATAGCGGATATAGAGTCGCTGCAACTTCACGTAATATAGAAGATTTAAAGCAAGCCGTGGGTGAGGTGTCGGAAGGACAATTCCTGCCGCTCGCGGTCGATCTGACCCAAGCAGATTCGATCCAGGCATCCGTGACAAAGACGTATGAGCAGTTCGGGCAAATAGATGTAGCGGTTAACAATGCAGGGTATGGCATCGGTGGTGCAATCGAGGAGCTATCGCAGAAGGAGATCATGGCTAACTTTGAAGTCAATGTATTTGGTCCCATTAATGTCATTCAAAGTGTGCTGCCCTATATGCGGAAGCAGCGGTCAGGGCACATTTTCAATATCTCGTCTATCGCGGGCTTCGCTCCGCATTTGGGCTGGAGTGTGTATGCAGCGACGAAGTTCTCGCTAATGGGACTGACAGAAGTGCTTGCCCAGGATGTGCAATCTCTGGGGATCAAAGTGACGGCAGTAGTACCCGGAGGCTTCAGAACGGAGTTCAATAAGGCGGATTCCCTGGTTCTGTCTGCCAATAAAATTGAGGATTACAGCAAGCTTCACGCTGGACATAACCAGTTCGTAGCGGCAGATGGCAAGCAGCTTGGTGATCCTGAAAAAGCGGCAGAGGTGTTCATTGATCTGGCGGAATCACCGAATCCGCCGGCTCAATTGTTCCTGGGCAGTGATGCTTACCGGAGAGCATCCGAGAAGCTGGACCAACTGCGTGAAGAACTGGAAGCGAACAAGGACGTCAGCTTCCGAACTGATTTTGAATAAGTGGCGATCACTATCCTGAGAAGCAGGATGGAAGTAGTGTTCTAATTTTGTTAGATCATGATTAGCTGAAGCTAGTGGCAAATGCCGTAAAACCAAAAAAGACAACGAGTCCCGATAACGGATACTCGCTGTCTTTTTATATTTGCTGAAGACCAGTTCAATTTATAACCCGGTTTGTATTCTCTCCATGCTTATCTATTTGTACAACAACGATATTCGCGACCATCGACAAGCTGCGGATGTTCCCCCCAGTTTTCACCCCATGTACGCATTTGCGCAAGCACGGGGATATACTCCCGTCCTTTATCGGTTAGTGAGTATTCAACGGTTACTGGTACAGTAGGAAACACTTCGCGATTGATGACTTTATATTGCTCCAAATGACGCAGGACATCCGTTAAAGACTTGATGCTGATGTTATCTAAATTTCTTCGCATTTGATTAAATCGTTGCGGCCCCAGACTAAGTAAGGAAAGCACCAAAAAGGACCATTTTCCGCGAACAACCTCCAAAGCTTCACGAATAGAAATGAGGCATAGTTCGTCCCCTTTGCGTACATCCACAGAAATCACTCCTAACTAAAATATAGGTAGTCTACTTTATGAAGTTATATAAAAATAATGTGTCTCCTTTAAATTATATAGTTAATAATTTAGGATAACAACAGGACTTATTTTACTGTAATGGTTTAGTTTAAGCAGAGATAGTCTTATACAGCTTAGAGAGGAGCATGGGGATATGACTGATAAAAAGATATTGGTTTTAGGCGCAACGGGACAACAAGGAGGTGCCGCTGTTAGGCATTTAATCGCTGATGGCTGGAAGGTTCGTGCATTTGTTCGCGATTTATCAAGCGATAAGGCCCTGAAACTAGCCCAACAGGGAGCTGAGCTTTTTTTAGGTGATATGAACGATTTTGCCTCACTTGATGCCGCTATGCAGGGGGTATATGGCGTATTCAGTGTTCAAGCATCGGGCTGGAACCCTACTCTCGAAACCAATGCCGATGAAAGACGTATCGGGAAGGCTGTAGCGGACGCTGCCTTAAAGGCGAACATTCAGCACTTCATTTATACATCAGTTGGCGGTGCAGATGCGCAATCCCGTTATCGTGACATGCAGAAATGGGATATAGAGCAGTATATTCTTTCATTAGATTTGCCGGCTACCATATTGCGTCCCGCCACCTTTATGGAGAACTTCTCAGACCCGATGACAGCCGGTGTGCAGAACGGAATGATCGCACAAGCCTTCAAGCCAGATGGAGTGATCCCGCTTGTAGCTGTGGACGACATCGGCGCTTTCGTTGTGTTAGCACTTAGATTCCCAGACGACTATTTGGGCAGAACTGTCGAAATTGCCGGTGACATGCTAACACCCGTACAGATTGCTGATGCTATAGGCCGCATAACCAACCGAACCATTCCTTATGTTCAAGTTCCGCTGGAAACATTGCGTCAGCATAATGAAATCTTGGCCGGCGTGTTTCAGTGGCTAAACGAAGAAGGCCACGAGGTCGATATTTCTGTTGTGAGCAAGGCATTCCCGGCACTTACGGATTTCAATACCTGGATTGAAAAGCAAGGAAAAGCGAAGTTTGAGGCATTGTTTCTTCCAGAGCGTGTATGAGATTGTTAATTAACAGCTCTGGCATTCGAAGACCGCAGTCATAACCATCGGTTTAGTCGGTGGTTTGAAAAAAAGCGCGAGTAACAGGTTCATTTCACACCTGTCACTCGCGCTTTTTGGTGCGGGAGGATGTCGGATTGCACCCTCAATGAGGAGGTAAGTCCGAAGTGGCGGCATATTTGCCAAAGCAAGACACACATAGGGACGTTATGACGAAAATATTGCTGTGCAATACAACATTTGCGATGTAGAGATTTACAAATGTTTTACAACTCATTGACGCGGCGCGCATATATGGCTGATAGATTGGGGGGACAAGGGGTGATGGCTATGAAAAATTTTACAGAATCGGTCTCCACGACATCTCAGCCTGTTCTGGCAAGTGACAACCTGGGTTGGGATAAGGTCAAGGTCTCGCAATGGTACAGTCCGCAACAAGCGTTTAGTCCCTCGCCGGAGCCCAAGTATTTGGTAGGAATTCATTGTACGGCTTATTACGAAAATTATTATACGATTCATATTACCCCATGCAACGAGAGCCTCCTCTGCCCCTGGGGCAAGACGTCGTTATATTTCCTGAATATTGAGATCACTCCTTCTGTGATTGAAGAAGTTGCCCGTGAATCCGGATTTTTGACGGAAGGGCACATTCAATTAGACCGCAAATTCCATGTCAAAGATTCCAAGCTCCTGCAGTTAGGGCTCTGGATGCTGGAAGAATTGCAGAATGGCGGAGCGAAGGGGAAAATATACAGCGATTCACTGTCCAATATGCTAATCATTCACTTACTGCAGCACTATTCCTCTGTCATTCCCCAACATTCTGGTGCTAAAACGCTAGCGAACCAGGAGATTTTCCGCGTTATCCAATACATGCGAGAGAACCTGGAGGAAGATGCTCCGCTGGCTGAGCTGGCCGCGAAGGCCAATATGAGTCAGTCCCACTTTATCCGTGTCTTCAAGCAGCAGACCGGTTATACTCCCCATCACTATTTAATCCGCCTCCGTATTGAACGCTCCAAATTCCTGATCCGATCAGGCAAGGTAGGCTTGAAGGAAATTGCTGCTCAAGTCGGTTTTGCCGACCAAGGGCATTTTACCAGAGTCTTTAAACGGGAGACTGGATTGACTCCGAAGCTGTATGCTTATCAAATTTCAGCTAAACCCGGCTCCATGTCGGAATAAATATGCAAATGAGAGTTTTATTCAAGGAAAGAAGTATTTTGTTCAATAGGAGGGGGATGGATCAGCCCTAGAATGGGATTAAGGTCAGGCGTGAGGACGTGCTGGGCCAAGATAACACTAGGAGGAGAGAAGAACATGAAAGTTGCAAGGTTTTGGGGTCTGGTTGTTGCGGGAGTAATGGTGTCCAGTTCAGTGTCTATGTCTTCGGTACTTGCAGATCCGGTAGAAACGGAAAATCTGGGAAGTGATTTTGCAATTACAGCAGCAGCTGAACCCTGGCATGAAGTGTCCAAGCAAACTTTCTGGCTGTTAGATGCCCTGGAACGGGGGCAAGGGGTAACGACGGATGGGAACGCATGGATTTTCAGCTCACCTTATGGCCTGCTTCGTACAGCACTGGACGGCAAGACGGTAATCGCACGGAATCCTTTGGCGATTCCATCCCAGATATCCGCGCTTGGCGGGGATCACATCGGGGATATCTCCTATTATAACGGGAAGATTTATGCTCCTATTGAAGATGGGAAAAAATACGAGCATCCGTACATCGCCCTTTATGATGCCAATACCTTGCAGTATACCGGTACTTCTTATGCGCTGCCGCTAGATCTCCATCCTGGAGGTGTTCCATGGGTTGCTGTAGATGCTGCCCGCGGGCAGGTGTACACGGCAAAATGGAACAATGCTGATGTGTTAAACGTGTTCAGCCTTGACGACATGCACCTGATTAAGACGGTTCCGCTTACTCAAAGCATTGATCGGGTTCAAGGTGCTGCGATGTATAACGGATACCTCTATGCTTCTTCAGATAATAAGACCCAGACTCTCTATAAAGTCGATGTGGATAACGGTAATGTGTCCGTTGCAGTAGACCGTAATTTGCCTAGTGGTACCGAAGCTCAAGGTATTGCAGTGCTGCCAACGGCTGACGGAGCCCAGCTTCACATTCTCGATGTAGGTTCTAATCGCATAAGCGTGAACTTCCGTCACTATTCTTTCTAATCCAATCGAAGCTAAAAAGGAGCCTATAGAAATGATGAAGCAATCGAAACTGATGTTGTTCTTGATGGGATGTACTCTACTGGCCACAGGCTGTAGTCAATCTAATAATAATAGTGTTACAGAAGCTGCCGCAGACCCTACTGCGCAGCCTTCTGCAAGTGCAGAGGCCACTGAAGCACCGAGCACACAGAACGTAGAAATTACCTTCTATTATCCGGTTAACGTCGGGGGTCCACTGACCAAAGTTATCGATAATATGGCCAAATCCTTTATGGAGACGCATCCTGGAATTAAAGTGAATCCTGTATATACCGGCAATTATGGTGATAATACAGTGAAAATTCAAGCCGGTGTTCAGGCTAAGCAGCCGCCGGATGTAGCCGTGATGATGTCCACGGAATTGTACAGCATGCTGGATATGAATGCTATTGTTCCGCTGGATGATTGGATCGCTAAGGATACAGACGTTAATATGGATGATTTCTATCCTGCTTTTATGGAAGATACACAAACCGAAGGCAAAACCTACAGCCTTCCGTTCCAACGAAGCACAATTGTCATGTACTACAACAAAGAGATGTTCAAGGAAGCAGGCTTAGATCCTGAGAAGCCGCCGACAACCTGGGCTGAGCTTGTATCCTATGCCGGAAAGCTGAACAAAGACGGTCATGCTGGCCTGGAAATCCCGGGTAATGACGACTCCTACTGGATGTTCCAAATGCTTGCCCGGCAAAATGCCACAGATCCTAAGCAAAACATCATGTCCGATGACGGTAAAAAAGCAATGTTCAACACACCTGAGAATGTGGAAGCTCTGCAATTCTGGCTGGACCTGTCCCACAAAGACAAGGTAATGCCAGAAGGCGTAATTGACTGGGCTACCGTGCCTACTGACTTTATTCAAGGCAAGACAGCAATGATGATGCACACAAGCGGTAACCTGACGAATGTCAGAACAAATGCCAAGTTCGATTTCGGTGTGGCTTTCCCGCCTGCACAGAAACAATTCGGATCACCTACGGGCGGCGGCAACTTGTACATCTTTAAAGACACTTCGCCTGAGAAGCAAGCAGCAGCTTGGGAATTTGCTAAATATATGACTGCTCCAGAGCAGGCCGCACTGTTCAGCAGCTCCTCCGGCTATGTAGGCGTGCGCAAATCAGCCTATGATACAGAAGCCATGAAGAAATATACGGCTGATTTCCCGCAAGCACTTGTTGCGCGCGATCAACTGCAGTATGCCTTCAGAGAATTGTCTACGCATAACCACGGTAAAGTGTCGACAGCGATCACGAATCAGATTCAAGCTGCTTTAGCCGGACAAGTGGATGCTGCTGGTGCACTGCAGAAAGCGCAGGAAGAAGCCGATCAGGCGCTTGCCCCGTTCAATAAGTAACAAAGGCAACGGATAAGAAGGAGTTGTTGCGGAGTACGCCGGGAGGGTCTCTATCTCAAGGCGTACTCCATTCTATACCGTGAAATGGAATGATCCAGAGCCCGTGGCAGAAAGGACGGAAAGGCATGCTTGCCGGATGGAGTGAGAAGCTCAAACGAAATAGCTTTGGCTGGGGGCTGGTGTTGCCCTCACTGCTGTTTCTCTGTTTATTTACCTACTACCCGATGTTGAAATCCGTGTGGCTTAGTTTATATGAAAAGAATCTGGCGACCCCTGAACCTGTGTTCGTCGGGTTGGGGAATTATGCAAACCTGCTTAAAGATCAGGTGTTTAGAAAAGTGGTAGCAAACAATATTTGGTTTGCTGTCGGAACGGTTCCCGTTTCAGTAGGACTCGCGTTTGTCATGGCGCTGTTTGCCGACAAGGCGATTAAGGGACGCGGGGTTGCCCGCCTTGCTTTTTTTTATCCGAATATGATTCCAATGATCGCTGTGGCGAACATTTGGTTGTTTCTGTATACACCGCATTTCGGGCTGTTCGCCAGGTTTGCCGCCTGGATCGCAGATCAGCCGGTCAATCTGCTTGGGAACCCCGATACGGTAATGGGGGCGCTAATTGTCATGATGGTCTGGAAGGAAGCCGGTTACTTCATGATTTTCTATTTGGCGGGGATGCAGCAGATTCCGAAAGATCTGTATGAAGCCGCAGCGGTTAGCGGTGTTGGCACTTTCACCTCGATACGGCGGATTACCATACCGCTCACGATGCCAACTACGTTGTTCGTCATGGTAGTTGCGATTACGAATTCTTTCAAGCTGGTTGATCATCTATGGATTATGACCAAGGGTGGTCCGAACAATTCCAGCAACTTGCTATTGTACTATATCTACGATACCACCTTTAACTTCTACGATCAGGGAATGGCTGCTGCGATGACCGTCGTGATGATCGGTCTGCTGCTCATTATCTCGTCCCTCCAGTTCTTTGGGTGGGATCGTAAAATTCATTACGAATAGGACGGGGCTCATGGACAATCCATTAAAGCTGTCACTTCTGCCAAGGCAGAAGAAAAGCAGGTTGGCAGAAGAAGAGCGGGCTATGCACCGGGATCGGCGGTTCGGTCGAAGACTTCTTCAAGTGCTGTCGCATGGCATCGGCTTCGGTGTGGTGGCGCTCTGGATCATCCCTTTTTTATGGGTGGCCAGAACGGCCTTTTTGCCCAAAGCCTCGGCTGTGGATACAGGCTGGTCCTGGGGATGGACGCTCGATAACCTCACCCGGGTGTGGCAAGCGGCACCCTTTGGGCAATTCTTTTTAAATACGTTATTGGTCTGTACTGGCGTTCTTGCTGTTCAGCTGGTTACGTTGACCATGGCCGCCTACGCATTTGCACGGGTGCGCTTCGTGGGCAGAGAGTTAGTATTTATGTTGTTTTTAGTACAAATCATGGTACCGCCTGATGTTCTAATCTTCTCTAACTATCAGATTTTAAGTGACATGGGTCTGCTGGATACCAAGATCGGAATTATGCTGCCTTACTTCGCATCCGCCTTTGGTGTCTTCCTGCTTCGGCAGTCTTTCAAGCAATTACCGTATGAACTGGAGGAAGCTGCCCGTGTAGAAGGGGCTTCCCGTCTGCGCATCCTGGCGCAAATTTATGTTCCGTTGTCCCGGCCGGTCTATGTATCGTTCGCGATCGTCTCTTTCAGCTTCCACTGGAATGATTTCTTGTGGCCGTTGATCGTGACCAATTCCGAAGAGAACCGGCTGTTGACCGTAGGGCTGGCGATGTTCGCGAAATCTACCGAGTCAGGGGCACAATGGAGTGACGTAAGCGCGGCGACGCTAATTGTTTCGGCACCTCTTATGCTGGGGTTCTTATTGTTCCAGCGTAAGGTGATCGGCAGTTTTATGCACTCAGGAATCAAAGGCTAAGGGGGACTACGATTGAAGTTAGCTATAATTGGAGATTTGCATTACCCGTATGAACTAACCAGCGATGAGCCTTCGATAGCCGCTGCCCGTGATGCTTATTATGAACGCTTCATGGATCTGTTCTTATCCCTGGAGGCTGATTATTATATTTCGATCGGTGATTTAACGCATGCGGGAGAAGCCGCCGAATTCACGTATGTCATAGAGCACATTGAAAAGCGTGGTCTACGCGACCGTTTTCTTCATGTGCTGGGTAATCATGATACGTATACGCATCCGAAGAGCGATATTCTTGCGTTAACCGGGTTGAAGAGATATGAAGTGATCGAGGAGCATGACGCAAGAATTATACTGCTGGATACCGCGCGTGAAATTCGTGAGGATTGGAGCGGCACCATAGACGAGGAACAATGGAACTGGCTACACAGCCAATTGAGACAGGACCCGGACAAGCCGCTGATTATGATCGGCCATCATCCGCCTTACGGGACAACCGCAAGGTCGACCGAAACCATGATGTCTCTAGACCCTGACCTCGCGATCTGGCCGTTGCTTGAACAATGGCAGGGAAGCGGATTCTATTTTAACGGACATAATCACGTGAATTCCATTGTTCGCCAAGAACACTGGCACTTCATCCAGACGGCAGCTGTACCGGATGTACCCTCTGTGCGAATGGTGAACATTATAGACCAGAAGGTTAGCGTGGAAACGATCAGCTTCGCCAGCGAGGATCTATCCAACTGGGCGCGTGTCTATACGCCGCACATGTACGATTATGAGAGACATCCCAGCTGTGAAGGTGACTCGTCTGCGCTGGGACTCTTCGTCAATGCCCAAACAGCCCGCAAAGGAGTTGCAAGGAAATGAGCCGTAAGCCTGTAAAATTAGCCATTGTTGGCGGGAATCGGGGGGCCAGCTTTATGAACGCCCTATCCTCGCTCTCTGACCGAATTCAATTGACTGCAACCTGTGATTTGAATGAATGGGTGCTTCTTCAGTGGAAAGAGAAATTCCCAGAAATCCGTACCTATCGTGATTATCACGAAATGCTGAAAGACCCCTCGGTGGATGCTGTTTTTATATTAAGTCCTATGCATCTGCATGCCAGACAGTCCATCGACGCACTGAATGCTGGCAAGCATGTACTTAGTGAAGTTATTGCTACCCGAACGTTGGATGAAGCTTGGGAGCTGATCGAGACGGTAGAGCGGACAGGACTTAAATATATGATGTCCGAAAATTATTGCTTCTCCCGTTCCAATCTGACAATCAAGCATATGGCAGATCAGGGGATGTTCGGTGAGATTACATACCTGGAGGGCGGGTATATCCATGACCTGCGCCATTTGATCCACCATCCGGATGGCTCGCTCACTTGGCGGGGCCAGCTGCACCAACAATTTAATGGAATTAATTATCCTACACACTCCATTGGCCCCATTGCGCAGTGGATCAACCTGAACAAGGAGGGCGGAGACCGCTTGAAGCAAGTCTCTACCTTTGTGTCCAAATCAAGATCGCTGCAGCGCTACTTTAGTGAGCATTTTGGCAAGGATCATCCGGCTGCGGGGAACGGATTTTGGCAGCAGGGAGATAGCGCAGTAGCTATTTTGCAGACCGAGAAGGGTGTGCTGATCGAATTGCGTGTGGATTGGACCTCGGTAAGGCCGCACAATAAAACGCATTATTTACTCCAAGGTACGGAAGGTGCCTTTATTACAGGCCGGCATCAGCAGGAAGATGATTTGATCTGGTTCAAGAACCGTTCGCCTCAGCATGTAGAGGACGGGTCGGAGATGTGGGAACCCCTGCAGAACTACCAGCCTCAGTACGATCACCCAACGTGGAAACAATGGGGAGCATTCGCAGCAGGGACGAAGCATGGCGGGGGTGATTTTCTAGTATTGGAGGAATTTATTTCGGCCATCCAGGAGGATCGCGAGCCTTCAGTTGATGTATATGATGCGGTTACCTGGAGCTCGATCTTCTCCCTATCCATGGAATCGGTGAAAGCGGGCGGACAAGCCATTCCCTTTCCTGATTTTAAGGCGAAGAGGGGGGAGTAACGATGGGACAAGGACTGTCGAAGCTGATTATGCAGAAGGAGACGCTGGACGATTTGCCGCCATTTCTATGTCCAACGGGCTTTCGGATAATGTCCTACCAGCATGGAGACGAACGCAATTGGGAGGATCTCATCCGTCATTCTTTTACTAGAGACGTGAAGTTTGCGGATAAAATTGGCGACATCGTTCCGCTCTACGCTGATCGCTTATTATTTCTCTGTAAAGGCGACCAGCCTGTCGCTACTGCGACTGCCTGGGAGACAGCGAGTCACAACTGGTATCTGCACATGGTGGGTGTGCTGCCCGAGTATTCCGGAAGAGGCTTGGGGTTTGCGGCAAGCCTTGCCGCCCTGCATAAGATGCGTGAAGAGGGCGGGGGAACGGCCTATTTAGAAACAGATGATTTCAGATTGCCAGCCATTCAAATCTATCGGAAGTTGGGATTCACGCCAGTCCATATGGATGAGAGTCACCCTGGAAGATGGGAACGGATTCTCCAGCAGCTTGGCCCCTCTGTTTAACTGTAAAGAAAGCCTCCCTTCAGGGAGGCTTTTCTTCTTATGAGGGTGAACGTTAAGCCTTGTGCCTCTTCTCTACACGTTGTCCCCATAGCGTGATTAGTAATCCCAGCAGCGTCACCAAAGCAGCTACCCAGGTTAAGGATTGCAGTCCCAGCGGACTGTCCAGTACGATACCTCCGAGCCAGGCGCCGCCTGCACCGCCAAGATTAAAAGCGCCGATATTGAGTGCAGAGGCCAGGTTGGGTGCAGCACTGGCTTTATCCAGAACACGGATCTGGAACCCGGGTACTGTGCCAAAGGCGGCGAATCCCCAGATGAAGATCGTGATCACTGTAGCGATTTTGTTGTGGCTTGTGAATGTGAACAGGGTCATCACAACAGTAAGAAGGATCAGCATCCCGATCAGGGACGGCATCAGCTTCCAATCTGCTAATTTTCCACCTGTTATGTTCCCAAGGGTTAATCCTGCGCCGAACAGGAGCAGCAGAACCGTCACGGTGCTTTCCTGAAAGCCGGCAATTTCCGTCAGGAAGGGGGAAATGTAAGTGAAAATAACAAACACGCCTCCGAATCCCAGAACCGTCATCAGCAGGGTGAGCAGGACCTGAGGGCTGCGAAGAACACGTATTTCTTTTCGAAAACTGGGAGTCTCCTGACTCTTCAGCTTAGGAACGAATATGGCTAAGGTGATCAACGAGAACAAACCTAGCAGAGATACGACCCCGAAAGTCGAACGCCAGCCATGACTTTGGCCAATCCAGGTTCCTAAGGGAACGCCGAGGATGTTCGCTAGAGTGACGCCGATGAACATCATGGCGATCGCAGTAGCTTTTTTATCCGGACTGACGATACTGGCGGCGATAATAGAACCGATCCCGAATACCGTGCCATGAACGACAGCTGACAGAATACGTGCAATCATGAGAACTGTATAATCGCTGGCGACCATACTGATCAGGTTGGCTCCTACGAATAGAGCCATCAGTGCCAGGAGCAGAGTTTTCCTAGGTAGACGGACAGTTAATGCGGTCAGTAATGGCCCGCCAATGGCCACCCCCAGAGCATAACCTGACACCAGTAGCCCTGCTTTGCTGATGGAGATATGGAGATCATTGGCTACGTCAGGCAGAAGCCCCATAATAACAAATTCAGTTGTACCGATAGCAAACGCACTGATCATCAAGATATAGATGGCAATGGGATAAGATGTTTTGGCATTGTTAGTCGTAGTTGCTTGCATATGCTGTACTCCCCTCTTGCTGTTGATTATAAGAACGTATTTGATTATGCTTGAATGGTAGAGTTCTGAGAAGTACGCACTTTATTTCGCGTTAGTTTCTTTGAAGTAAGTGTAAGTGAAGGAGGTAATGCCGAATGAGGCCAACTGAATGTGATTATGCTGCGAACGTAACGCTTGGAATCATTGAGGGCAAATGGAAGCTATTGCTTCTCTGTCATCTGCGCAATGGGACCAAACGATTCAGTGAGTTTGCTCAACTGATACCCGGGATCACGCAGAAAGTGCTGACCTACCAGCTAAGAGAGTTAGAGGCACACGGGCTGATTAAGCGCGAGGTGTATCCGGTCATTCCGCCCAAAGTGGAATATTCATTAACCGAATACGGGGAAAGTTTAGTCCCGTTGATGGATTTGATGAATCTGTGGGGCGAGAATCACAGGGAACGAATTAAACCAACGGAACGGATCTGTTAATGATAGATAGAAGAATAGGCAGGAGGGCTCTGGAGTCGGGAGAATGACTTTCGGAGCCTTTTTGCAGCTAACATATAGAAGTGACTGATGATTGAGACAATTATAGATAGCATAGGAGTCAGTGAAGAAGGGGTTGCTATCAGAAGAATCAAGAATAAATGTATTATCAGGCATTCATAGAGCTGAGCCGGTACCATTGGCATACAAATGCCGAGGCATCCGGTCAGGTATTCAGAAGATCATTAGGAGGTTTTATTAATGACTCAATTTCATTACATCGGCTCACCGGTGGAGCTGCCGCTCGGCGAGAGGGGAAGCGTACGGTCTTCCAAAACGCGCAGCGAAATGTTAGCCTCCCCGGAATACCAAGCGAAGCGCGAGGAGCTTAAGCAACAGGGCATGGTTCCACTGGAGGATATTATTGACCTGTCCCATATTCGGGATGAGGACTGTCTCGTATATGATACGGAAGAAGATGCCGGGGGTATTTACATTGAAGCGCTGGGCTACTGGAATGAGGAAATCCGCAAGCATTTTCATAGTACTTATGTATACAAAATCTCTCCGAATTGGGGTAGTTTCACGGTAAAACCAGCAGATCAGGAGACTCGTCCTGATTCGGAGAACGCCTCACTCAAATGCTGCCGGGAATTGTTCAAGCTGATGCAGGATTTCGGCGTGTCTGGTTCAGTATTCGAGCTGTACAGCTGCTGGGCGGACGAGGAGGGTGAGCCGCGCAACAAGAAGCATGACCGCGTAATTGATCTCTCCACATTTAGCTTGGAGCAGGGATTTGACTTGCAAGAGAAAGGGTATATTGTGGTGAAGCTTCCTACGTAGATACAGGAGGGATGCAGGTGGAGCGGTTATTGGGTATTCCCGGCGCGAGCGCCTGGACGAAGATAGAGCCTGTCCTCAAGGGCTGGTCTAATGATAAAAAGTATTATATCGAGGACACCGGCGGCCGCAAGCTTCTGCTGCGGGTATCGGACGGGAAGAATCATGCACAGAAGCAAGCAGAGTATGAAATGATTCAGCGGGTCAATAAGCTCGACTTTCCAATGTCACGGGCGGTGGATTTCGGCGCGTGGGGTGAAGGTGCGGAGCGCAGTACATATATGCTTTTGACTTGGGTGGAGGGCCAGCCGCTGGAGGACTGTCTGCTCTCTGTGGCAGAAGAAGAACAGTATGCACTTGGGGTTGAAGCCGGGAGGATACTCAAGCAGATTCATACGATTTCGAACAACTGTGATCTTGCAGATTGGGAAAGTCGGATGCAGGCCAAGATATTACAGCGGGTACAGGAGTATGAGCAAGGCTGTCCCTTCAGGGTTGAAGGTGATAAGATGGCGATTGCTTTTGTGAGGGAGAATATCGGGGCGATTTCGCAAGTGAAAAAAGTATATCAGCACGGCGATTTCCACATCGGTAATCATATTTACACAAGTGAGGGCCGGATTGGTATCATCGATTTCAATCGTTGGGATAACGGGGATTATGCTGAAGAATTTTACAAGCTGCAAGCATTTGACCGAGAGCATAGCGTTGCTTTTACACGTGGAAAATTGGATGGTTACTTCGATGGGCCTCCTCCTCAGGATTTCTGGGTCAGACTCGCAGTGTATGTGGCCTATACTTCTATATTTTCGATCCAGTGGGCGATTCCATTCGGAAGTGCTGATATTGAGGGGATGCAGGCGCGCTGCCGGATGGCGTTCACGGACTATGATCACTTTCAAAGGCTGATCCCGCATTGGTATGCGGAAGGAAGAGCCGGGGAGCTGTAAGACGGGATTATTATTTGTTTGTCCAAAAGATTGATATTGGGGATAGCGGTACGGTAGAATTGGTACAGATTGATTATAGAAGGGAATTGTGACTTTTGAACAACGAAGAAGTGCAGCAAGAGCTGCCGGAAAATTATGAGCAGTTAAAAAAGGAAGCGGGTCGTTCCGCGGATTGGAAAGCCCGTTTGGCGGCAGTAGAAGAGCTTGGCCGTACACCGCATAAGCAGGTTATTGATATTTTGAAGCGTCTGGTGGAGAACGATCCTGTATATACCGTACAAGAGGCGGCTTACCGTGCATTAGTGGCTTTTGGCGAAGAGGTGCAAGAGCCGTCCAAAAACAAACCTGAACTATTTAAGGGTTTGTCCAAGATTCTACTGAGAATCAAGAAGAGTCTGCCGAAAGACCACTCATATGAGGACTTCAAAGAGAAGTTCAAGAAGATGAGAATCGACATCTACGACGCTTACGAAGGTGAAAAAGGCGCCGAATTTGATCAATGGCTGGAGAGCAAATGGCAATCGGCTAAATAGTTCTACACAGGAATGAGCCCTCTCTGATCAGAGAGGGTTTTTCGGCGTTACCCTCTGCTTGTTGTCTGTTCTTAACACAACACATCCAACCCTAAAGCTGCAGAGGGTGTTGACGAATTCCAATTATACCGTTAACTTATAACTAATTAGATAAGATAACCACTAGGGGAGCCTGAATAGGCTGAGACGGGAAAATTGCATTCCTGGACCCTTGAACCTGATCTGGATCATACCAGCGTAGGAAAGTGGAGACGGAACTTTTTTCTGTATAGCCAGGTCTATTTTTCTGGTTGTTCATGGATAAAGCCGCTCCATGTGGAGCGGCTTTTTTGGCGCTTGTCTTATTTATATCCCATAGTACAGGAGGATGCATAAGATGGCACATGAACACGAGCAGGACAAGAAACGAGAGTATGATAAGGTGGACCTTTCAGCTTTTCCGGGTAGTCGCAAAGTGTATGTGGAAGGGCAACATCCCGATATCCGGGTACCTATGCGGGAGATTAAGCTCAGACGGACCGAAGGGGTTGCTGGCGAAGAGGAGAACGTCCCTGTGCGTGTCTATGATACTAGCGGACCCTATACAGACAGTGACATTGAGAATGACATTCGCCAGGGGCTGCCGCCTCACCGTAAGTCCTGGATTGAGCAGCGTGGGGATGCCGAATGGTATCAGGGACGGACGCTTAAACCAGAAGATAACGGACATGCGATGGGAAAATCGGCCGTGGAGGCGTTCCCAGGATTGCAGCGACGTCCGCTTCGAGCAAAAGCTGGCCGGAATGTTACGCAGCTGCACTACGCGCGAAAAGGTATCATCACTTCCGAGATGGAGTTTATATCCATCCGAGAAAATGTAAGTCCTGAATTCGTTAGGGATGAGGTAGCGAGTGGACGCGCCATTATTCCAGCTAATATTAATCACCCTGAGAGTGAGTCGATGATTATTGGGCGCAACTTCCTTGTGAAGATCAACGCGAATATCGGAAACTCTGCTGTATCCTCTTCCATTGAGGAAGAAGTGGAGAAGATGAGGTGGGCCACCCGCTGGGGTGCTGACAACATTATGGATCTCTCTACGGGCAAAAATATTCATCATACCCGGGAATGGATTATCCGCAATTCTCCCGTGCCGATCGGTACTGTGCCGATCTATCAGGCTCTCGAAAAGGTGAATGGAAAAGCAGAGGATCTGACATGGGAAGTTTACCGTGATACGCTGATTGAGCAGGCGGAACAGGGAGTGGATTATTTTACAATTCATGCTGGGGTGCTGCTTCGTTACATCCCCCTGACAGCCGGACGAATGACGGGCATTGTCTCCCGTGGTGGGTCGATTATGGCGGCCTGGTGTCTGGCTCATCATCAGGAGAACTTCCTCTACACGCATTTCGAGGATATCTGTGAGATTATGAAAGCCTATGATGTCGCCTTCTCTCTGGGAGACGGGCTGCGGCCGGGATCTATCGCTGATGCCAATGACGAGGCCCAGTTCGCGGAGCTGGAGACGCTGGGTGAACTGACGACACTAGCTTGGAAGCATGATGTTCAGGTCATGGTAGAGGGGCCGGGCCATGTGCCGATGCATCTAATCAAGGAGAATATGGACAAGCAGCTTGAGCATTGTCATGGAGCGCCATTTTATACGCTGGGACCCTTAACCACGGACATTGCGCCGGGCTATGACCATATTACTTCCGCTATCGGGGCAGCCATGATCGGCTGGTTCGGGACGGCGATGTTATGCTACGTTACGCCCAAGGAGCATTTGGGACTGCCGAACAAGAACGACGTGCGTGAAGGTGTGATTGCCTACAAAATTGCTGCCCACGCCGCAGATTTGGCCAAAGGCCATCCGGGTGCCCAAGAGCGGGATAACGCGTTGTCCAAAGCACGCTTTGAATTCCGCTGGCGGGATCAATTCCATCTGTCGCTCGATCCTGAGCGGGCACTGGAGTACCATGATGAGACGCTGCCAGCAGAAGGTGCCAAGACAGCCCATTTCTGCTCCATGTGCGGCCCGAAGTTCTGCAGTATGCGTATTTCTCACGATATTCGCAACTCTGGAAGAGTGCAGGATGAACCCATACAGGAGCAGGAGGCCATCGTTGCTGGGATGCGCGAGAAATCTGCTGAGTTCAGAGGGGGCGGCAGCCAGATATATCAATAGAGGTAACGTCAGGAGTTGCATCGGCAAGCGCATTGGGGATAATAGAGAGTAGATAATACTACCTTACAGATGCAAAGGATGAAGACATGTCAGTTCAAAATTTAACGCAATTGTTTCAAGATTACCTTCAACTGTCGGACAGTCTGCGGCCTGGATACTCTGCCAGCCTGGGAACAGGACATGGGGGAAAAGACGACCAAATGGCGGCAATCGTGCCGGAAATCCCAGAGCTGCTAGCGGCTATATACAATACGGTGTCAGGCACAAACCGTGAGGAGGAAGAACCAAATCTGATTGAGTTTGTGCCGGGGTATCGCCTGATTCATCGGGATGAATATGAGCAGGAGATGCAAGTACTGGCGGGGATTTTGGCAGAGAAAGGCCATCCCGTTGAAGGGACCGTCCTGCCCATCCTGACTAACTATGGCAGTGATTTCATCTGCTACTATCGGTCTGCGGACGGTACGGAACGGATTTGTGATCTGCTCCATGACTTCGGCGATTTAGTGGTAATGTATGATTCTCCTGCGAAGTTCCTGGAGACGCTTAGCGAGTTTTACCGTCAAGAAGTGTACTTCTTGGACGAAGACGGTTATCTGGACTGCGATCTGATTAAGGAAGGCGAAGTAGGCGCGGAAATGAATCCGGAAGCCTCCTATTGGTCGGAGTAGCGGAGGACTAGTAATCTTCCTGTGTGTTTACATAGAAAAAGCAGCCCGATTGGGGGCTGCTTTTTCTATGATGATTAGCTCGAACTATCATACCGATATTCTCGCTTACTCCGCAGCGCGCTGCTCCTGCTGGCGCAGTTCCACCCGCCGGATTTTACCTGAGGCTGTCTTGGGGAGGTCAGCGACAAACTCGATTTTACGTGGATATTTATAAGGGGCAGTGATCTCCTTGACATGGGTCTGGAGTTCCTTAACCAGTTCGGCTGCGCCCTCATATTCATCCTTGAGCACGACAAAGGCTTTGACTACATGGCCGCGAATCTCATCAGGACTGGCGACAACGGCACATTCCTTGACAGCGGCATGTTTCATAAGCGCATCCTCTACTTCAAAAGGGCCAATCGTATAGCCTGAGCTGATGATAATGTCATCGCCACGGCCCTCGAACCAGAAATATCCGTCCTCGTCCTTGCGCGCCCGGTCTCCGGTGACGAAGTACTCGCCATGCGAGGCGTTGGACTTGCGTTCAGGGTCCTTGTAGTAGGTTTTGAACAAGGCCGGCATGCTGAGATGCACGGCAATATCCCCAACAACGCCAGCCGGCAGTGGGATACCATCCTCGTCAATGACCTCCACGAGGCCCGGCGCGATGGATTGGCCCATAGAGCCAATTCGGACAGGCTTGTCCTTAAGCGCGGCAATAATCAGCGTGCTTTCGGTCTGGCCATAGCCGTCACGGATCGTGATATCGAAGTGCCGCTGGAAGGTATGAATGACTTCCTGGTTCAGCGGTTCACCGGCAGAGACGGCGCAGCGGAGCTGAGACAGGTCGTAATGCTCCAGTCCTTCAGTCTTGGCCATTAGGCGGTATTCTGTCGGTGTGCAGCACAAAACTTGAATGCCCTGATCCTGCAGCAGTTGCAAAAAGCGTTTCGGCCCAAAAGCGCCATTATACACAAAGCCAGTTGCCCCGTTGCCCAGCACAGACAGGAAGGGACTCCAGATCCACTTCTGCCAACCCGGCGCAGCTGTTGCCCATACCGTATCCGACTCGCGAATATCGAGCCAGAGTGAGGAGGTAATTCGCAAGTGGGCATAACCCCAGCCATGGCTATGTACCACTGCCTTGGGATTGCCGGTTGTGCCGGAGGTATAAGCCAATATGGCGATATCGTCCCGATGGCTGGCTGCTGTTGGATAGACATCCGGCTGATCGGCCATGAGGCCCTCCAGATGTACCCAGCCTGTGGCACCTTCCTGATACTCCGTCGTTCCGGTCACGGCCAGACGGTAATCAAGGGCAGGCAGATCGTCAGCGATGAGATCTACTTCATTTGTAGTGTCGGACCAAGCGATGACAGCTCTAGCCTCCGAGTGCCGCAACCGGTAGGACAGATCCTTGGCACGCAGCATCTCTGATGAAGGAATGACAGCCAGTCCCAGCTTCAGACAAGCCAAATAGATTACATAAGCGATGATTCTTCTTGGAACCATGACCAGCACGCGGTCTCCCTGGTGGAGACCTAGACTCGACAGACCTCCAGCCAGACGGTTGGCCTGCTTGCGCAGCTCCCCGTAAGTGATTTCCTCGTAATCTCCGTGATCACTAAGCCATTTCAATGCTATTTTCTCCGGTGGATGGTGTTCCATCTCCGAAGTCAGATTATAAGTTTCCGGTGCGATCCAGTGTGGGTTGTTCAAGTTGAACCTCTCCTAATGAATAGAATGTGTGCAGCAGATTCATTAAGTATAGCACGTTATTTAAATTCCAGATGCTGGGAAGGTGTTCTCCAGGCTGATTAAAAAGAATATTTTGTGAAACAGCGACCGGAAGTCCAAACATTCACCGTAGTGACGACCGAGCCTTACGGCGGATCTTAAGTTGAGCTTAAATAGTCTTACGCCCCGCTGTGAAATACTTCTTTACATCATGGATACAGTTTGGAAACAACTCATTGGTTTAATAAGACTATGAAATGCAGCACAGCACACCAAACTTCAAGGAGACGATCTCAGATGAAAAGCAAAAAAATGATCATAGCAACAATGGTGTTCGGGATGGCAGTGACAGGTTCAGCGGGGGTTTATGCAGGAACCAATTTAGAAAAGATCAGTGCGTACCTTAATCATGGCCTTGGCTTCAAAGTTAACGGTTCCGCTTATACACCAGTCGATGGCAACGGCAACAAGCTGGCACCGATTACGTATAAGGATACGACCTACCTGCCAGTTCGGGCGCTGGCGGATGCGCTGAAGGTGCCGGTCACTTTTGACGGTAAGACTAATCAGGTCATTATCGGTAAAAACGATGGCGGCTCTGCACCAAGCAATGGTGGATCGACCAATGAGCTGTCAGCCATCCAATACACCGCTGCGCAAAAGCAGGCAATTCAGAAGGCCTTTGCCCAGTTCAAAGGCTTTGAGACAGCCTATGCCCCAACACAAATGACCAAAGGCGATGCTTTTGATAAAGTGGCCTCCTCCGATGATGGTGTGAGCTTCCTGTTCAAGCATATGAGAATCGTGATTTCGGCCAGAGACTATTCAGGCGGTTATGCCAGCCAAGCGGTCCAACTGTCCAATGGTGTTAAAGCCAAATGGTACAGCCCTTCCAGCGACACGCAACTGCTGGGCTTCAACCTGAATGACCGGGTGGTAACGATCAGTTCTCCGGATAAGAGCCTCAGCAAAGCACAATTGGAGAAAGTAGCAGTAGGTGTAGCAAAATTAAGCAAATAATCTCATTAAGCTTCACCTCATAAAAGATTCAGCCCATAAAACAGCCCGGCATATCTCTTCACGGATAGCCGGGCTGTTATGAGTTTGCGGGTAGGCCGCAGTCCAACTGCTGCGCTCCCGGATGCTTTTATTTTTTGGTGCTGTGCTGCTTGTTGGGTAGCTTTGCTTCAGGACTGCCTTGTCCCCGGTGCTTGCTCTTCTCCGCTTTTTTCTGCGTGTCATGCAGCTTCTCCACATACTCATGTGTATCATCCATTACTCCTTGCGCCTCCTCGCCTTGATAAACTTGCTGTTACTGTAACCAGATGGGCTGTAAAACATACATAATCCCTGCATGATCTTTAATTTTTGCAGAGAATCTTTAATTTTTGGGATAGTTTGCAAGACGAGCATTTCCGCAAGCGCTGTCATTTTCGTGATATACTATAGGATAGCAGTGCAAATGAAGCGCGGCTTCATCAAAAAACAGGAGGATGAACATGCTTCTGGGGAAGATGTACAGAAAATATTTTCAACATAATGTATTCATCAAGATCATCCTGTTGTTCTCGATCGTTGCGGTCGTCACTATCATTACGTTCTCTTATTTAATGTTTCACCTGATGTCTCAGGCGGCAGTACAGCGGCAAATGGAGATTCAGAAACGGACAGTTGAAAGCGTTAGTCATTATATCGGGCAGAAGTATGATCTGGTGCAGTCTATGATGATCGATATTTACCGGGATAGCGAGCTGACCTCGAATACGGCGTACTTGTTGGAGCATCCCTATGAGAATTACATCCGTTACCGGTTGGATCGGTATTTCAACGAGAGTAATTCAACCACCGACACCGTACAGTATTTCAAGAACAAACTTGAGGATGATCCCGGTATTCGTAACTTGATATTGTATAGCGCTGCAGAACAGCAGCTCTATGTCTTTAATTCGCACAAGCAGTTTGAGATCATCGCTGCGAATGCAGCCCATTCCTTTGTTCCCGATGCCATGTATGCGGAAGAAGCAGTCAATGTCTCAGTTCCGAATATTTGGGTACGCAAAAGCATTGCTCTTGCCGATACGCCGATGTTCTCGGTGCGCACTCCCATTAATAACAAGCAGTCGCTGCGCAATATTGGCCAACTGCTCGTCTATTTCGATGCTGAGCGAGTGTGGAACAGCATGGGCAACGATAAGAATGATTTCAAAGGCACCATTCTGGCGTTGTCGGCCGACGGCGATGTGCTATTCGATACTTCAGGTCGATATTATGGGGCCAAATATCCGAATATGGAGCTGGTAAGTTCTGCCTACACGGATGGTGAAGAGGTCAACGGCATGACGATTACGAAGCTGACACATGGCCAAGGCGGCTTTACTGTGCTTAGTATCGTTCCTAAGGAAGAACTTGCAGCCACTTATCGTGGCTTGGGGAATACAGTTCTTACGATTTGTTTATTATGTATTGCATTCGCGATTATTACGGCCTCACTCTTTATTAGTAATTTTGCCAAGCGTACACGGGGCATCATCAAATTCACTCGTAAGGTTAAGAACGGAGATCTGAATGCCCGGATTGCTGATGTTAAGGAAGATGAACTGGGTCAGATTTCTAAAAGCTTTAACGATATGTTGGATGAACTCAATCTTTACATTGATCGGGTATTTAAGGCCGAAATCAAGCAGAAGCACACGGAAATTGCGGCGCTAGAGGCCAGAGTGAATCCTCATTTTCTATATAACACCCTTGAGGTCATCCGAATGCGGGCCATTTCACAGGGAGCCGAAGATGTCGGTGAGATGATATATAGCTTGTCGGTACTTTTCAAAAGCTACGTGCATCCTAAGCCCAAGCATACGCTGAAAGATGAACTGGAAGCCTGCCGGCTGTATCTGGAGCTGTTCCGGATTCGTTACAAGGACAGGTTCTCTTACGAACTGCGTTGTGAGCGGGAGCTGGAGGGAAAAGTGGTCATGAAAATGTCGCTGCAGCCCATTATCGAGAATTACATTTTGCACGGCATGCGGGCGGATCGCAGTGATAATCACATCACTGTGACTGTGACCAAAGAAGAAGATATTCTTCGTACTGTAGTAACAGATAACGGGCGTGGCATCACCCCAGGTAGACTGGAGGAATTGCAGCAGAGGCTGCATCAGGCCGATGAATCATCGGAGTCCTTTGGCCTGCGCAGCATTCACGAGCGGCTCCAGCTGCTGTATGGGGCGCCGCATGGCCTTGAACTGAACAGCGAAGAGGGTAAGGGTACGACAGTGACGGTGTATTTCCCCGATTTGGGAGAGGATGAGTGAGCCATGTACAGAGTATTCATTGTGGATGATGAACCGTTCATCATCGAAGGATTGTATGATATTGTCGATTGGGCCAGCTTTGGCATGGAGATTGTTGGTCAGGCGGGCAATGGACAGGAAGCGCTGGAGTCACTGAGGTCGGTGCGGGTCGACGTACTGATCACAGACATTTCCATGCCGCAGATGAATGGACTGGATCTCATCCGTAGTGTTCGGGAATTTCAGCCGGAGATTAAAACGATTATTTTAAGCGGTTACGATGAATTTGGGTACTTAAAGGAAGGAATGGCCCTTGGCATTGAGAATTATCTTTTGAAGCCGATCAATCTGAAAGAATTTAAGGCTACGCTGAGTACCATCGCCGAGAAGCTGAATGAATCCAGAGCAGACTATAGGCTGAATGAACACAGCATTTCAATTTTAAGAGATAATGTTATGCACCGATGGTTGAGAAATCAGATTGCTCCGCAGGAATTTCAGGAACGGGCCGACTTTCTGGGGATTGTCATCGACAAGCCGCTGGCCCAGGTCGCATTGCTACGATCTGAGCAGCGCGTGTCCGAACTATTTTCTGCGGTTGTTGAGGCATTGAATGGTATTCCCGGCGTCATTCCGTTTCAGGATATGGATGGGGACATCGTGATGCTGCACATGCTCAGCGAATACCAACGCGGCAAGGAAGGGGCGGAATCTATTCATCAGCAATTGCTGGCCGCTCCGGCGCTAGCTACCTACCAGCAACTGTATCTTTCAGTAGGAAGTGTACAGGAAACCGAGGACAATGTAGCACTGAGCTATACACAGGCGAAGCGGGCACAGGAATATTTTATGTTGTTCCCCGAACACAGTTATATCTGCTATGAGAATTTGCAAGAAGGGCGAGAGGAGATTAGCTTGGAGCTTCCAGTTAACTGGGAAGAGGATCTCAAGCTGATTATGGCGAAGGACACGGAGGGTCTGCTGCAAAGGATTAATCAGAACTTTGAGCAGCTGCGGAGGATGGAGGGAATTACACCAGAATTGATCCAGGACGTAGCTACGGAATGGCTAATCCGCTTCAAAATGCAGCTCAAGGAGATCCGGCATGCGGAGGAACCCGAGTTTTTTAAAGAAGGACTTCATAAAATTCGTGCAACATCATCCATCGCCGATTGGGCGGATATTTTGAAGGAAGCGGCAGCATATACTATAGATGCACTGATCCGTGATGTGAAAAGCCCTGTAGTTCAGCAGGTGCTTAACCATATTCATCAATCCTACAGCGAAGATATCTCATTGAAGACCCTTGGGACACAATATAATATTCACCCCGTGTATCTGGGGCAATTGTTCCACAAAGAAGTTGGTGAATCCTTCACAGAGTATATTAACAAGTACCGGATTGAGAAAGCTAAGGAGCAACTGCGAACCGGTTCGCTCAAGGTTCATGAAATCGCTCGGAACGTGGGATATTGGGAGACTGGATACTTTTACAAGCAATTCAAAAAGCATGTAGGGATCTCTCCAACCGAATATAAAGGGCTTGTTTAGCACATAAGCTAAGCAAGTCCTTTTCTTTATTTTTTACACCTTTTATTTAGTTTAGCTTCTGTTTGAAAATGCTTTCATAAATTACAGTATAAATAGTCCTTGAAGGAAATATCGCGAGGTATAATTCCGGGTTATGCAGCGATACTGAGGTAAACATAAGGGGAGGTTATACGAACATGAGCAAGAACAAAAAAAGATTATCTCTGATGCTGACATCTATGATGGCGCTTTCGCTTGCGCTCACCGCTTGTGGTGGAGGCAATACCAACAATGAGAATGCTTCCGGGAACGGTGGTAAATCAGAAAAGCCAGTTGAACTGATCTGGTACACGATCGGGCCCCCACAAAAGGACATGAACATGGTTGTGGACGAGGTTAACAAATATATTCAGCCTAAGATCAACGCAACTCTGAAAATGAACATGATTGATTTCGGTGACTATACACAAAAAATGCAAGTGAAAGTCGCTTCTGGCGAGCCGATGGATCTTATGTTCACCAGCTCCTGGGCTTTCGATTATGTACAAAATGCCCGCAAAGGTGCATTTATGGAACTGGATGACTTGCTTGAGAAATACGGCAAAGGCATCAAAGACACCATTGACCCTGCTTTCCTGGAAGGTTCCAAAGTAGATGGTCATAACTATGCGGTGCCTGCGAACAAAGAGCTTCCAGCCCAAGAAGTATGGCGCTTTAATAAAGACCTGGTGGACAAGTACAAGCTGGACATTGATAAAGTCGACTCCTTAGAGAGCCTAGAGCCGCTGCTGAAGACTATCAAGGAAAATGAGCCTAACATCACGCCTTATGCGATGGTGAAGGATTTCATGCCGGTACTGCCGTTCGACTACATCATCGAGAAGATGCCGATGGCTGTATATATGGACACCAAGGACTATAAAGTCGTGAACATTCTGGAAACACCGGAATTGAAAAACAGTCTTGAAACCATTCGCAAATATTACAAGGCAGGTTATATTTCACCTGAGGTAGCAACAACGACTTCCGTAGACGATCTCTACAAGTCCAGCAACTGGTTCATGGATCGTGCAACCAGCCAACCGATGGCAGACAACCTGTGGTCAGCGAGCTACGGCTATCCGGTAGTCTCAAAACCAGCCAGCAAGCCGTACGTTTATAACTGGTCTGTTATGGGTTCCATGCAGGCTATCTCTGCCAACTCACCTAACCCAGATAAAGCTATGGAATTCCTGAACTTGCTGAATACCGATCCGGTACTTCGCAATATGATCGATTCCGGGATTGAAGGTGTGCACTATGAGAAAGTTGGCGAGAACCGGATGAAGAACTTGCCGGAATCCAAGAACTACGATATGCCTACCTTCTCGCTCGGTAACATCATGCTTAACTACCTGAACGAAGAAGACCCTGATGATAAATGGGAACTCTTCAAGAAATTCAACGATTCCGGTGTGAACGCTCCGCTCCTCGGATTCAACTTCGACACTTCGAAAGTAACAAGTGAGATTGCAGCTGTTCAGAACGTGAAGGAAGAATTCTGGGCGCCGCTGATGACCGGAACTGTAGATCCGAATGAATACCTGGCCAAGGCCAATGAGAAATTTAAAGCCGCTGGACTGGACAAGATCATTGCCGAAGCCCAATCGCAAATTGATGCTTGGAAAGCGGCGAACAACAAGTAATACATCATTGGAACAGAAGACGCGGGCGGGGTGAGACTCTTGCCCGGTCTTCTTTACCATTCAGGAGGGATTCACTGTGAGAATGGCCCGAGAATTTTTCGGAAATATCAACAAAAACAAGGTTATGCTGTTTATGGTTCTACCGGGTACCCTTTGGTTCCTCTTCTTTTCATATCTACCGATGCTAGGGACGGTTATCGCTTTTAAGGAGTATCGCTTTAGTAGAGACGGCTTTTGGGCCAGTATCGTCAACAGCAAATGGGTGGGGCTCGACAACTTCAAGTTCCTGTTTACCACCAATGATGCCTATATCATTACACGTAATACGCTGCTCTATAACGCGGCATTTATTATAGTAGGACTAGCTTTGTCTGTTCTGCTGGCAGTCGTGCTATCGGAAATCGTTAATAAAAAACTCGCTAAGGTCTATCAGACCGGAATGTTCCTGCCTTATTTTCTGTCATGGGTTGTCGTCGGCTACTTTGCCTTCAGCTTCCTCAGCTCCGAACGTGGCATGCTGAACCAGATTATGGGCTATTTCGGTGCGGAGTCTGTGCAATGGTATTCGGAAAAGAAATATTGGCCGCTGATCCTCATCCTCGTATATCTATGGAAAGCCGTCGGCTACAACAGTGTCGTCTATCTGGCTGCCATTATGGGGATCGACAAGTCACTCTATGAAGCGGCGATGATCGACGGGGCCAGCAAACTCCAACAGATCCGCAACATTACGCTGCCGCTTTTAAGACCGATTCTTACCATTATGACCCTGCTTGCTGTAGGGAAAATTTTCTATGCCGACTTCGGCCTCTTCTATCAGGTGCCTCGTAATTCCGGTACCTTGTACAGCGTCACGAACGTTATTGACACCTATGTCTATCAAGGTCTCAAGAGTACGGGTGAGATTGGCATGAGTACAGCGGCAGGTCTTTATCAGTCGCTCGTCGGGTTCACGCTCGTCATGTTCTCGAACTATGTGGTGCGCAAATACGACAAAGACAGCGCATTGTTCTAAATCACCTGAAAGGAGTGTGCCCATATGTCATCAATTACGCGTAAAGAACGCGATTTTCATCAATTGTCCAAACCAATGAATGTGTTATTTAACTTGATCGCCGGAATTTTTGCCTTTCTCTGCGTATTTCCGTTTCTGTTCGTTGTCATCATCTCCTTCACCGATGAAGGAGCGCTGGCAAGAGACGGCTACCGGTTAATCCCGTCCAAATGGAGCCTCGGAGCATACCGTTATGTTTTTGAGTCCGGGGATATGCTGCTTCGTTCCTATGGCGTTACTATTCTAGTTACTGTGCTCGGAACGATCGTCAGTCTGTTATTGATGTCTTTTTATGCTTATGCTATTTCGCGTAAAAGCTTCCGGTATCGTAATTTCTTTTCGTTCCTTGCTTTCTTCACTATGCTGTTCAACGGTGGTTTGGTACCGACTTATATCGTAGTCACTCAATTGCTGCACCTGAAGGATACCATCTGGGCGCTGGTGCTGCCGCTGGCTGTTAACGCGTTCTATATTATGATCTTGCGAACGTTCTATACGACCAGCGTGCCTGACGCTATTATCGAGTCGGGTAAAATCGACGGAGCCGGCGAGTTCCGGATTTTCCTCACGCTAGTGCTGCCGTTGTCGCTGCCAGGTCTGGCTACGATTGCGTTGTTCAGCACACTTGGCTACTGGAATGACTGGTTCAACGCCCTACTCTACATCGACACTCCGAATCTCGTACCGCTGCAATCCATGCTAATGCGAATCGAGACCAGTATGCAGTTCCTATTACAGAATTCACAGAACAGCTCGCTCAGCCTGGAAGCCTTGCGCTCGATGCCACAAGATACTTCTCGTATGGCGATGGTCGTGCTGGCTACAGGACCGATTATTTTCGCTTATCCGTTCTTCCAGCGCTATTTCATACAGGGGCTTACTGTAGGTGCGGTGAAAGAGTAATACATCTGAAAGTCTAAACATTTTCCGCAATGTTACCCCTGTAATTTTCCTGAGATCAATCTTAATCATTCGATAACATATATAAAAGGAGAGTATATTCCTTGGAACAATTCAGACTACCCAAAATAGCGATGCCACAACTTACTTTGCCAAAAGCAGTGCAGGAAGTGCTGGCGGAAGCTGAAGAAAAGCTGGCCCATCGTCCGAAGCTGCTACAGCTGTTCAAGAACTGTTTCCCAAATACGCTGGAGACGACCACAAAGCTATTGGATGACGGAACAACCTTTGTCATTACCGGAGACATTCCAGCTTCGTGGCTGCGCGATTCGGTAGAACAAGTAATTCATTATGTGCCACTGGCCAAGAATGATCCGGACTTGCAGCGCATCATCGGCGGGTTGATCAAGCGGCATATCCAATACATCCATGTTGATCCTTATGCGAATGCATTCAACGAATCAGCTAATGATTGGCACTGGAATACGACGGATGTGACTGAGATGTCGCCGTGGGTGTGGGAGCGGAAGTTCGAGATTGATTCGTTGTGCTTCGTGATTCGCCTGGCCTACACGTACTGGAAAGAGACAGGACTTACCGATTTCTTCGATGCCGGATTCAAGTCGGCCCTGCGCCTTATCGTAGATCTGTTCAAAAGAGAGCAGCATCATTTTGAGCAGTCTCCATACCGCTTCACTCGCAATAATGGCATTCCTGAGGACTCGCTGCGTAATGGAGGACTTGGCATGCCGGTCAACTATACCGGAATGATCTGGTCCGGCTTCCGCTCCAGTGATGATGCTTGTGATTTCCACTACAACATTCCAGGCAACATGTTCGCTGTGGTGGCGTTGCGTCAGATGCAGGAATTTGCAGAGTGGGTCTTCCGCGATCTCGATTTCCTGGCCGAGCTGAAGGAACTTGAATTCGAAGTGGATCATGGTATTAAGCTATACGGCATTTACCGTCACCCTGAATTTGGGCCGATTTATGCTTATGAGACAGATGGCTTCGGGAACTACTGTCTGATGGATGATGCGGGAACACCAGGACTGATCTCCATCCCTTACCTGGGGTATACCACAGCGGATGATCCAATATACCAGAACACGAGACGGTTCGCTCTTAGCAAGGAGAATCCGTTCTACTTTGAAGGAACCGCCGCTAAAGGTATCGGCAGCCCACATACACCGAAGGATTACGTCTGGCATATGGCCTTGTCCATGCAGGGCATTACGGCACAATCTGCTGAAGAGAAGCTGGAAATGATCAAGCTATTGGAAAGCACTGACGCTGGAACAGGATATATGCATGAAGGGTTCCATGCTGATGATCCGTCTGTCTTTACGAGAAGTTGGTTCGCTTGGTCGAACAGTCTCTTCTCGCAGCTCGTCTACCGGGCGATGAAAGAAGGGATTCTGTGAGCGCGACAGGAGTGATTGTTTTTTGTGATCCGCTGTTTCCGGGAGAACTTGCAACTGGAGCTGCGCAGGGAATTGAGACAGGCTTGCTGGGTGTCTCCGTGGCATCCGTTAATGGCCACGGGCTAGCGGAAGCGCTGGATACTGCTCCGGCAGGCGGGGTCTTCATTAACCTGCATGCGCCATACTTTCCTAAGGCAGCCTGGCCTTCTATTGTAGCTTTTTTGCAAAGAGGTGGGGGTTTGATCAGCGCTGGAGGCGCACCGTTCAAACATCCGGTGACCTGGGAAGCTGGGGAGTGGCATATCGAAGCAGAGCAGACGGCCTACCACCGTCAGCTTCATATTCATGAAGCGCTGCGGGTGAGCAGTAAGGAACGGGTCAGCGAGTATACCTCGCACCCGGATATCCCGCTCTTCGCTGGGCAGGAGCAGCTTCTGCCGGTTGCGAACACTTGGAATCTAGTACCGCATGTCACGAAGAGCAGTGATTTGCCAGAGCAAATGGGCTCTAGTGGACCGATGGATACGCGGATTTATGCGCTGCTGAAGGGCGTGTCGGCACAGGGGCGTGAAATCTCGGCTCCGGCGGTATTGTGGGAGCATGTCGGCGGTCCCTTTAAGGGAGGACGCTGGCTGTTCATTAACCAGCCGCTGGGGCAGAGCTTCTGGGAGAACGGTGGTGCGACAGCTTTGGCGGGCTGGACTGCTTTTGCCGCCAAGGGTGTAACCGAGCTGTGGCTGAAGTCGAATTATGCTTCCTATGAGCCGGGAGAACGTCCAGTGCTGAGTCTGCAAAGCCAGAACCTGAGCCGCAAGGCGTCCTCATCCAAGGAAGCTACTGAGTGGAAGCTATCCTTCACCCTGAACAAAGAGGGTGAAGAAGCTGGCGCTCTATTCAGCCATACGTGCGAGGTGAAAGTCACCCGGGAACTGAACATCCTGCGGATTCCAGTTCCAGTCGAGCTTCAACCCGGGCTGCACCGGCTGGTCTGCCGGGCGGAGTCAGAGGATGGAGAAGTACGCGTGCTGCTCCAAGGCCTGTGGGGCCATGATGAAGCCCTGCTGTCACAAGGTGAGCCCGTTTCAGCTGGCAGAGATTATTTTGTGAAGAATGGAAAGCCGTTGCCGGTGGTGGGCATGACTTATATGACCTCCGACGTAGCACGGAAGTTCTTGTTCCTGCCGAATGCGGACGTATGGGATCGGGATATGGCACAGATGAAGAAGGCGGGAATTAACTGGATTCGGACGGGGATTTGGACGGCTTACCGTAATGTAATGCAAGTGGATGGGCATGCCTCAGAAGAAGTACTGCGGGCCATTGACGCCTTTTTCCTGACTGCGAAACGGCATGACCTGCAAGTGACCTTCACCTTCTTCTCCTTCACACCAGAGACCTGGGAGGGTACGAATCCGTATCTTGATCCCCGCAGTGTGGAGGCTCAGAAGCGGTTTATTCGCTCAATTGTCTCCCGGCATCGTTCTACGACTCACGTGGATTGGGATCTTATTAATGAACCGTCGATGTTCGACCCGCCGCGCATTTTCTCGGACGGACCTAGCTCGGCCAGAGATATCCATGAGATCAAGGCCTTCTCAGCTTGGCTGGAAAAGCGTCACGGGAACATCTCCACTTTGCAGGAGCACTGGAACATGACACCACTGGAGCTGCCGGACTTCGCGGCTGCCCGTCCTCCAGAGCAAAGTGATATTAACTTCAGCATCCAGGATATTCACTCAGGCAAACGCGGTACGCGCTGGCTGGATTACTGCCTGTTCTCGATGGATATGCATAATGTCTGGGCGCAGGAGCTGTACGGAACGATTAAAGAGTTGTGTCCAAACCATATGGTTACCGTAGGCCAGGACGAAGCACTTGGTGCGCAGCGGCCATCGCCTTTCTTCTATGAACAGGCTGTGGATTACACGACCGTTCACACCTGGTGGCTGAACGACAGCCTGCTCTGGAGCGGCATCTTCGCCAAAACGGCAAACAAGCCGAATTTGGTTCAGGAGACTGGCATTATGTACGTGGAGACACCGGACGGACGGGCTAAACGGAGCGAGGAAGAACTGCAGTCCATTCTGGAGCGCAAATATGCGTATGCTTTTGCTACCGGTGGCGCTGGTGCCGTGCAATGGATCTGGAACACGAACTTCTATATGGACAATGCCAATGAATCGCAGATCGGCGCGGTTCGTGCGGACGGTACAGAGAAGCCTGAAGCTGATGTGTCTTATGATTTCGGCCGTTTTATCGGCGAAGCCGGAGGCGTGTTCGACGGACGCAAGCTGGAGGATATCGCTGTTATTTTCCCGTATTCCAATGATTTCTCCAACCGGAAGCTGGCTTACGATGCCACTACACGATTGACGCGGATCATGTCCTATCAGTTGCATCTGCCTTTCCGTGGAGTGTCGGAATATGATCTGGAGGTTCTGGAAGCCCAGCCGCCGAAGCTGATCATGCTGCCAAGCGCGCACAATCTCGATAATGAGGCGATGAAGAAACTGTTGTCATTCGTAGAGCGCACTGGAGCGACCTTGCTGGTAACTGGCAGCCTTGGCCTTGACGCGTACTGGCAGCCAACGGATCGTCTGGATCATTTGCTGGGTCGCCGGGAGCTTCACAATGTACGTAGAGAAGAGCGGCTGAACCTGAATGGGTTGACCTTCCCTGTGTCCTACGGACAGCGGCGGATTGCAGAGCTTATTAAAGAAGTGTCTGTGCAGGAGGTTCCGAAAGCCACTTCTCAATCTGTACAAGGTGATGCTGTAGTGGAAGTAGCTGTAGGCAAGGGGCGGTTGATCTGGAGCCCGCTACCGCTGGAGCTGAATGAACGGGATGAACCGATTGCGGCATTGTATCGCTATGCGGTGGCAGTTTCCGGAGTACGCGCAGAACTCGAATGGCAGGCCTCAGGTGATCTGCCGGGTGTCTACGGGCGGAAGCTCGACTTTAGCGAAGGAGCACTCTTTGTCTTTGTTTCGGAGTATGCCTGGGATACCGAGGTCAAAGTGAAGGATGTCGGAACAGGTACCGTGTACAGCTTTGTTTTGGAAAAAGAGCGTTCGGTGCTGTTCACGACCGATGCAGAAGGACACCTACTGTCCGTATATAGACCTGATGAAGTAACGATAACAAGCCACAAAGGCTGAACTAGAGAGGAGAGATGGATTTATGGCTAAAAAAAGAACAGCGCATATCGTATCCCACACGCATTGGGACCGGGAGTGGTATTTGCCTTACGAGAAGCATCATGTCCGTCTGATTCAACTGGTGGATGCACTCCTGAAGAAGCTTGATGAGGGATCGGCCTTTAAGAGCTTTTACCTGGATGGACAGACGATCATTCTGGAGGATTATCTCCAGGTTCGCCCGGAGAACAAAGAGAAACTGGAGCAGTATATCCGTGAAGGACGAATTCTGATTGGACCTTGGTACATTCTGCAAGATGCGTTCCTGACGAGCAGCGAAGCTAATGTGCGCAACATGCAGATCGGACACCAGGATGCTGAGAAATTCGGAACGCCGTCCAAAATCGGTTATTTCCCTGATACCTTTGGTCTGACCGGACAAATTCCGCAGCTGATGCTGCAATCTGGAATCTCCAACGCGTTCTTCGGACGCGGCGTGAAGCCAACTGGCTTCAATAACACCGTCTCCGACGGCGATTATGAATCCTCCTATTCCGAGCTGATCTGGGAGGGTCCAGATGGTTCTAAAATTCTCGGTATCCTGTTCGCTAATTGGTATTCCAACGGCAACGAGGTTCCAGTAGAAGAAGGGGCCGCCAAAGAATTCTGGGACCGTAAGCTTGCAGATGCTGAGAAATATGCTTCGACTAGCGAGCTGATGTTCATGAACGGATGCGACCACCAGCCGCTGCAGACTGATCTTCCGGAAGCTATTGAGACGGCAAAGGCTTTATACCCGGATACAGAGTTCGTTCATTCCAACTTCCCGGATTATCTGGATGCTCTGAAAGACAGTCTGAAAGATGAGCTTTCTTCTGTCAAAGGCGAGCTGCGTAGCCAGCGTACCGACGGATGGGGCACCCTGGTTAATACGGCCTCAGCCCGTGTCTATCTGAAGCAGATGAATCAGAAGGGACAGACTATTCTGGAAAAAGTGGCAGAGCCTTTGGCCTCTATCGCTAAGCTTGCAGGACAATCTTATCCACATCATCTGTTCACTTATGCTTGGAAGACGCTGATGCAGAACCATCCACATGACAGCATTTGCGGCTGTAGCGTGGATGAAGTGCACAGAGAAATGGTTACCCGGTTTGATAAAAGCCGTCATGTGGCCGAAAGCATTGTAGAGGATAGCGGCCGGTTTATTGCTGAAGCCGTTGATACTTCTGGCTATAGTAAATTCGGCAATGATGCTGTGCCATTTGTCGTTATGAATACAACAGGCTGGAACCGTACTGGTACGGTCAGCGTGGAATTGGATGCAGCGCGGTTGTACCTGCGTGAAGGCTTCTCTTTGGAAGAGACCGCTCGCCGCATGCGAGAGGTTTCCCTCGATGGACATCAATTGGTGGATGAGAACGGCATCGCTGTATCCTACACTATCGAAGACCTCGGGCTGAGCTTCGGCTATGATCTGCCAGACAATCAATTCCGTCAGCCTTATTCGTGCCGTAAAATCAAACTTACGTTTGAAGCGTCTGATGTACCTGCGCTTGGTCTTCGTACCTATGCTTGGGTGAAGTCGGCCGAGCCGGCTCCTGCCTTTGTATCCTTATTGGATGCAGCGCGAGTGCTTGAGAACGATGGAATTAAAGTGGAGATTGCCGATGATGGCTCCTTTACCTTGCACGATAAGAACAGCAATACTTCATATAATGATCTTGGCGTGTATGAGAATACCGGCGATATTGGTAATGAATACATGTACAGACAACCGGACGGCGAGGTTCCGCTGACCACCAAAGGCTTGAAAGCCGAAATTCGTGTGCTTGAAGATACTTCTTTCCGGGCTGCGATTGAAATACTTCATGACTGGGAGATTCCAGCCTCAGCTGATGAATTGCTGGACGCAGAGCAGCGGGCCCTAGTCTATTACCCGGAACGTAAGGCACAACGCAGCCGTGAGACCGTTACGTTGAAGCTTCGTACCGTACTGTCACTGGAACGTAAGGGCAGAGGTCTGTCTATCGAATCTACTATTAATAACAACGCTAAGGATCACCGGGTACGGATGCTGTTCCCGACCGATCTGGTAACTGATGTGCACCATGCTGACTCTATGTTCGAAATTGCTACGCGGGATAACGTTCCGGCGAGCGAATGGCTGAACCCGAGTAATACCCAGCATCAGCAGAACTTTGTTGATGTCAGCAGTGACCAAGCCGGACTTACGGTTGCTAATCTAGGGCTGAATGAGTACGAGATCTTGCGGGATGGCCGCAATACAGTGGCTGTTACCCTGCTGCGCAGCGTGGGCGAACTTGGAGACTGGGGCTGGTTCCCGACACCGGAAGCCCAGTGCTTGGGCGAGCATACGGTACAGCTGCAGCTAATTCCGCATAGCGGGGATCGCATTGCGTCCGGAGCATATACTGAGGCTTATCAATTCCAGGTGCCTTGGACTGTCTTCCAGACAGGGGTTCATGAGGGTAAGCTTGCCTCGGGCTATGCACCTTTCCAATGGAAGGGTACAGCAGCCGCATTTTCCTCTGTAAAAATGAACGAAAAGACTGGCGACCTGCTGGTTCGCTGGTACAACATGGCTGAGCAGCCTTTAGAGCTGGCTCTGGACGTCATTGCTCCGCATGAGCATCTGTATGAGACGACTATTCTGGAAGAGCGCACGGCGCCATGTGCAGATCCTGGAGATCGTCCGTATTCATTGAAGGTCGGTCCTTTCGGGATTGCGACCTATGGAATTCAAATTGGGGACGCACAGTAATAACGAAGTACGGAATGTTACCTTTAAAGCCAGTTTCCATCGTGGATGGAGACTGGCTTTTTCAAATTAAAGAATGTTTGAATTTGAAAGCTACAGTGATTGAAGTATTAATCAAAAGGGTAATGGGGCATAGTAGGGGAGATCACCTCCCAAGAGCTACTGAGTTTAATGATGGACATTCTTTATAGAAGGAACATAAGTGTGTCTTCTTACGAATCACTGAAATGCAGTGCTGTTGGCAGGACATGCAAAACCTTGTATACAGGGATAAATGGTCATGGCGCGGGTAATATTAAATAAAATAATAAAAAACACTTGCAATGGTCTTTTATCCATGGTATATTCTAATTCCGGCCAAGAAATAACGATGCCGAGCTCGAAAAAAGAAATTAAAAAAAGAGCTTGACATTAAAACGCCGGACATGATATAGTATAAGAGTTGCTGCTGAGACATTGAGTGGACAACGAGAACAGCTTGATCTTTGAAAACTGAACAACGAGTGAGTATCGAATTCACGCAAGTGAGTTCACAAATGAGAATTTAATTCTCGTCAGATGTTTCAAAATGAGCAATCGCTCTTTTCGATAAGTTTTCGGATGGTTATTTTCTTGGAGTAATTTCGAGGAAGTGAACGCTCGAAAAAACCTATTTGGAGAGTTTGATCCTGGCTCAGGACGAACGCTGGCGGCGTGCCTAATACATGCAAGTCGAGCGGGGTTGATTTGAAAGCTTGCTTTCAAATCAACTTAGCGGCGGACGGGTGAGTAACACGTAGGCAACCTGCCCCACAGACTGGGATAACTACCGGAAACG
>NZ_JBYUPV010000013.1:0-213162 GCF_058133325.1 Paenibacillus sp. MAHUQ-45
TTACTGTAATCCTCGTTTCAAAAACAAGGAAGAGGCTTACAATGCCATTTTTCAGTACATTGAATTTTACTACAACCGCAAACGAATGCACGGTGCGCTAGGGTATCTCTCTCCCGCTCGCTTTGCACAGCAATTTACTAAAAAATCCGTTGCGTGACTGTCCACTTTCTTGACAGAGGTCCATTTTTGCACTTAATTTCCATTAACCCTTAGCGGAAGAGGATTTAAGATACGATAATGTCGTTAATTACACTTCGAGACTTCTTCTTCTGACTTTTGCATGGTGATCCCATGAAAAAAAGCTTTTATATGTGTTAACGATTCTGAGCACAGCACAATCTCAGGGTAACGGCCCCCATAACGCTCGGGTCCAGGCAATCCGTAGTCCCGCACGCTCCATATTATTCTGGCTGACACTGCCATATGCAGCTTGTCCAGCTACCAGTTCACAGCCTGCCCTGTAGGCTTCATGCAAGCGTCTTTGCAGCAAAGCGCTCTGTAGCCCACGCCCCCGGAACGCTGGCAGTGTCGCAGCGAGTGCACAGGAAGCAACACCTTCATGAATATGCATTGCCGCTACAGCCGCAGCCTGGCCTTCCCAGTAGCCAAGGAATAGCTTCCAGCCAGAACGATGGAGCAGCCCGATATTATTGCTAATGAAATGCCCTTTAGCCTCCAAGGACATGCCGGAAGATAGACAATGTACCTCAGCATATGTGTCAAAGAGGTCCTCATCCACCACCTCAGCAACAGTGATATTCACGGGAAGCTGGGCTGGCTGCGCAAGCGGCAGTCCATATAACACGGATTGAAAACTGTGCTGGTACAGCCCGAGTGACGCTAATGTTCCCAGCAACGCCGGGCTGCTCTCCGGAGGATCAATTTCGATCTGAAAATTCCGCTCCCTGGCCCGGTAGAAATCTGCAATCGCTCCAAGCTCATCTTTCTCAGCGTCCGTGATCCCTTTGACTGAGTTAAAAAGCGCCCATGGCATCTCCTGTATGTAATAAGCTGTTGCTGCCCCGAAATGCCGAATCTCCACACCCATGGGGTTGCCAGATCGTTCGCCGATCGAAGTTATTCTTGAGGTGAAAAAGCCGATTTCTGCTTGCTGTAGCCGCTTGGCCAGTTCCTTGTTAACTACGGGTAAGCTCATGCTCATTCTCCTGTTCTTTTTCAATAATGCTTGCTATTCCACGTCAAAATCAAAATATTTCCCGGGGTAAGGTTCCTTCTTTAAAGTAAAATGCCACCATTCTTTGCTGTAGGGCTGGAAACCCTCCTTCACCATGGCATCCTTAAGGATTTTGCGGTTGACCATTTGTGTCTTGCTGATCAGCTTCGTATCGTAATATGAAATGGGACCGAAAAAATCATAAGGGCTACCCATGTCCACCACCGCACCGTTTTTTAGATAAGCCAATGTCAGATCCACCGTACTACCTCGTGAATGACCGGATTTACTGGAGATAAAGCCGAGTTTGAACAGATTCTTTTTATCGAGTGCGGGGTAATACTGCTGTTTCATCTTTATGTCTCTGGCGTCCTTCGACCATCGGATAAAATGATTAACCGCCTTTTGCGGTCGGTAGGTGTCATAGATTCTCAGAATATAGCCTTGGCGAGCCAGGTTCTCGCTGACTGCCTTAAGCGCATTAGCTGCGGGTTGTGCCATAATCGCTAGCGGCGCTTTATAGCCATCGATACGTTGTCCGACAAAGTTGTTGCTGCTGTAGTAGCGGATCTCATATTGCGCCGAAGGAATGATCTCGTCCAGGTAAACAAAACCCTGGGGTAGTTTATATTGCTTCTCCGGCGTAGACAACGGCTTGGATTGGTCGGCACTCTCGGAGTTGTGTATACTCCCGGAACTTACCTCAGCATACGCGGCTGAAGCATACCCTCCCAAACCCAAAGATGTCGTTAATAGCATGAGAGCTGCGCCTATACATGACAATCTTCTCAGCGCCTTTGTCTGCTGCTTCATGGTTACAATCTCCTCTTCCCTATCATTACGTTTACCTACTCTGTCGATCATTTTACTAGAAAAATACAATAAAATAACCCCCTAACTTCCGTTAAGGGGCGGAATTCATTATTTCACGTGTTTATCGAGGAACTGTTGCACCTCTGGTGTCAATTCTTCATTCGCACTATCCAGTAGTACCAATAGCTTCTCAATCGTCTGCAACAGCTCGCTACTACCCGGACCATTGATCAACACGGCCTCATACGCAGCACGAAGCTTTGGATTCAGCTTAGGAGTTTCTCCTACAGGTCCATCATAGGCGGGAGTATTGCTGGCACCAAAGAATACACGAGACAGCGACAGGTTCAGCTTTACAGCTTCCTTTCGGTTCGAAGCCGGGTATTTCTTAACAAAAGCTTCTTTGGAAAGCGCCCGTAAGATAACCTGATCCCAGCCAATAACGATCCCGCCATCACGGGTCATCGGCTGATTGGATTCGGCCGCCATAAGATCAATATACTCGGCAATATCCTTTTGAATAAAAGGCTTAAAGATCTTGAATCCTTCATAGTGCATAACCGGATAGTACATGCCTTCACTGCTATCCAGTTTGTAGCCTTTATCACGAGCTTCAATCAGTACAGCTCGAACACTGGGATCAGTAATTTTGCTCAGGAGGCCAGAGTAAGTCAGCTCCTTGGGGCGGGCAGCAGTTCTAATCGCCATCTGCACCTTCTCTCCATACATTTTCTCTGAGAAGATCGGGAGCTGCGCCACTTGGGCATTTTCCAGATGAAGTGTCATTACTGTAGCATACCAGACATCAACATCTTTAATGTGATTAATTAGATAATTGCGTGCTTGGGCCAAGCTGTCTGGGTTCTTCACATATTTTTCGAATTGCTTATACACAGTGTCCGTCTGCTGTGCAGCCGCAGCATGGGCCGCTTGAGGCTGAAATACAGCCGCTCCGGTTCCTGTCCCAAGCAGGACAGAGACTCCCAACAGAATGCTCCTGCTCCATACGCGCCCTACCTGATGATGTGGATTCATAAGTGCCCCCTCATGATAAATTCCAACTCATATTAATGTAGACGTTTTCCAGATATAGAAGGTTACACTTATTTTATTGGACGGATTGGAGCCTTAGGAATCATGTCTTTTCTCCGGTAGATACCGAGTAACAGCCCGACCGCAGCGAATTCGATAATGACATGACTTCCATAACTAAGAAACGGAAAAGCAATGCTGCTCAGTACCATCTTTCCACTCACAATAGACACCCCATAGAGTAGCCGTATAACGAGCATAATGCCGAGTGTCAGAACCAGTGCTCTGCCAAAAGGCTCTAGAATCAGATGTAGAGTCTTGAGCAGCCTGGCTGTAAACCATAACACCATCCCTAGTAGCAGCAGACCGCCTGCCCACCCAAAGCAATTGATGAGGTAAACGGGGAGCATGTCCGAGTGAATGAACCGAGTATTTTCCATAGTACTTCCAAACCCTTGTCCCCACCATCCGGCAGATGAAACTGCATTCTGAACCTGTAAATATAGATACCCATTCCCCTCTGCATAAGCTTGAGGCTGAAATGCACCTATGAGTCGGTCTTGAAGATAATCGGACCTCCAGATTTTCATACTGCCGAGCACCAGTAACGATCCTCCAGCTCCCAGTGCCCAGCGCCATTTTCCAGTACACCAGACATAAATAATCAAGGCAAGCAATGAATAGATGATTAGTTCAGCAAAGGAATGGGCAGCAGCCAATAAAGGAATCGGAAGCATTACTGCTACAAACTCCACCCAATGTTGAGTTAAGTTTGACCCGCCCTTGGGTTTTCGCTCCCCAGTCAATATTCCGGCTAACGCAATCCCCAATAGATATGGAATCCATGAAGTTAAATTAAAAATCCCGATACTTATGAATTGCAGCCTACCATTGATTGTGGAGCCTCCTGTTATAGAGGATATGATCATGGCGTTTAATAATATTAGGTACAATGGCCAAGAAAGCTTTTGCAGTTTGCGGAAATCAACAAAATACAATCCGGTCATGACCACAAGACCAATTACAACATAGACCGACTGATGATGGAACAGGCTTCTCCCCTGCATCGCACTGTCCGCACTGGCATCAGCGGATAACATTGCAATCAAGCTGACTACCGCAAACAACAACACAACTCCCAGCAGTCCCCAATTCATTCGCGGTTTATGTACACGGTTCAGCGTCTTGCCCAGCGACTGCGCATCGCCCATCTGGGCAACTGCCCAAGCCTCTGACTCCGCCAAGGAATAGCCATGTGCTTGTCGATCCTGAATTAACTCTTCCAGATGCCCGGCTAGCTCCTCCCGGATATCGTCATGCATGTCTTTGGCCCGTACCTCCCGGCACACCTGATCCAGAAAAAGCTTACGTTGACTCTCTTCGCTCATCATGCCCCTCCCTCCCCCAGCACGGTGTCTACAGCCCGTCGGAACAACAGCCACTCCGCTCTCTTCTCCTTAAGCTTCGCTCTTCCCTCATCCAGTATCCGATAATACTTGCGCTTCCGTCCATCTACTTCCATCCAGTAAGCTTCCACCCAACGTTCACTCTCCATCGTGTGCAGAATGGGATACAGCGTGCCTTCCTTAAGCGAAAATACACCTTGGGATCGGCTCTCCAGCTCTTTGATCATTTCATATCCGTACAGAGGCTTGTCTAGCAGCAGGGTCAGGATCAACGTCGCCGTACTTCCCTTCAGCATTTCTTTGCTGACTTTCATATGCTAACACTCCTTTCCATAACTGGTTGGCTAAAATAATACCTAGAATCACTATACATAGATTTACTATGTATATAATACACCAATATATGTAAAACGTAAAGACACAAGTAGAAACGGCTTTGCCGTCCTTTAAGGGACGGTATCCGTTTCAGCTAGAAATATAAGGATGATTTATAGCGTTGAACATATACATTCTTATAATTAGAAAAAACACACCCGCCGCAGCGAGTGTGTTTTATTTTTAATGAATATTAGTGCATTGGAGCTTGCGCTTTATGCTGAACAATAACACGTCTAATGAAGAATGCCAGTACCAATCCAACTACAGACATGATCAGACCGAATACAAATGCATTCTGTACACCCTGCGTGAATGCAGGAAGCAGATTGGCCGGATCGGCAGGATTGTCGACACCCTTCAGGTAGTTCTTCGAGCCTGCTGTCATGATGCTGACCGCAAGCGCCGTACCAATGGCACCCGCTACCTGTTGCAGAGTGTTCATGATAGCTGTACCGTCAGGATACAGCTCCATCGGCAACTGGTTGATACCATTTGTCTGTGCCGGCATGAAGATCATCGATACCCCGATCATCAAGGCGCTGTGCAGGACAATAATGAAAGCAACGGTCGAAGCCGCATTGATGCTGGAGAAGAACCACAGTGTAACTGCGACAATCACAAGACCTGGAATAACCAGCCATTTAGGACCGTACTTATCGAAGAGACGACCCATAATTGGCGACATCAGACCATTGATCAGACCGCCTGGCAGCAGCAGCAAACCTGCTTTGAAGGCTGTATAGCCTTGACCTTGTTGCAAATACATCGGCAGAATCAACATGGACGACAGGATAACCATCATACAGATGAAGACCATCGCCACACCGACAACGAACATCGGATATTTGAAAGCACGCAGGTTGATCATCGGCTTCTTCATTGTGTTTTGACGAATAACGAAGAGCAGCAAGGCAACCACACCTACGATGATAGACAAGATTACTTTCGGGCTGCCCCAGCCCTCGGCCTCACCAGCACTACTGAACCCGAAGACGATTCCGCCAAATCCTAGAGACGACAGGATGATGGACAATACGTCGATTTTCGGCTTGGTAACTTCGGTTACGTTCTGCATGTACACCATACCGAACAGCAGAGCAATGACCAGGAACGGCAGCGACAACCAGAAAATCCAGTGCCAGCTGAGGCTTTCGATCAACAGTCCCGCAATGGTAGGCCCAATCGCTGGGGCCACCATGATAACCAGACCGATCATCCCCATTGCAGCGCCTCTTTTTTCAGCCGGAATGATGACAAGGATCGTATTGAACATTAGCGGCAGCAGCAGCGACGTTCCCATCGCCTGTACCACTCTCGCCGTCAACAGAAACTCAAAGTTCGGCGAGATCGCCGCCAGGAAGGTTCCTATAATCGAAAAAATCACTGCAGCCGCGAACAACTGTCTCGTTGTGAACCATTGCAGAAGCATACCGGAAATCGGTACGAGAATACCTAGTGTAAGCAAGTAGGCCGTTGTCAGCCATTGTGCAGTTGACGGTGTAATTTGTAGTACATTCATCAGATCGCTTAACGCGACATTGAGTGCCGTCTCACTGAACATCCCGATAAAACCGCTGAGCAATAAGGAAATCAGAATCGGCATTGTCCTGATTTTTTTTTCTTCTGACTGTTGTTGCTTGTGTAAAGTTGTCTCCACTCTCTAATCCTCCTGAAAATCTGTATTATTCTCTCTCTGTTATGCCAAGCAAAGCCGGAACAATCTTGGCCGCTGCAAGCAGCGGTTGCTCATCCCGGTAAGTCAGCGCCTGAAGCAGTGATCCCTCTAGCAAGGACACCACTGCGGACGCCTGAGTCGTCGCCATTTCTTCTTCGGTACCTTCTGTCAGCAGACGTTCCATAATCACCTCCTGCCAGTCTTTAAATACAGATTGACACGCGGCTCGCAGCTCCTCGCTTATACAGGACGTTTCCACCGCCAACCAGAAGCTGAACGGAACTAAGCCTTCGAACGAAGTATCCACAGCATCCTTGGCCATTCCCAGAATAAAATCCTGTATCCCCCTCGCGGCAGTTTCCCCTGTCACCATATAATGTCTAAGCTTGCAGGCTACAATCTCACTGGTGCGGTTGATGCAATTTAAGGCCAATTCCTCCTTGCCATGGGGAAAATAATAATAGAGCGACCCCTTCGGCGATTCACTGTCCTTAATAATCTGGCTCAGACCCGTTGCATGATAGCCTTGCGTGAAAAATAGCCGCGAAGCAGTATCCAGTATGGCTTCACGTGCATTCGGCTTATTAGACAACCCGACACTTCCTTTGCATTATAACAATTGGTCTACATAATAAAACCACAGCTCAGGAGATGTGTCAATTTTTATTTTCTTAATGTTAAGACATTTTACACCAAGAACGATTTAACCATATCTTCCTCCATCCCCTTCTTTGTTTCGATTACACATCATTTACATAAAAAATACATTTATAAAAAAAAGAAGATGTCTTCCCAAACGTCAGAGCCACCGTTATACTATAATTATTCCAATATGATAGGTGTGATTAACGTGAGCAATGGTACCAAAGGTATTCCGCGACCACTTGTGAAAACCAACCAGAGCTTTATTGTTCTTTCTGTCCTTCTAACCTGGTTCACCGGGCAATACTGGATTCTTGCACTACCGCTCGCAGCCGGATTATCCGGCCTGATCTTCGGATATAACCCTGTTATCAAACTGGCTGCCCCTTTTCTTAGAAAAGAACGTTCCGCTTATGTCCTGGAAGATTGGGATCAGCAACAGTTCAACCAAAGTATCGCTGTGGGCTGCCTTACTGCCGGATTGCTCAGCTTCCTTGTGGGCTGGACCGTTGCCGCCTACATATTCACTGCACTGGTTGCTGTTGCCGCAACTGTAGCCATTCTCGGCTTCTGCATCGGCTGCTTCATCCACTATCAATGGAGAATGTATACCTACCGTCGCAAGCAAAGCAGCACACATTAAGACAGAACAAGAACCCCGGCCGGAGTTATGGACACGATTCCATATTTCTGAGCGGGGTTTATTTAATATATCAACAGGATCATTCGTCGGCTATATCCCAGCGATGGCGATACTTTTCCAGACGCGAATGGAGAAATGTCGGCGCTTCCGACAATAGCAGGCGAATCTTCACAATCCACTCTTCAAAAGAGGAGAATGAGGCGAACTGGTTCGCCATCTCTGGTGTCAGGTATAGAAAATACGGAGCCTTATATCTCTCCGTCAGATGACGAAGTGCAGAATCCAGTGGCGTATACTTCTTCCTCTTTCCTTCCCAGCCTTCAACCGTTATGAAGGATAATCCCTGTTCTCTTTTCCATTCATGCAGCCGATCCTCACGCTTGTAAAAAGATTGGACTGGCTCTTTGGACAAACGGCGCACGGTCTCTTCATGCAGCGGATAAAGCACCAGCTTCGTGAATTGGCGGTCAACAGCAGTCTTCGCCGCAACCGCAAGCTCCTGGTCTTTAATAAGCTCAAATGAATCGTAGAAAATCAGCGTACCTTTACGCTGCTCCACTGGCGGCTCGTAGCCGTAAGGGACGTGAACAATATCTCTTGGCATCATTTTCCTCCTATTTGATATGGTTATGTAGATATAAATGTATGAGTCACTCTTGTTCCAAACAAAAAGGAATGCGTTTACCGCATCCCCTATATATTTACTTCATCATCATTTGATTGTTGTAGTTTTGGATAAAATCGCGCATGCCTGCTCTAACTACATCCATGGAAACATCCGTTTCAGGAATAATCATCACACCTGAATTTGGACCTAAATATCTGGATGCACTAGCCCGTCGGCGTCTAAGGTAATATAATTTTGCCTGACTAGATGGACGTGTCTGTCGTGATACAGATACTACTCTCAACTTATCATTTATATTATGTCTAAGTCTTACTACCATGTAGATCACCGTCCTTATACATAGTATAACTCAATCAGTCGACGTGCTTCAAGGGTACCTATGGCCATTTGGCCCATCCCTGTATAAGCAGCATTAAATTCAGTTATGTAATATTTATCCAAATTACTTTTAGGCTTAAAACAAATAAAACCATCAAATCCAGCTTCGAAGCTTTTCCGGCAAGCTTCACCTAATAATATACTCGATACGTTAGTAAACGTTCTTGAAGGATTGTTGTGACGATTGGTAGGAGCGCTTTCAAGAAGTTCGACATAAACAAACCCCTCATCATATTTATAGGCGATTGCTCCCTGTATAGTTTTATTAGCATCTCCTAATACGAGGAGTTTATACGGTTTTGACAAACTTCCCTTTTGAAGATACTTACTCCAAGTGATTTTTCTTTCCCAGCCCAGACGCTTAAGAGATCGTGCCTCATCTAACTCCAAATCTAATATCTCTGAGTCGTAACTCTCACCGTCACTATGTTTCAAAACCCATTTCCCCATGAGTCCGCCTACTCCCATTAAATTTACTAATTGAGATTATATCACAGACATGGAGAGCTAAGGTGTGATCTTAGTGAAAGGCAACTAAAAAAGATACGATCAGAATATTCGAGGAATTCTTAAGAAATTTGCTAGAATAAACACAAAAAACCGGAACTTCCCTGCAAAGGGCAGCCCGGCAGTTAATCCTACAATTCTTTTTCCCTAAAAAGTTATGTTGTTCTATTCAGCATTGATTACCAGATTTACTTCTCACTGCATTGAGCCATCTGCCGTTCTTGAACAGGCGGTAAGCCCGTTCAATATCAACAGTCTGATTGCGGTCCTCCGACAGGAAAGGAATTTCGGAACGCAGCAGCTCATAGCCCGCCCCGGTACCCTCACCCAAGCGCAAGTCGCCACGAAGATCAATGGCCTGGGCAGCATGAATAGCTTCGATCGCCAGGATGTAAGTTAAGCGGTCAGCAATCTCTCGGAGCTTAGAGACGACATAAGGCGAGTTAGCTGCATGATCTTCAATATCTCCCGCCAGCGACATATAATCGGCAGAGACCGGATTGCTGAGATGACGGATCTCCGCATCTAGTGAAGTAGCTGTTTTCTGCACTGTGCAGAAGCCGACCGAACGGCTTGGATCAGCAGTCAGGAACCGGCTTAGGCCGGTAAAGCCAGGATCACCGAGCTTGATCATCCGGTAGCAGGAGCTTTTGGAGACATGATGCAGAGCACTGCCAAGCATCTCAAACCCCAACGTCCATGTCACAGGATCAAAGTTGGCACAAGACAAAATTCGCCGTTCTTCCGTTAGAACACAAGGATTATCGTCAGAGCTGTTGAGATGAAGCTCCAATTGCTGACGCGTGTAATCCAGAGCGTCCCGAGCGGCCCCGTGAATCTGGCAGGCATCCCGGAAGCTCAGCGGATCTTGCAGCGATTCCGGATTGAATCCGCTCCACAGATCGCTGTTCTTAAGGGCATCCCGAACCCGAGACAGACTTCCCAATTGGCCCGGGAACGGTCGCTTGCGATGCACCGATTCATCCAGCGGGCTGATATTCCCGCGAATGGCTTCCAGGGACAACGCGTAGACGTAATCTGCAGCCTCTAGCAGATTACGAATTTCGACCAGAGCCAAAGCCCCATGGCCTGCGGAGAGTGCATTGGAGCTTACGATGGCCAGCCCGTCCTTTGGACCGAGACTTAGTGGCGCCAGACCCGCTGCCGCCAGTGCTTCAAGAGCAGGCAATCGGCGACCGGCAACATCGACTTCTCCTTCGCCGATCATAGCCAGACCAATATGCGAAATAGTGGTGATATCCGCTGCGCCCACAGACCCGCGTAGCGGCAGAACCGGATGGATACCGAGATTCAGAAATTCTGCATAACGCTCGGCAATTTCCGGCTGGACGCCCGTCGCACCCGCCAGCAGGCTGTTGAGACGGGCCAGCATGACTGCCCGGACCACTTCCTCCGGTGCGTCCGGCTTTACACCCGCACTGTGCGATAGCAGCAAGTTGCGATTATAGGCTGCAAAATAATCAGAGTCGATTACCTTGTCCTTGTTCCAGCCCACTCCCCGATTCAATCCATAGACTGGCACACCTTCGGCGGCGAGTTCAAAAATCACCTTACGAGCCGCTTCCAACCGCTCCTGGGCCTCAGCGTCAATAACTACAGGTATGCGTTCCCGTGCTACACGGTCAACATCGCCAATGCTCAAGCTGTAGCCATCTAATATCAAGTGATTAATCCCATTAACTGAATGATTGGAAACTGCATGATCTCCTGTATCTACTGTTCCAAAGACTGCTGTGTCCTTAGGCATGAACCTCTATCTCCTTACTCTCCTTCTTCTCTTTACTCTCTTTACCTTCTTTCTTCTCTTTACTTTCTTTCTTTTCCTTGTCGAAAGCATAGCTTTGCAGATCAATACCGAGTGCTTCTTCGACTTCAGGATATACGCTAGGGTCTTTGACGCTGGAACTGAGCGGGAGCTTGGATTTATCGATGGAAAATACTGCAATCTCCATCCCCTCTCTTATATCACCTACGCTGACCGGCAATCCCGTCTCCAGATCGAACGTAGTAATAACATCCGGAAAGCTTGTCAAACGCTTGCCCTTCTGATCATCCACAGCCATATATTCATTCATGACATGAAGAATCAGCGTTTTCTTGGGGATTTCTACTTCAATGGTACCGATGTCAAAAGCTCCAGAATAACGCACTTTCTTAGCACTCACTGTGCCTCTGCCGAGGATTTTGCCCTTCGTCTTGCGAACGATCGCCTTCAGCACAGCCTCCGGTCCATCCGGCTCAGCCTTCAGGATCACTCTGCCGAGATCCAGAGCAATAGAAATGCCCCCGATTGCGGCATGCTCCTTGATATACTTGGCTGGCAGTGGATGTCTGGCGGCAGCAATGAAACCGCCTGCCATGTCCGAAGCCGTCCGCAAAATATTGGAAGTTCGAGCGGGTGTTCCTTTGACCACCAGCTCGATATAGCTGCCGTTCTCCGGATTGCCTCCAGCTACAGCCTGTATAGTCTCGTATTCAATGGAGGATGCAAGACCAAGCGAACCCATTTTGCCTGTAGGATGCGCGCGGATATCCCCAGTGGCATCAATGACTGCCAGGCCAAACGCAGCCGCAGGCAGCCAGCCGTTAATCGTACTGGACATGCCATTCTGCGGTGTCATAAATCCGGCTATCTTGCCGTCATATTGGTCAATCACAAGTTGTACTGCTTTGATGTAATCTTTGCCGAGCATTTGCCAATCCCGACCCGCCGGAGCACCTATGGCTGTACAGGTCAGAATGATTGCATTATCTGGCAGTTCATCTACGGACAACAGCTTGGGCCGCCCGAGACCAAGAGCGGCATGGCCGATCTCCAATCCGTGATCGACCCACCCGCCGCCACCGCTGGCGAATACGGAGCCCCCTTTAACCGCTGCTTCCACATCATCTCTTGTCAGTTCACGCATGTGTATTTCCCCCTTGTGTCAATTATGCATTTTCTGAGCTGGGACTTTAGGTTACGCACTGCGTTATTCCGCTGGAATGACCTCATAGCGCGTCGTATCTATCCGTGCGATGCCTTTGTCTTGGACTTCTTCCAGTGACTCGTCATATCCGGCATCCGCATACCGAAGGACTCCGAGGCCTGTATCGTTGTCAAGTGCGGTACGGAGGCGCAAATCACTTGCCTCCGATCCATCAGCCACAATGGTGACGCCTGCGCTGGTCATGTAGCCCGAATACCCGCCGCCACCGGAATGGATCGCCACCAGATCAGCCATAGACGAACAGTTCAGCATCGCGTTCAACAGCGGCCAATCGGAGATGGCATCACTACCATCCTTCATTCGCTCCGTCATAATGTTGGGATGCGTCATGGCTCCGGCATCCAAATGATCACGGGAGAATGCAATTGGACCAGCAAGCTTACCTTCACGAACCAACTGGTTAACCGCCAGTGCCAGCTTGCTGCGATCCTGATGGCCGAACCAGCCGATACGGGCTGGCAGGCCTTCGAACGGAACATACGTATTGGCAAGCTTGATCCAGTTGGAGACGATCTCATTGCCGCTGAATTCCTTCAGGATGTATTCATCAATAATTCGAATATCCTCAGCTTCACCGCTGAGCGCGACCCAGCGGAACGGCCCAATCGCTCTTGCAAACAGCGGGCGCAGAAAAGCTTCTGTAAAGATATCAATATCAAATGCGTTGTCAACGCCGTATTGCACCGCTTGGGAACGGATGTTGTTGCCGTTGTCGAAGACAACCGCCCCCCGTTCCTTGAACGCCAGCATCGCCCGGACTTCCTTGGCGATGGACGCTCCGGCCGCGGCTTGCAGCTCAGCCGGGCGCTCCTTGCGAGCCGCGGCAGCTGATGCCGGTGTATAGCCGCTTGGAATATAGCCGTACAGCAGGTCATGTGCGGACGTCTGGTCCGTCACAACATCAGGCTGTACGCCCCGGCGCAGCAGCTCGGGGTAGACATCGGCGGCATTGCCCAGCAGGCCGACCGATACACTCGTGCCATTGGTTACCGCCTCCTTAATCCAGAACAATGCCTCATCGAGGCTGTCTGTCTTCCGCTGCAGGTAACCGGCCGCGATCCGCTTGTCGATTCGCTCCTCCGCCACCTCTACACACAGGATTGCCGCATTCGCCATATTGCCAGCGAGCGGCTGCGCGCCGCCCATGCCGCCGAGCCCGGCGGTCAGAATGAAGCGTCCGCGCAGAACGCCGCCGAAATGCAGCCGGGCAATACTCTGAAAGATCTCATAGGTTCCCTGGATAACACCCTGTGAACCAATGTACTGCCAGGCAGCGGCGGTGAGCCCGCCCCAAATGATCAGCCCTTTGTCCTGCAACTCGTAGAAGTTCTCGCTGGTCGCCCAGCGGCCCACGAGATTGCAGTTCGCCATGACAACCAGTGGAGCCTGTGCATGTGTCTTGAAGATACCGATCGGCTTGCCGGACTGGATGACAAGTGTCTCATCCTCTTCCAATTGCTTCAGCGTCTCCACGATGGCCCGATACGAAGGCCAGTTCCGCGCCGCTTTTCCCAGCGAAGCGTACACAATCAGCTCCTTCTGATTCTCACCGTTCTCCAGCACATTCTCCAGCATACGCAAGAGCGCTTCTTGCCTCCAGCCCTTGCAGCGCAGTGTTCCGCCTCTCTTCGCAGTAATCCTTGTCACTGTCATCCCCGCTTTCTGTCTGCTATTCTGTCATTGAGGTATGACGGTTTCCGGCGCTTTGGCATACCGGCTTTCCGGCTTGCTGAGACCCAAATGTTCACGCAGTGTGTTACCTTCATATTCCCGGCGCAGCAGACCTCTCTCCTGAAGAATCGGTACTACCTTCTCCACGAAATCATCCAGTGATCCCGGCAAATGCGGGAAAGCGATATTGAAGCCGTCGGCAGCACCACCGTTGAACCAAGCTTCAATGTGATCGGCAACTTGCTCTGGTGTTCCGGCGAAGACTCGCTTGGTGGTGACCCGTTTCGCAAGTTGGATGAGTGTTAAATTCTCATTGATTAGAAGCTCACGAATGCTTTGCAGTCTAGATTTACTCTGATTGAATCCTTCTTCCTCCGGCAGAAACGGCAGCGGCTCATCCAGCGGATAACCCGATACGTCAACCCCAATGTAATGGGATAACAAATCCAGTGCCAGCCGATCAGGGGTCAGGTTCTCCACTTCAGCCAGCCGCTCCGCAGCCTCTTCCTCGGTGTCTCCGAGAATAGGCATCAGACCCGGCAAGATTTTGAGTTCATCCGGCGAACGGCCATATTTAGCCAATCTGCCCTTGATATCTGCGTACAATGCCTGACCCTCAGCGAGCGTGCCGCCAGGAGCGAACACGACTTCAGCTGTAGCAGCAGCCACTTCTTTTCCCGCCTCAGAGGCTCCGGCCTGAATCAGAACCGGATAGCCTTGCGGCGGACGGCTAACATTCAGCGGGCCTTTGACTTTAAAGTGCTTGCCCTCATGATCGAGATTATGAAGCTTATCTTTATCCGCGAAATAGCCGCTCTCCTTGTCGAATAGAAGCGCATCCTCGTCCCAGCTATCCCAGAGTCCTTGAGTGACATCTACAAACTCCTTAGCCCGTTCATACCGCAGCTCATGCTGCAAATGACTTTCCTTTCCGAAATTACGAGCCTCCTCGTCCGTCTGGGAAGTCACAATATTCCATGCAGCTCGCCCGCCGCTGAAATGATCCAGCGTTGCGAGCTTGCGCGCAATATGATACGGGTCGTTATAGGTCGTGGAGATCGTTGCAGCCAGTCCGATATGGCTCGTTACTGCCGCAAGCGCGGACAGCAGGGTGAATGGCTCCGGCCGAACACTGTTGGAATGGCTAACCCCTGACTCAAAACGGTCCCAGACATAGAGCTCATCTGCGTAGAAGAACAGATCGAATCGTCCACGCTCCGCCGTTTGCACAATTCTTTTATAATAATCAAAATTCAGAAGTCCCTCAGCCTCAGATCTTGGGTGTCTCCAGCTAGAAATATGCTCTCCCGCCGGAAAAAACAACATTGCCCCCAGCGCAAGCTGCCGTGTATTATTACTCATAACGTATATCCCCTCTCATTGGTTAATTGTTGGATTATGTCTTTGTCAAGCCGTCAATCGGTTATGAAAAAGCTTACTTGATTAGCCCCTGTGACTTCAGCCATTCACGGGCCACATCAATAGCCGGCTTCTGATCCTGCTCCACCTCAGCATTCAACTTCTGCATAGCACTTTCATCCAATTTCCCTGCCAATTTGTTAAGGGTTGCTTTCAGCTCAGGATGCTTATCCAGCGTCTGCTCACGCACAATCGGGAAAGCGTCATAAGGCACAAACACATGCTTGTCGTCTTGGAGGGCCACGAGATCGTTGGCCAAGATTTGGCTGTCCGTGGAATAAGCGAGCATCACATCGATGAGCTTTTGCTTGATCGCCTGGTACTGCAAGGAACTATTTTGAATGGACTTCGTTTCCTTGAACTTTGGCTTATAAATACTTTCTACGTATGGCCAAGCATCCGGACGGTTCAGGAACTCTTCACTTGCTCCAAAGACCAGTTCGCCTGATTTCTCGACAAGTTGTGATGTGTTCTTTAACCCGTACTTCTCAGCGGTTTCCCTACGTACGGAAAAGACATAGGTATTGTTAAAACCGAGCGGATCGAGCGCAATCAGCTTGTTTTTTTCCTTGAGCTGAGTTACGACGGTCTTAAATGCTTTTTCAGGATCAAATTCCGGCTGCTGCTTTAAAATATTGATCAGTGCCGTCCCGCTGTACTCCACATACGCGTCCACTTCCCCTGAGCCAATGGCATTCCAGAGTAACGTGTTATCCAGTGTCTTGACCTCTGTCTTCAGCTTCGTATCATTCTCGATCAGAAGTTTGAAGGCATTTGCCAAAATATCCGACTCAGCAAATCCTTTCGTGGCCAGGATAATCGTATCCTTGCCCTCCGAAGCCTTGGAATTGGAGCAACCCGCTGCAGTAAGCACAGTAGTGAGTACTAACCCTAGGGTGATAAGCAGCTTGCTTCCTTTTGTTACCGTCCATCTTTTCGGGTTTACAGTTGTCATGATTCATTCCACTCTCCCTGGGTAAGTTCTTAAAATTTATTCAAATGCCGCAGGCCTTTCGGGGTAAGCGCCCGATTTAGCAGCAGCAGTATGAAGTTAATAGAAATTACCAGCAGTGAGACGGGAATGGCCCCCTCCATAATGGTAACTGTGTTGATCATGGCAATGCCTCTGGTGATGATGTCTCCCAGCCCTCCGGCGGCAATATAGGTCGCAATCGTTGCAAGACTGATCGTCTGTACAGCAACCAGCCTAACTCCGGCCATGATGACACTACGCGCAATCGGAAGCTGAATCATTCTCATCATCTGCCATTTGGTCATACCCATTCCGGTTCCTGCCTCAAGAAGAGAAGGATGAACCCCATTGATGCCGACGTAGGTGTTCTGAAGCATCGGAAGCACAGCATATAAGGTCAACGCGATAATGGCGGGGGTAGTGCCGATACCTACCAGTGGAATCATGAACCCGAACAGCGCCAGACTCGGAATAGTCTGAATGGCGGAGACGACGGTAATGATCGTGTTCGCCATCCGCTTGCGGCTGGTCAGAAAAATCCCGAGGGGAACCGCAATAAATCCGGCAATGAGAACGGCAATGAGCGACAAATACATGTGCTCTCCAGTTTTGTGCAGTATCATCGGCCAGTCGGCGGCTAACGTGTCCCATATATGATTCATGCGCTGTGCTCCTCCCGCCCGGTTACAGTCAAAGCTTCGGCCCTTCCAGCTCTCAGTAGTTCAAGAGCTTCTTCGGTTGGAGCCTGATGGTCGATAGATAAACCGTCGATCATGATTTGATGGGCCGTTACTAGCGACAAGTCGTTCTGGAAACGCTCCGGGCCCAGGAATTCAACCACGAATCCATTAGCCGGGTGAGCCAGTAGTTCGGCTGGCGTACTATTCTGCACCACTTCTCCTTCATTGAGCAGAATAATCCGGTCAGCGATCTTCAGCGCTTCATCAATATCATGGGTGACGAAGACAATCGTCTTGTGCAGACGCTGGTTGAGATTAATCAGCTCTTTCTGGAGCTGGACCCGGCTGATCGGATCGAGGGCACTGAACGGCTCATCCATCAGAATGATTGCGGGATCAGAGGCCAGTGCCCGGGCCACCCCGATCCGCTGCTGTTGTCCGCCACTAAGCTCATGGGGATAACGGTTGCGGTACTGCTCCGGCGCAAGACCGATCAGTTGAAGAAGCTTAGTTACCTGCTCTCTGCGCTCCCCCTTGCTAGTGCCTTTGAGTCTCGGAACAATCCCGATATTCTCTTCGATGGTCATATGAGGAAAGAGACCGATTTGCTGAATGACATATCCGATATCCCGTCTCAGACTCACAGCATCCACAGATCCGATATCGTTCCCTTCAACAAGAACTTGTCCCTCACTAGGCTCCTCCAGCCGGTTGATCATTTTAAGCAGTGTAGTCTTACCGCAGCCGGAAGGTCCGATAATGGTTACTATCTGTCCTTTTGGTACCGTGAGGTTAAAATCACGCAGCACTTTTCCTGAACCATAATCCTTGCTTACATTTCTGAACTCAACCGCTACAGCTTCAGCCATACTGCTTCCTCTCCTCTCAAAATGTATTATTCTCATAAGCAAACTTGGTTTTTAGACAAAAACATACCCTGAAATAGCAGAAGAGGCCTTATTCTTCGTCTAAGACGAAAAACAAGACCTCCACAAGTATGGTCAGTCATATTATTGTTATGCGATAATCAACTACCGTAAGACAATAATATTAGTGTGGTACTCTTTTGTCAATCATAATTTAAACTATTCTAATCGGAATTAAAGGCTAATTTCCGCCCCCCATTCGACGTGACAGCTCCGCTGCCGCTTTGGTCACTGCTTCGATGTTTGTCTTGTCCTGCTCGTTGTTGCAGCGGAAGCTGGGTCCGGCTACGGCGAGACTTGCAATAACAGGACCTTGACCGTCCGTAATCGGTGCCGCTATAGCGTACACATCGGGGTCAACTTCACCTTTGGTAATGCTGTAGTTCTGGGCACGAATGGTCGCAAGTTCAGCAGTGAGCGCTTCTCGCTCCTTATCACTATTAAGCAGCTGCAAGATCCGCTCTGTTACCTTGGCGCTTTCGAAAGCCAAAATGCATTTGCCCGAAGCCCCCAAATGTAGCGGCAGAATCCGCCCGTTGTCGATGGAGAATTGAATCAGGCCACGGCTTTTCACATTCTGAATACATACGGCATTGTTGCCTGTTCGGACAAACAGAATCGAAGTTTCCTGTACCTTCTCCGTCAACTCCTCCATAATAGGGAGGGCCAGCGGCAGTAAATCACGTTGGAACTGCATGTTTAGACTCCGCGCCAAATCAAGGATACGCAGGCCGAGGCCAATCTGGTTTTTCCCCCTCCTCTCAATAATTCCATTCTGTTCCAAGGTCTGCAGAAAACGATAAGTTGTGCTCTCTGGAATGGAGACCTTCTGGGCGATTTCACTCACCGTCAGTGTTCCGCTCTCTTCCGCCAAAGCGAATAAGATATCCAGCGCACGGCTTAACGTCTGCGTCCCGTTCATTTTTTGCACTAGCCAACGACTCCTCTTTTATCCAATAGAAGACTTGTAATATTGTGATTTTAGCCTATTTCACGGCAAAATTACAGTTCACTCTGATTAAAAATCCAGCACGCTACGATTTATCTTTACATTCAATCGTAGGACTTTCAGCTGGCGGCTCTCTTCAAGCTTCTGGGCACTGACGCTCTATCTCCTTTGTTATCATTATTAGAGAAGCCTTTATTTTTTCACGATAATATCACGACTCCCTAATATTAACAACTAGTATTTTTATCGGATTAAATATAAATAAAGCGATTTCTCTCTTAAAAATGAATAATTATGCCATTGACATCTAGGGAATTCGACTTAGAATATAATTTATTAATCCTATATATACACTTGGATTTAATGATTCGTCTGTAGCTGTTGTTTCTGCTTAAGTGTCTTTACTTCAACAGCTCGCTATGTACAAAGGGGGAGTAGGGTTCATATTTTCATTGCACGTCTATCTGTAAAGTCACAAGACAAATTATGAATCCCTAGGAGGACAGCGTCATGAATCAAAAGACACTTGTAATCACACTGGGTGCGCTCGCGATTGCAATCAACGTCATCGCAGGCACCGTCGTCAGCAATCTGAAAATTCCTTTTCTTTTTCTTGATACTGTAGGTACCATCTTTATTGCAGCTGTATTCGGACCATTATGGGGCGCACTGGTCGGCTTGCTGACCAACCTTGTGCTCGGCGTCACCTCCGGCTATACCGCCATCCCCTTTGCGCTGGTAAATATTATTGTTGGACTTGTCGTAGGATACGCTGCACGCAAGAACGGCTTCCGTTTCTCTTCCGCATTAATCTCCGGTATCTTACTTGGTATTCTCTGCCCTGCAGTCGGCTCCGTGATCGCCATTGGTCTCTTCGGCGGTTTAACTGGAGGTGTGCAGGACGTTGCTGTACTTTGGTTGAAACAAGCGGGTTCTAGTCTCTTCGCGGCTGCTTTCCTGCCCCGGCTTGGCGAGAACCTGATCGATAAAATTCTGTCTGCACTGCTTGTCTACTATGTAGTTAAAAATCTGCCGCAATCACTAATCAAACGTCCATCTCTGAAAAAGAAAGCTTCCCGTGCAGCGTAGTAAACGTATCGTTGTCGCCTCCCACTGCGTCATTAACCAAAATGCCGTTGTGGAAGGCGAAGCCCGGAGTCCAGGCGTCATGAAAGCGGCAGTCGACTGGACCTACGAGCAAGGGTATGGAATGTTCCAATTACCTTGTCCTGAATTCACATTTCTGGGGCCTAAGCGGCCTCCAATGACCGTAGAAGAATATGACACCCCGGAGTTTCGCGCGCACAACCGCAAAATTCTGCTACCTGTGGTTGAGCAGCTCAAGACTTATCAGGACCATGGATATACGATTGTAGGCGGCCTTGGAATTTCAGGAAGTCCTTCCTGCGATCCTGGCAAAGGTGTGTTCATGCGCGATTTTCTGGAGCTGGCCGCCGAGGGCGGCGTGGAGATTGATTTCTTCTGGCAAATCCCGAACACGGCTGATGGCACCTTCAATCCTGATGATGCCAAAAGCGTATTCGGACCTGTAAATCAAGGCCATACCGAACGGAAGGCGGCCACCATCAATGATTGATATCCGGAACGCCACCTTCTATTACAATGAACCTGATGAAGACGAAGATAATGCCGGCCACAAGCCGGCATTATCTCATGTATCCCTTAAAATTCCCTTCGGCGAATTTGTCGCTTTTCTGGGGCGCAATGGCTCGGGCAAATCTTCCCTGTCCCGGCTGTTAAATGGCATAGAGCTGCCGACCGAAGGAACGGTACTGGTGGAAGGCCATACCACGTCTGAACGCTCTTCCCTACCAGCGATCCGCCGATCCGTCCAGATCGTGTTCCAAAATCCCGAGAACCAACAGGTGGGCATCACTGTCGGAGAAGACATCGCCTTTGGGCTCTCCAATATCGGCTGGCCCCAGGAGGATATCGCAAGCCGTATCGCCTGGGCCATTCAGCTTGTCGGGCTGGAAGCAGATGAGGAACGGCCAGTCAGCAACCTGTCCGGTGGCGAAAAGCAGAAGCTAGCCCTAGCCTCCGTTCTCGCTCTGGCACCGCGGTGTCTCATCCTGGATGAAGCCACCTCCATGCTCGATCCTGTAGCTCGCCGGCAGTTCGTTGAGACCTTGCACGAAGTCAGGAAACAGGTGCCTTTCACCCTTATCTACATTACACACCATCTGGAAGAGGTCACCGGTGCGGACCGCTGGGTGCTGTTCCGCAGCGGCGAGATCGTAGCTGAAGGTACACCCGCCGAACTGGAGCAGGACACCGTTTTACTGGAGAATTGCGGATTGGAGCTGCCTTATTACCACAGGCTTGCCGGGCTATTGCGCCAGCAGGGCGTCTCTGTTCCGGCTGATCTGAACGAACAGAAATTGAGGGATTTATTATGCAGATAAAGCTGAATAACGTTACCTTTACGTACAGCAAACGCCGCAGGAATAAGCCACTTACAGGTCCATTTGTACTGCAGCATCTGGGTCTGAGCGTGGACAGCGGAGAGATGCTCGCCATTGCCGGCAAATCCGGCTCTGGCAAGTCCACCTTTCTCCAGCTTCTTAAAGGATTCCTGGCTCCGTCAGAGGGCACGGTAGAACTGGACGCCACAGATCCGCATCTTGCCCGCCGACCACAGGTGTTTGACCGGGTCGGATTTATTTTTCAGTATCCAGAGCATCAGCTCTTCTCCACCACCGTGTTCGAGGACATCGCCTTTGGCCTCCAAAGCGCCAAGCTCACAACGGAAGAGAAAGACGCCAAAGTGCGTGCAGCCATGGAGGCTGTACAGTTGGATTACGAGCAGTTCAAGGACCGTAGTCCGTTCGAGCTGAGTGGTGGTGAGAAACGTAGGGTCGCCATTGCAGGTGTCGTCGTACTGGAACCAGAAGTGTTGATCCTTGACGAACCAACAGCTGGACTGGATCTTCAGTCCCGGACCGCCCTCTTCGATTTGTTGCATACGATGAACCGGCAACGAGGAATGACTGTGATGTGGGTAAGCCATCAGTTGGAGGAAATTCTGGAGCATGCCTCCCGGCTCATCGCCCTGAAGGAAGGACAATTCCTGGCCGACGGGCACCCCACCAACCTTTTGTCAGATCCGTTGCTACTGGAGGCCTTTGGATGGGAAGAACCGCCCGCTTTGGCTGTAACGCGGTTGCTGCGGGAGCTGGGGGCCGTCTCCAGCAATGAAATCCTCTCCCCGCAGGAAGCAGCAGATATCATCACCAAGCTGCTGAGCAGCCGACAATTATCAGTCTAAAGAAAATGAGGGAATAGTATGTCCGGAAAAAGCTTTTTACTCTATCAGAAACGCAATTCCTGGCTAGAGCGCTGGGACCCGCGGATGAAAATACTGGCAGTGCTGCTCTTCGGAGCGGCGCTTCTACTTACCCATAGCCCGGAGCTGAAAACAGCTCAGTTAATAATTCTAATTATTTTATGGGGAGTTGCCAAGCTGTCTTGGCGGGTATTGGCCTTTACCCTCTTGTCGCTATCGCTCTTCTTCGTTTCGACAATGATTTATCAAGCTTTACTGGTGACCAACGTTGGTGATGCAATGATCACATGGGGACCGCTTCACTTCTCTAAGCCAGGGGCCATCAAGGGGATTATGATGTGTGAACAGATTGCGGGGATCGTGCTGCTGCTCTCGCTACTGGTGCGGACGACTTCCCCCATTCTGCTCGCAGAGGGGCTGGAAATTTTGCTGAAGCCTTTGAAAAAATGGCGATTACCCGTACACGAAGCCGTAATGATGTTCTCCATCGCCCTGCGCTTCCTGCCCATCCTCATGGAGGAATTCGACAAAATTCGCAAGGCGCAGTTAGCTCGCGGAGGCGGTTTCCACCGAAAGGGACTCACCTCCCGCTTCAGCGGCGTGCTGCCGATGCTGATGCCCTTGTTCGTGATGTCCATTCTCCGTGCTAAGGATCTGGCGGTAGCGATGGAATCCCGCTGTTACCAGGGTGACGAAGGTCGTACACCGATCCGAATCTATCGATTCCGTCTCAGCGATTATGCCGTGTTCACCTTTTCACTGGCTAACCTGTTGTTTATTTTTGTGTGGTAATCGATATCTTATTTATAAAAGGGCAGAACCGGATGTTATTCTTTCGGATCTGCCCTTTTCGAGGTAGCTTATAATGTTAATTTTGATAGAGCGTGGTCCTGCATAATCAATGGTTTGTTGTAACAAATTTCTCATGAGCATATAGTGCTGCACCAACCGTACCCGCCCTACTCCCTAGCTCAGCCTGCATAATCCTGCATTTGCTTCCAGAAAGTTTAAGAGCACGGGAATTTACAGTGTCCCGCACACTGTTTAACAATCGGTCTCCAGCTGCCGCCATACCTCCGCCGACAATAATAATCTCAGGATTAAGCAGATTCACAACATTGGCCAGTCCATAGCCAAGCAAAGTTCCAGTTTCATGCATCACTTCAATTGCCAAAGGATCACCAAGATCATAAGCCTCGGAGATCATTAATGCCGTTATGCTTCCATATTCATTCCGAACCCAATTCTGAATGATACTGCTTGCTCCATTGTCCAGCTTATCTTTGAAAGTGTTTACCATACCTACCGCAGATACATATCTGCCTAGACAACCGGAACTTCCGCATTTACACTGTCGTCCATTCCGATACATATTCATATGACCGATTTCTCCTGCACTATAGCTTGTACCGTACATAACCTTTCCGTCATTTACAATTCCCGAGCCAAGGCCTGTCCCCAGAGTAAGCAAGACCAGGTTACGATACCCTCTTCCACTCCCTAGCCGCCACTCCCCATACAAATTCACGCGCACATCGTTGTCAATATAAATAGGAAAATCATAAAAAGGTTCCAGTTCATTCACAATATGAATCTGTTCCCAGTCCGGAAAATTTGGCGAGAAAATTGAGAGGCCCTCTTGCGGGTCCAAAAGGCCGGGAATACCGATTCCCAGGCATTGAATTGAATTAATTCTCACTCCACTATCAGTGGTTAGAATCGTAAGGGCATCCCGAATACGACTCAAGACATGCTGCGGACCTTTAGCTGCTTCGGTGGGTATTGATATTTCTTTTATTACATGATAATCAGTATCAAATATTCCTGCCTTGATGTTGGTTCCTCCCAGATCAATACCAGCTATGTATGGTTTCATCACAATCCTCCTCGAAATTAATACTATCAACTCCCCGATTATACAACGGGCTGACATAACGGTAAATTTAGTTGTCCTTATTGTTGTTCTTCTATTACCAGTCACGCATCGTTCTAAATCTACCAAATCCGAATCAACACCACATTCACAATGCATTCAGTTTGTTTCGCAGCATACTTCGTTGTTTTCGAGTAAATGTGACAAAAGTCATTTGAGTCGATTACTTTTTACACTTATTAATTATTCGGAATTCCTCCATACTAAGCACATACAAAAAACAGACGAGGTGTTCATCATGAATCTATTATCTCTAACAATCTCATTACTCATTATCGTACTTATTTTGCGGGGCGTTATCCAGGGCAGTAAGAAGCCATTGCACGAGTCTGGTCGGAGACTTTTGATTCCGGTTCTCTATATCTCTTCATCTTTGTTTGAATTGTTCGACCCTACGTTGGTGCTTACATCTGGCAGAATTATTAGCTCTATTGCTATAGGTGCGATTCTGTCGATCCCATTAATTCTGGTGACGCAATTTGAGCGTAAATCGGATGGCAAGATGTATTACAAAAGAAACGTATCTCTTTATGTTTTAATTATTGTTATCTTCTCGCTCCGCTTACTTGACTTCTTATTCATTTCTGGGATCGATCCCAAGACACTTGGTTTCCTGAATAATGTATTCACCCTAACCTATATTGCCATTTGGCGAATGGCCAGCTTCATCAAATTTCATAATGCAAAGTCTATCTCTAGCAAAAGGTGGAACAAAGCCGCTTAATCTTAGATTTCTCGTAGCCGGCTGTACCCTGCTTTGATCGACTTTAGTGCAAATTTAAAAAAACAGCTCGGAACCATAAGTTCCGAGCTGTTTCAAATTGGATAACAGGCTGCTATTTTACGAGCCAGCGCCTTTATAACGTCTTACCCCATAATTCCAGGCCATCAGACCAATGCCCAGGAATACCAAACCAACTACAGGCGTCAATAACGCCATGCTCTTCATCTCGTCACGCTGCAGGAAGAGCGCCGCCGGATAAATACCCACAAATGCAAACGGGATAATCCAGGTAAGCAGCACCTGAATCGCCCGGTTATAGATCGTCACCGGATAACGGCCGTACGACTGAATGTTGTACATCAGCGGAAGAATCCCGGTCGGTGCATCCGAGTAGAACGACAGCGAAGTTAAGGCGGTATAGATACCTGTATAGATCGCTACCGCGCTCAGTGTAAAGATGATAAGCACCGGTATTGTCCACCACTCAAACGGAAGGCCAAGATTGGACCCGCTGATGGCCATGATGATAAGGCCGATGAAGGAACCCACGAGCGCTGGCGGGTCGACATTTTCCAGGAAAATCTGAAACAGGTTATGCGCCGGACGCGTCAAAATACGGTCCATCTCACCCTTGACAATATAGCGCTCGCTGAAGCCCCACATGTTCACAAAACAGCTGAACACGCCGAACGGCACCATAAAGAAACCGTAGACGAATACCACTTCGTTCTGATTCCAGCCGCCAAGGCTGTTGGTATGCATGAATATAACAAGAATGAAAATAAAGTTCGTTGCCTGGAACAACAGATCCGATATAACCTCTACCCAAAAGTCGGCACGGTAGGTCAGCCGGGTCTTCATATAATTTTTAAGATACTCCATCACTAATCCAAAGTAATACAAGCTTCCTCAACCTCCCTGCACGAACAGACGCTTCCGCGCCGCATGGTATAGCCAGACAATTGGAATTAGAAGCAGCAGGAACCAAAGAACCTGTACTCCCAGTACATTCCATATTCCAACGCCCTGAACCCGTCCCGTGAATACGGAACCCGGCAGGTACGTGATTGCCTGAAACGGCAATACCTCAAGCACAGAGGACAGCCAGCCTGGGAACAAGCTGATCGGTACGATCAGACCCGAGAACAGATCGACGACAACACGTTTCATCCGCATCATGCCCTCATTATTTTCCACGAAGAAGGCTAGCAGACCGGTGATCACGTTAATCTGCGAGTTAATCAGGAAGCTGAAGAACAGCATAACCAGAAATCCGATCCAGGCAGACGGCTCTGTCGGCAGATTCACCGGGAACAGCAGCATGGCAATGGCCATGCCGGGGATCATGAACAGCATAAAGCGGAACATTCCCTCTCCGAGTCCCTGCATCATTTTGACCAGTACATAGTTATAAGGCCGTATGAATTGGATAGCGATGCTGCCATCCCGAATATCTGTCGAGATTTCCCTATCTAGGTTGTTAAAATAAAACGCACGCGCCATCCAGGAAACTGCAACATAGGTGGTCATCTGGGCAGCTGTAAAGCCACCAAGTGCCTGTCCGTCGCCGTAGATTGCTTTCCAGGTAAAATAATTGACCCCGATATTCAGCGTATAAATCAGGATACCCGAGTAGTAATTCACCCGGTAAGCCAGCATCGTCAGGAAACGGATGCGAATGAAATCCATATAGGCACCGAGCAGCAGCTTACGGCTGTTGCCCCCGGAATCGGGCCTGCGGGTGGAACCACCCGGGGATGAAGCGGCCACACCGAGCATTTTAGACATGAACAGCCTCTTTCCCGGCCTGCGCCCCTTGTGGTTTCTCGGCCGTGCCGGACTGGTAGATGCTGCGCACGATATCGTCCGTATTCGTCTCAATGATCTTGATGTCTGTGATGTCAGCCTGTCCGACCACGCGGCCCAGCACATCAGATACGTTCAGGTCCAGCGGAATCCACGCTTTGGCATTCAGGTCGTTCTCTGCAGACCAGGTCACCGGCATGCCATCCGTCCAATGGTTAAGCTGTCCGAGCTTGGTCGCCGTTCCGAATTGGAACAGCACTTCCCGGCCGGTCCCCCAGCGCTGCTTCAGCTCCTCCAGACCTCCGTCATAAATGATTCGTCCGTCGTCCAGCATAATGACCCGTGAGCACAATGCTTCAATATCCTGCAAGTCATGTGTCGTCAAGAGAATGGTCGTGCCATGCTCACGGTTCATATCCTTGAGGAAGTCGCGAATCTCCGATTTCACAACAATATCCAGTCCAATTGTCGGCTCATCGAGGAACAAGATCGAAGGATTATGCAGCAGCGCCGCCACAAGCTCACAGCGCATCCGTTGTCCCAGACTAAGCTTGCGCACCGGACGATTCAGCAGATCTTGCAGCGCAAGCCGTTCCACCAGCTCGTCCAGTCGCTTCTTGAAATCAGCTTCCGGTACACGGTACACCTTGCGCAGCAGTTGGAACGATTCGATGACGCCGATATCCCACCATAGCTGACTGCGCTGACCGAACACAACGCCGATATTACGTACAAACTTCTCGCGCTCCTCGTAAGGAATAAACCCTCCAACCGAAAGTACGCCGGAGGTCGGCACAAGAATGCCGGTTAGCATCTTGATCGTAGTGGATTTCCCCGCTCCGTTCTCCCCGATATATCCGCAGATTTCCCCTTCAGGAATCGTGAAGGAAATGTCCTTGACCGCAGTTACTTCGGTGTATTCCCTTTTAAATAAATCAGCGAAGGCCCCTTTGAGGCCCTCGCGGTTTTTCTGGACTTTAAATGTCTTTCTTAAGTCCTGCACTTGAATGGCAGCCATAATATACCTCGCTAAGCTAAGAGTTGAATGAACAGATTAATATTATAATGCACAACGTGGAAAAGCACTAGCCAAAATAAGCGGCTTCCAGTTTGTGTCTGGAAGCCGCTTTAGAAAATACTAGTATTAGACGATTCTAATATTGTCGCGCAGCTCACTGTTGGTATCGTCGTTTAGATGACCAGAGCGGGTAACTTTGGTGCGCAGATACTTCTCGTTGAAGGAGGAAACATCGCCCCAGAGCGGTACTCTCTTCACAGCATTCATTCCCGCTGCCTTCAAGGCTTCGAGCTTTCTCGGATTGTTGGTAATCAGAGTGACAGGTTTGTGGCGCAGATGCTGCAGCACGCTGATGGCATCGGAGTAGTTCCGGGAATCATCCGCAAAGCCAAGCTCCAGATTAGCCTCTACCGTATCATATCCTTCTTCCTGTAAAATATAAGCCATCGCCTTGCTGAACAGGCCAATACCTCTACCTTCATGGTTGGCGAGATAGAACAAAGCGCCTGAGCCATGCTCTACAATCATTTTCATAGATTGATGCAGCTGGAAGCCGCAATCACAGCGCTTGCTGCCGAAGATATCCCCGGTATGGCAGATACTGTGCATACGGATTAGCGCATCCTCAGAACCTTCAAAGTCGCCGTAGACCAGTACGCTCGACTGTTGACCTTCGGCAAGATTCAGAGAAGATAAACGTTTAATCAATGCTTCTGTAGCTTCCGGACTGTCTTCTTGAATTAGTTCTTCATCGGTTACTTTCATCCAGTTATACCATTTAAAAGTTACCGTCTCCCCGTCCAGGTTAACTGGCAACGTAATCGGGCCTACCAATATATTGGTGGACTCATCCATCGTAATCTTCTTGATCTTATTTTGCAGAATAGAAATGATATCAGGTTTAATCATGAGTACACCTTCCTTAAGTTCATCTATAGATTATGTTCGTTAAGCAAAATATTGCTGCAATTAGGCTGCACTAAACAAGTAACTATTTGTAAGTTAGTTTACCATTGTAATATAACTTCGTCAAGTTATAATATATATTTTAATATTTATAATTACTTTATGTAAGTTTATGATATAATGAATGCAGAGGTGATGCCAATGAATGATTTCGACATGTGTCCGCGCTTCGAGAAAGCCGTTGATCTTTTGAGCAAACGGTGGGTGGCCCTGATTGCTTTCGTACTCATCCCAGGCCCTCGTCGTTTTGGCGAAATTGAGAACTGTCTTTCGAACCTCAGCGGTAAAGTCTTGTCCGACCGTCTGAAGGAAATGGAGAATGAGGGAATTATCGAACGCAAGGTCTATCCGGAAATGCCGGTACGAATCGAATATTCGCTTACGGACAAAGGTCAAGCGCTAGCCCCAATTCTTGGGGAAATCAGCAACTGGTCTTCCGACTGGATCGAGCTTGGTGTAAAGATTTGATTCCCCGCGGCAAGCAAAAGCGCCCTTTATGACTTCCCATCATACGGAAGCCATAAAGGGCTGCTATTGTTATTGGAGGGATTACTGCGTCCATTGCGCTCACTCACAGATCTTTGCGCTGAAATATCCACAGGCCTACTATTAAGGCCACAATGGTATATCCAGCCGCATACATAACAAAAGTACCCGAAGGAACATTGGCAAAATTGTTGATTCCGAAGGCAGCAGTTTGCAGAGAAACTACGCTCCCCAGCTCTTTTAAATTGAATAGCTCGGATAACATCTTACGCTGCATGCCGTCTACCGGCATTAGTAGTGAAATGATTCCGGTCATATTTTTCAGTCTATCCATAATCTCAGGCTCCAGACCAACAGAGAACGCCAGCTTTTCAATCATTCCCCCCAGCCAGCCTGCTCCATATAGCATGGTCATGAATACACCATTCCCCAGCGCGGAGAACCAACCCGAACCCAGCATGGATACCGTCACCAGTATAGGAACCGCAGATGCAAACAATAGAAACGACAGGATCCATGCCACAGGTTCCATTGGTATTGCGGCATGGAATTTCGTGATCAACATTATGGCAACATATAAGAGCAAGGCATAACCCAGACCCAGTGTAACAAAACCCATCCAGCGACCCAGATACCATTTCCAGCGCGGGAGTGGCCGGGGCAATAAGGCTTGCAGCACCCCTTGCTCCGCTTCTCCGGCTATAGCTGAGAACGAACTGAAAATCGCCAAGAATGCCAACACGAACGAACCGAAGAAAAATCCTAGCGTCAGTATTATAGTACCGTTGGTAAACTTGGCGATCAGTAGTTCCGTATTACCTACTACCCATCTCTCTGGAGATATTCCGTGTTTACCCAGACTGGCTGCCACAAACCAAAAGGCTAGTAGAAAGACAACGGTCATCAACATTGTTAATACCATAACCCGCTTGCGAATCATTTCTTTCCAGGTCATTCCCATGATGATACCCATTATCGCTCACCTCGATGGTTAAGCCCTGATAGAGCGTTCACGAACCATTCTTCCAGACGTTCTTTTTTGCGTGAAACTTCATATAGTGTCATTCCCTGCTGGGTAATCAGCGAATTCAGCCAGCCCACCTGCTCTTCACTATCCAGCTCGGCTTCCAGCCAGACCACACTGTTCTCCTCTGCTTGCACTGGAGCAAAGCTATTTTGGCCTCGCTTCACTTCATCGGGGATGGCTGTTCTGATCTCAAATCCGGTCGTCTCATTCAACCAGGACAGCAAAAAAGGCGAATAGCCGCCAACTTTAAAAAGCCAGCTCATTCGCTTGTAAAGTACTTCGGATACACTCCCATGCCGCAGGATAACGCCATTATTCAGCAGCGCCATCTGGTCACACAGCAGCTCAACGTCCTCCAGAAGATGAGAATTAAGGAATAACGTCTTCCCTTGGCTTTTCAGCCTCTTCAGAATGCTGCGCACTTCACTCCGTCCAATCGGGTCCATAGCTGAAGAGGGCTCGTCCAAAAAGACGATTTCGGGATCACTCACCAGAGCACAGGCCAGTCCCAGCCGCTGCTGCATCCCCTTGGAATAGTGCTTGACCTTGTCACGGCTACGGATGCCGATCCCAACTTCATCCAGAACCTCGCGAACTCTCCTCTCAATGGAAGTGGACTCCACTCGGCTGAGCCGGGCATGCAGCCTGACCACCTCGTAGCCTGTCAGCCACTCCTGGTAACGGTACAATTCCGGCAAATAGCCGATCAGTGACTTGGCTTCCAGTGTACCGATTCTGTGTCCCATCAGAGAAGCGGTGCCGCTCGTTGGCTTAATCAGTCCCACAAGCATTTTGACAAACGTGCTTTTGCCCGCCCCGTTAGGGCCGAGGAAGCCAAAGGCTTCCCCTTTCCCTACAGTAATGGTGACATTTTGGCAGCCACGGCCGTTATCATACATCTTGCCAAGTCCTCTAGTTTCGATCGCAGCAACACTCATGATTGAATCAGCTCCTGCAGCTTCGCTATCATTGTCTCTTTACTACTAAACATGTTGCCTCCATTGAAGTTGAACAGCTGTCCATCTTTCACCCAAATAGCGTTGTAATAATTAGTGTCCTTACCCATAATGTATTTTTCCAGCATAACCTTAACACCAGCGACTTCAATCTGTTCGTTATTGTTGCCCACAACAACCGGCATCGGAATTTCACCTGACAGAACCCCGGTTTGTTCAAGGCTGCGCTTCAGGTTATCCGGAAGTAACGGAAAGTTGATTACAGCTTCCAGTGCTTCCTCTACTTCAATAGAAGGATCTACCGTCAAGATCGGCGTCTTCATTTGCTGTAAGCTTGCCCAGTCCGTTTTCTTCTCTCCTAATTGGTAGTTTACACTTTCAGGGATATGCAGCGTGATCGGCTTGCCATTCACTGATTCCGGCAGCAGCTTTACAGCTCCTAGACGCTTCATAACTTCATTTACCTTGTCGATATTCAAATCAAGTAAAAGATCTTGCGAAGGTGAAACGAATAGTGTTTTTTGAATGTTGTTCTGGAGTGCTGCACTTAAAGGAGAATAGCCTAAATTGTCCTGTACTTGTTCCGGAGACATTTCACCGTAGAAGGTACCTGGAGTACTTGTGAATGTTCCAAAACTATTTACAGCTTCATGAAAGTTGTCCGTGTCAGAAAGCTTGTAGAACATATCCCGCAGTTCGTTCTCGTTGACCGTTGTTACCGTCTCCATGCGGAACTGGTTCAGGATCGCAGCCATAGCCGTGTTGCCAATTGGAGTGGCAAGTATTACGGCAAGAGCAACCACACCAGCTGCGACTGTCACCCATTTGCTACGACGGGTCATTGTCCGGCGAGGTGCTGGCACTTTGTTCTCAATCGAGACATCCGAATCCGCGCTTATCCCGTCTTGCAGCGTCTCTTCTGTTGTTACTCCGGGAAAAACGCTTATCGCAGCAGCTCCCTCATCTATCGCCTGAGTCAACTCCCATTCACTCCAGCGGGGGTTCATCGGCTCCCCGGCAAGGGTGGCTTGCAATCTGGCCCATGCCTCGTCCGTTGCTTGTTTCTCTCTATCGTCGTTATTCAGGGGAAGTTTCGTCATCGGTTTCACCCTCCTTTAATCTGAATGAATTCACTAATCGATTTGTGGCTGAGATTTGGCTGCCGTTTTCCTCAATCTTGTCGTAGCCCGGTTAAGCAGCGTACCTACCACAGGAGCTTTTACCCCTAGCTCACCAGCGATTTCTGCATAACTGTAGCCTGAGTATTTGAGGAGCAGGACCTGTCGGTCACGCTCCGGCAATTCATCCAACCATTCCCGTACATCCTCCTGGTCCAGCTTACGGAGCATTGCGTCTTCACCAGTCAGGGGACCAGCTTCACTGCCTAAGAATAGTTCCTGCTTATCCTGCAGCCGTCGTTCTCTGGCCTTCTTGGTCATATAGTCATATCCGATCCGGGTAAGTACCCTATGGAGCCATGCGCCCAGGGCTGCAGGATCATCTGGCGGACTACGATACAACCTCAGGAACACATCCTGTGCCAAATCGTCCGCAGCACCCTCATCTCTGACCAGCGCAACCAACTTACGCCTTACAATGGGATAGTGTTCATAGAATATATTTTGAAATATTTCTGATTCCGGAATATTCATTGTTTATACCTCCTTATCCGCTGCAGCTATAAGTAAGACGGCTAACAGCCTTTTTTTGTATCAGAAGGATTAGAAAAAAATCATTTTTATCTTAACACATGCAAAAAGACAGCCCTTTAAAAGAGCTGTCTTTTACTTTTTCCAGTCTAATGCTGGAATAAGCTAGAAATCTTCACAATTTGCTATTGAATTATCTAGTAAAATATAGTAATTTTAAGTAGGCAACTAAACCAAATCGAGAGGCGGAATTAAAATGGAAAAAATGTGTATGGAAATGATGATGAGTATGTGTATGGAAGACATGATGGCTAAGATGAACACCATGAAGATGTGCATGGAAAAGATGTCTGAAATGAACATGATGGACATGGATATGGACATGATGATGAAGAAAATGCAAGACTGCGATGAAATGATGACAATGTGCATGACCATGATGCGTGAAGGAATGCAAATGTCTAAGTAATTCCATTGTCTGATTTATTTTTCTTAATCAAGTGAATCCCCAAAATTCACTTTACAAGAAGACCATCTAGTCTTGGCAGAGCAGACAACTGCATGCCATTTTTTTATGTTCACCTATTTCTTGCGTATCTCTTCCCCTACTATCTAATACCGATATATTTACTCTGAATCACCTTCGCTAGTCTGATCCGTTCCAGCTTAAGCTCCCAGATCTTCTCTTTCAGCGAATTCTGATCCTCTGTAGGCTCATTCTCACGCAGCTTGTTGAACAACTCCACCAATACTGCATTAACATCGTCAAATTGTTCCCACAATTCCCGGACACTTTCTTCTCTTTGACTCTGAGCGGATGCTGCCGGAAGGTTCTTCAAAGTCTCGATGATGTCAGCCTGCCACTGTCCATCGTTAATTGCTTTGGCGTAATTTAAAAGATCCAGATAATCATCGACTGACATGTGTACCGACTCCTTACTCTCTGTATACCAAGTATTATACTCGGTATTAAGGAAATTGCAATGCTTTATTCATAAAAAATTGTAAAATCTTCTTTTCTACTATAAAAAAGCCCGGCCCCTCCACACGGAGGAAACCGGACCTGACTTTAGTGAACCTATTACTTGCCTTGTTTATTATGCCAGATTAAGGCATGTAATTGGGGTAGTACCCGCACTCGATTCAACGCAGGGTCGGCGATTACCTTGTTGAACAGCCATTCCAGGCGCTTTAGAAGCCTTCCCGAGATGTCACCAGCCTCCGTAACGTCTTCATTGCCCGGTTGTAAGAAGAGCTGTACATCCTCATACCTTCGGTGAACGGATTTGGCATATTCCAAATCTTCCTCTCCAAAGACCACGACCTTCAGGTTATGTGTCGCGCGTTCATGATTCCTCATGTTTCCCAAAATGCGGTCCAGCACATCCCAATCCGTCTTCATTCCCGAGCTTGGCGGCTTCGGACTGATGGTTAAGACATCCACATCGTAGAACCAATCCTGCCACCGGCTCCCTTGCGTTTCGATTGCTACCTGGATGCCTTTTCTATGAAGAAGGTCGATGAAATGCTTCATCCCCTCACCAATTAGTGCCGGGTTGCCTCCAGAAATTGTGACACTATCAAAATTGCCGTCAGCCAGGACCATCAACTCTTCTACAATCGTTTCCGGTTCCAGCATGCGGAGCTTGTCTTTAGCAGACCCATCCCAGGTAAAAGCCGAGTCGCACCAGCTGCAGCGGTAATCACAGCCGTATGTGCGTACGAACATCGTTTTCACCCCGATGACCGCACCTTCGCCCTGAATGGTCGGACCAAAGATCTCGATGACCGGTAGCTTACTCACAGTCACACCCCCCATAGCGGCGGTAGGACGGCCCTTCTAGCGGAATATCTTCCGCCAATACTTCGGCCCATGACGTTGGCGTCTCCCAGAGCTTCACAGAATATAGCGGCAGCCCGGCTTTCTTCAACTCATAGGCCGCATAGGCTGACAAATTCTCGGCTGTCGTGCGGAATGAGAGATGTGCGACTTTGGAGCCAGAGCTGTACAGTGACTCAAGAACAGGTTCATTGCCTGTGGCGAGAAAAGCATGATCCAGACGATCAATCAGCACCTCCCGCACCCTTGCCTTGATCTCGCTAAAGTCAATAACGAAGCCTTCGTCAGAATGCCCCTCCTGCACTGAGGGAATGCCTTTCAGAACGACCTCCAGCTTGTAGGTATGGCCGTGAAGATTGCTGCACTTCCCCTTGTGGCCGACAAGCTGGTGGGCAGCGTCAAAAGTGAAGATTTTACATACAGAAACCTCGTTCAGCATGAGTCACCCTTCTTTCGCTCCCCTTCATACTGCGTCAGCCCACGACTGCGCAGCAAGCACGCGGGACAAGTCCCGCAGCCGCTTCCAATGATCCCGTTGTAACAGGTCAGCGTGCGCTCACGGATATAATCAAAGTGGCCCAGTTCGTCGGCCATTTTCCAGGTTTCTTTTTTATCCAGCCACATCAGCGGTGTATGAATTACGAATTCGTAGTCCATAGACAGATTTAGCGTCACATTCAGCGATTTCACGAACATATCACGGCAATCCGGATATCCGCTGAAATCAGTCTGGCAGACGCCTGTCACGATATGGTGGTACCCAAGCTGCTTAGCAAGAATTGCCGCAAAAGATAAGAATAACAGATTGCGTCCATCCACAAAGGTGCTGGGAAGCTCATTCTCCACTCCATCTTCAATAGCGATATCCTCCCGTGTCAATGCGTTGGGTGCCAGCTGATTTAACAGTCCTAAATCGAGAATATGTTGCTTCACTTTAAAATCGGCGGCGATTTGCTGTGCCACTTCAATTTCAGCGGCATGCCGCTGATTATAATTGAACGTGACTACCTGGACTTCATCATAGTGTTGAAGCGCCCAGATCAGACAAGTCGTGCTATCCTGGCCGCCGCTGAAGACAACCAATGCTTTGTTATTCATTTTCGAAATCTCCTTTTTTTACAAAATAGGGTTAGCGGTTATCCACTTTCTCCGGGTAGAGGTCATGATTCAGCAGGCGGTGCTCCGCCATAGCTTCATACTTCGTTCCCGGACGTCCCCAGTTGCAATAAGGATCAATCGAAATGCCTCCACGTGGGGTGAATTTTCCCCAGACTTCAATGTAACGTGGGTCCATCAGGCTGATGAGATCGTTCATGATGATATTGACGCAATCCTCATGGAAATCCCCATGATTGCGGAAACTGAACAAATACAGCTTCAGCGATTTGGATTCCACCATTTTTTGCTCCGGGATGTACGAAATGTACAGTGTCGCAAAATCCGGCTGGCCCGTAACTGGGCACAGACTGGTGAATTCCGGGCAATTGAACTTGACAAAGTAATCGCGTCCAGGGTGCTTGTTATCGAACGACTCCAGCACTTCTGGCGCATAGCCAAATTGGTATTGTGTTCCCTGATTGCCCAGCAGTGTAACTTCCTTCATTTCATCTTTCAATCTTCCTTCGGACATGACAAAAAATCCCTCTCTTTTCCTTCGGCCAACGCCGGAATTGGAAAGAAGAACGAGATTTCGAAAACCTGGCTCTACTAAGAATAAACGAGTGCCGACCAATGGACAGAGCAATCCCGTTTATACGCGGAACATCATTCGCTATAGCATCTGACGTCCCTTAAGGGTCTTAGTTTTTTATAGAGGGAGTTTGCGAACCTCTCCTGCGCACATGGCACAGACTTCTTCTTTAACAGATATACTGCGTCTTGAACTATACCATGGGGTATGCTGGATGACAAGTATAAAAAATATAATGATTAAATGGATTGATCATTAATGTGATAAACTATTTTGCCAGCGAAAAAATGACGGATTCATTCTTGGCGAACAGGGTAACTTATAGCCTATAGATCATCTTGTAAAGGATGGGATTAGGTTATGGAACAGCAGGTACAGCAGTTCTCGGATTGGCTGAATACACAGGTGAACAAGACAATTGTCATTGAGAAGCAGGAGCTTTCCGATACGGACACCATTCATTTCAAGCTGGAAGCCGTCGATTTTCGTGATGCGGATGATGTCATTGATGATTATCTGGACAGTGCACTGATTCTCAGGGGCTCGGGAAGCACCTTGAACAGAGATGGCGAATTGGTGCGCTTGCCCCAGGCCAACTTTGAAATTGCAGTCAGTGGGCTGCAGCTGAATCGCTCGGACGCGGAGATCGCAGAGGTGAAGACAGACCGTGCCCATTACACCCTGTCTAAAGAATGACACCTCGGGCTATATAACACCCTCATGTATTTTGTAACAAGAAAACAGCGCTTAATTCGATTAGGACGACAAAGAGGCTACGGATACTTGCCCGCAGCCTCTTATTCCATATTTCACTACTCTTCGCCGATAATCTCCACTTCGGTTTCCAGCTCTACACCAAATTTATCCTTCACGATTTCTCTGACATGCTGGATCAGACCGATATAGTTGCTGGCCGTGGCGTGATCAACATTTACGATAAAACCAGCGTGCTTACGGGACACCTCGGCACCTCCAATGCGAGTTCCCTGAAGCCCGCTTTCCTGGATCAACTGCCCGGCAAACCGTCCTGGAGGACGCTTGAAGACACTGCCACATGATGGATATTCCAGCGGCTGTTTCGATTCCCTAAGGAACGTCAGTTCATCCATAACCGACTTGATGGCTGTAGCTTCCCCCGGCTGAAGAGCAAACCGTGCCTCCAGAACAACGTATTCGCCGCTTGAGAAGATGCTCTTCCGGTATCCCCACTGCATTTGGTCACCCTGAAGCGTAATCAGTTCACCGGCCTTGTTCAAGACAACAGCGCTGTGTAGTACATCTTTGACCTCACCACCGTAGGCTCCTGCGTTCATATAAAGAGCGCCTCCTACTGTGCCAGGGATACCGCAAGCAAACTCTAGACCCGCCAATCCCTGATCCAACGCATAGCGCGATACATCAATAATTTTGGCACCGCATTCTGCATACAACAGTCCGTCACGCACTTCCATGCCTGTCAGGTCCGAGGTCTGCAGCACAATGCCGCGTATTCCCCCGTCGCGAATAATGACATTGGAGCCATTGCCAAGTACCGTGAGCGGAATATGCTGCTCATTCGCATATGTAACAATTTTCTGAATTTCCTCATAAGTAGCGGGAGCTGCCAGTATATCTGCTCTTCCCCCCATTTTGGTAAAGACCCGGTCCTTTAATTCTTCATTACTTTTAACGACGCCTGCTGTGACCAGCGCTTGCAGATCGTCCTGAACTTTACTGATATTCATATTGCATACCCCTTTGATGGAATAGAAATAAACCCGCTTGACGGGACATAAACATGTAACTATAATGATTACAGGTCAACCATTAAAAATTAATTTCATTATGGAAAGGAAGTTAACTCATGTCAACTTTAGTTATCGTAGCACACCCCAACCTTGAACAGTCCAAGATCAATAAATACTGGCAGGAATACCTCAAAGCGAATACAGATGTTACAGTGCACAATCTTTATGAAACGTACCCTTCGGAGACTATTGATGTGGAGCGTGAGCAGAAGCTGGTAGAACAGTATGACCGCATTGTGCTTCAATATCCCTTCTATTGGTACAGCACACCGCCGCTTTTAAAAAAATGGTTTGATTCCGTACTTACCTACGGCTGGGCTTATGGCGAGAACGGCAATAAGCTGCATGGCAAGGAATTGCAGATTGCATTGTCTACCGGCGGCAACAAGGAAGCTTATTCACCAACCGGGTATAACAAATTCAGTATTGAAGAGCTGCTTAGACCTATTGAAGCTACTTCCAATCTCATTGGCACGAAACTACAGCCTTACTTCGTTCTCGGTGGCGCAATGACCATTACAGATGAAGAAATTCAGGCTTCTGCAATCGAATATGCCAAACTAATCACTACTTAAGATATAAGGGTAGATGATCAGGCAACCACAACTTTAACAACGAACAGGCTCCCTTGTCAATGACGGGAGCCTGTTCTTCTATACATATATTCATATTATGGATGATTTTATGGCAATATGACCTTTTTCCGCCTCAAGGCTGCTATAATCCAACAGCTTTGTAGGCTGCAAGCTCATACGGAAGGCACAACGGCACGCCCGTGCGCGGATCAGGTACGATATCGGCCTCGATTCCGAATACTTCACGCAAGACCGGTGGGGTCATTACGTCAACGGGTGCTCCTTCGCTAATCACTGTACCGGACTTGATCGCCACCATATGCTGAGCGTAGCGGGAAGCATGGTTCAAATCGTGAACCACCATGATGATGGTACGGCCCTTCTCTTCATTCAGCTTTTGCAGCAATTGCAGCACTTCCAATTGATGCGCCATATCAAGGAACGTTGTCGGTTCATCCAGGAACAGGATATCTGTCTCTTGAGCCAATGCCATGGCAATCCAAGCCCGCTGACGTTGTCCCCCGGAGAGACGATCAATCGGGCGGTCATGGAAGTCCGCCATACCGGTCTCAGTGATCGCATTAGAGATAATCGCACGATCTTCCGGTGTCAATGTACCAAAGCCCTTCTGATGCGGATAACGTCCGTAGCTGACCAATTCCGCTACGGTAAGTCCGTCTGGTGCTGTTGGATTCTGTGGCAAAATCGCCAGCTGACGAGCTACTTCTTTGGTGGAGAGATTATGAATGGATTTGCCGTCCAGCATTACACTGCCGCTCTTCGGCTTCATGATCCGTGCCATCGTCTTTAGAATCGTCGACTTCCCGGAGCCGTTAGCCCCAACCAGCGCTGTTATTTTCCCTGTTGGAAGTGTCAAGTTCAATCCCTTGACGATAGTGGCTTCCGAGTACCCGATACTTAGCTGTTCTGTATTCAAACGTTCTGACATGATCTTCACTCCCTGTAGTTTTTCGGGGGATGCCCGTTATTATTGGATTTGCATAGTATATTAAGCTCTTGACTTGACTAATAAGTATAAATAATAAGGTGCGCCGATTACAGCCACTATATATTGGTATAATCTATAGAATTCGAATCCTGAGATGAAGCCGTTCAACGACTTGTCTCGTTAATGAGTAATAACAAGAATCATTCTCATTATCGCAAATATATGAAATATGTACAATATCCTAATGACGAAAAACTTCAGCAGATCCATCCAGATCAGCATCAGAGCTGCTAAACTCGCCATCGCCAGCTTTGTACTGCCAGCTTTATTTCTTTTTAATGCAAATATTCAAGATCCCCCTTGTATGCACTTCCCTCATATTCTAGAGTCATTCCCTCTTATCTTAACTCTTTTAAATGATATTGATTCTCATTATCCATGTCAACATAAATATTAAAAATTCTGCACGGTTAGCGCTCTTTGACACAAACAATACAAAATAAAAAAGAAGCCGCATCGCGACTTCTCTTATAGAGTACAACTACTTCCGAGCTATTTGTTCAAATGATAAGGTACTGTGGCGACCACAACATCCTTTTGGTTCATTAAGTAGGAACGAATCAGAAAACTGGTCTGATTGTGCAACAGAGCCTGCCACCAATGCTTCGTAATGAACTGCGGAATCAAGATCGTGATATGATCCGTTGAAGCGGTCTTCCACTCCACGGTATCGATGAACTTAAGCAGCGGGCGGATAATGCTACGGTACCTGGAGCGCAGGACGATCAACCGCACACCCGGATTCCATTCTTCCCACTTCTGCTCCATCCGGTGAATCTCCTCTTCATCAAAGCCGACGTACACAGCAACCACATTATCCGTTAACGACTTGGCGTAGCTGAGCGAATGCAGAACGGCACGAGTAACGCCAGCTACCGGCACAACCACGGTGCTTCCTTTAATAACTGGTTTATCTTTGTCGAGACAGATACGCAGCTGATCCGCTGTATTCATGTAGTGACCATGTATGCGGTAGAACACGAACATTACAATTGGCAGGAAGATAAAGGCCATCCACACACTGGAGAATTTGGTGATGATAAAAATAAGCGTAATCGTCAATGTCGTCAGCATGCCGATGGTATTGACAGCAAATTTACTTTTCCAGCCTGTCGGCTTCAATTTATACCAGCGAACCATCATGCCGAGCTGCGACAGTGTAAACGGAATGAACACACCGACAGCATACAGCGGGATCAATCCTTCTGTATTCCCGTGAAATGCCGCTACCAAGAGTGCAGACATCACACCGAGGAAAATAATCCCATTCGAGAAACCGAGCCGGTCACCACGGACCATGAACGCATGCGGCATGTATTTGTCTTTAGCGAACATGCAGGCAAGCAGCGGGAACGCTGAGTAAGCGGTATTCGCTGCCAGGAACAATATAACAGCGGTAATCCCTTGAATGAAGAAATACAGCACACCGCGTCCAAAGGTGGATTCCGTGATCTGGGATACAACAGTAGCTTTCTCGTCAGGCACAATGCCATACCAGTAAGCCAGGACGGTTATGCCCGTGAACATGATCCCCAGAATGATGCCCATGGCCATCAGGGTTTTTGCCGCATTTTTCTCAGCAGGCGCTTTAAAGTTCGGAATCGCGTTAGATACTGCCTCGACCCCCGTCAATGCTGAACAGCCGGAGCTAAACGCCTTCAGGAGCAAGAACAAGCTGACATTGGATACCGCCGTCCCGATCTCGGGAACATGAGCATGAGCACCGCCCGTAGCATATTTTATAACCCCTGAAATAATTAAGACGAAAATGGAAATAACAAACAGGTATACCGGAACAGCGATAAAGGATGCGGATTCGGTTACACCGCGTAGATTAAGTATCGTTAGAATGATAATTACGGTAACTGCAATAAGAACGGTATGACCATGCAAGCTTGGAAAAGCCGATGTAATCGCATCTGTACCTGCTGAAGCACTTACTGCAACCGTTAGAATGTAATCCACTAACAAAGAGCCGCCAGCCAAAAGCCCGGTCGGAACGCCTAGATTGTTCTTAGCTACGATATAAGCACCGCCGCCTTGTGGATAAGCAAAGATCGTCTGCCGGTAAGATAAAATCAGAATCGCCAGCAGGCCCAATACGGCAAGTGCAATTGGCAGTGAGTACCAGATCGCGGTGAACCCTGCAGCGACCAGTACAATCAGAATTTGTTCCGTTCCGTAGGCCACAGACGAGAGCGCATCTGAAGACAGAACAGCCAGTGCTTTCACCTTGGATAACTTTTCATGATCGAGTTCGTTGGATTTCATCGGACGTCCGATCAAAAGTCGTTTTACTTTGCTTACCATTGTAGAAACAGTTCCTCTCTTTGTGAGTTGAATCGGTCATACCGTGCGCCGTTTTCACGGGTGGATTTCATAAATGCAGGCACAAAAACAAGCATACGGAAATGATCCGCATGCCTGGGGCATGGTCATTATCCCACCTTTGCTTACGAGGTTAGCTGGCGGATTCGGGCTGTGGTAGCCCTACGGTTCGGCCGTATAGGCCCGTTCCGATTCACCCCTTTGGCAACGCTCTGCCAAGATTGGTTCCCCCGTTTTTCCTAGGAAAATTCAGCGCATATTCAACTTCTCACAAGGTCTAATATTAGTCTACAAAGTGCATCCAGTAAAGCGGTGAAAAAAATGAAAAAAGAATGAAAAAACATTCAAAACCCGCAAATTTTATATCGGGAACTGTCCGCTCTTTCATTCTCTTCTATTATCCCTTCAGCCCGTGTTTTTATAACATTTTTACGTTATTTGTGACGAAACAGCAGGGAATATTTATTGGTTGTACTTGCTTATGCTTCTTCTGTTTCCTGCTCCAGCGGCTTGCGGCCGAACCAGAGCAAAATCGTGATCAAAGTAAAGGCGATAAGCGCCATAAACGGAATGGTGATAAAACCAAAATAATTCAAATAATCTTTGTTACAAGGTACTCCCACTGTGCAGGGAATAATCTTACTTAGAGCAGGAATCTTCTGTTCTGCATAGTGATACAGTGAAATGCTTCCCCCAATAATGCTCAGCGGCAACACATAAGGAATAATGCGCTTGTCTCCCCGGTACGTAGCGATCCCTAGCAGAAATAACTGAGGATACATAAAGATGCGCTGGAACCAGCAGAGCTTACAGGGCTCATACTTTAGAACCTCGCTTAAATAAAGGCTGCCTGCCACGGCCACCACTGACACAAACCAGGCCAGGTAAAGAGCGTTACGGCGGCAAAATAGGGAGAATTTATTCATTTCACTTGGCCTCCGCCGCTTTGGCTGCAGTATTTACTTCCGCCGAAATGGCGTCAAAGTTAAACGGTTCTGCGGACTTCACGCCATTAATGAAGATGGTTGGCGTATTATTAACCCCTGCGTCGGAAGCTGTCTTGATGTCTCTTTGCAACTCGTCATAATACGTACGTTCCTTAATATCCTTACGTAGCAGCTCCAAATCAATGTTCAGCTTTTCCTTCTCAGCTAAGCCTACCAGATAATCCTCAGTAGCCCACTTGGCATTCTCATCTCCTTGATTTGCATATACAGCATCAAAGAACTTCCAGAACTCATCGGCATTCTGATGATAAATGGACAGAGCGGCGAGTGAAGCTGTTTCGGAATCAGGACCGATAAAGGCCATATTCACAAAATAAAAAGAGGCTTTTCCTGGCTCAACCAGTTCCTTCACGATTTGCGGTTTGATTAACCCCGTGAATTGGGCACAAGCGGGACATTTGAAGTCTCCAAACTCTACAATTTTGACCGGCGCATCCTCTTTACCCAGTCTAGGCAGCTCACTGTAATTGAAGCTCGTTGGTTCTGCCGCTGTAGTGGTGGAGGAAGAATCCTTCGCTGCCATCATAAATAGGACTACAAAAATAATGACTACAAAGGCAATCGTACCAATAACAAACATTCTGTTCGTCTGTTTCTGTTTTTCTTGTTCGTCGCGGTTTCTCTTCTGATTGCTCATCTGAGAAGCCGCTGGACTCTTCTTCTTAGGTTTGCTCAAGGATCGTTCCTTTCTGTCCTTTGTGGACGGGCGTAGTATAATATTTTAAAATTATATAATTAAAGAACTCTCTTTGGCAATCGATAGTATTGGTTTGTGGCAGGTAGCGTGTCAACGTAACAAAAAAAGGCACAGCGCCATTAAATGACGCTATGCCTTGTTCTATTTATCTATGGGGTGCCGAACTAAGCTCCGGCTTCTTCAGCGAGAATCTCTACCTTGAGCAGCTTGATTCGGGAGATCCGCTTATGGTCCATTTCCTCAACACTAATCAAATGATTATCAAATGTTATGGACTGACCCTTCTGCGGCGGATTCACTTCCAGCTTGGAGTACAGCCAGCCACCTAGGGTGTCATAATCATCGGTCTCCATGTGAAGGCCCAGAAGGTCATTGATCTCCTCGATCAGCATCAAGCCATCGATGGAGTATTCATCCTCCCCCAGCTTCTCCACGCCGGGGCGCTCCTCATCGAATTCATCCTGAATTTCCCCTACGATCTCTTCCATAATGTCTTCCAGGGTAACCATCCCAGAGGTGCCGCCATATTCATCAATGAGGATGGCAATCTGGGTCTTGGCCCGCTGCATCACCTTGAGCAATGCACTGATCTGAATCGATTCTGGTACGGTAAGGATTGGGCGAATCAATTCATGATACTGGGGAACACGTTCCCTGATCAGGTCCTTGATGTGAATGAAGCCTAGAATATGGTCCTTGTCGCCATCACAGACGGGGTAGCGAGTTCGCATACCTTCAAAAGCAATATTAATGTTCTCTTCCACGGATAGATGATTGTTCAGACAAATCATTTCTGTACGCGGAATCATGATCTCTCTAGCCATCGTGTCGGCAAATTCAAAGATATTGTCAACCAGCGTCATTTCAGTGTTGTCGATCAGTCCGCTTTTATTGCTTTCCTGCATCAGAATCCGAATCTCTTCCTCCGTATGGGCTGTTCCAAGCTCAGATGGAGGCGTCAGGCGGAACAGGCGTAGCAAACCAAGTGCGAGATTGTTGACAACCCAGATGAATGGAAACATCAGCTTGTAAAAAACATTCATCGGTCTCGCGGTTAGCAGAAGTACAGCTTCAGCCTTGTTGACAGCAATCGTCTTCGGTGCAAGCTCGCCAAGCACAATATGCAGCACAGTAATTAGCATGAAGGCAATAATCAGAGAAATGACATAAACAGCTGTTGTGCCAAAGCCTATACTGACCAGTAGCGGACCAACCAGTGTCGCAATAGCCGGTTCACCGAGCCAGCCCAGCGCGAGTGATGCCAGGGTAATTCCAAGCTGACAAGCCGACAGATAGGCATCCAGGTTGTGAACAATCGGTTTTGCAGACAGCGCTCGTTTGCTGCCCTCTTCAATAAGCGAATCAATGCGCCCGCTGCGCACTTTCACCATTGCATACTCCACGGAAACAAAAAATCCGTTCAGCAGCACCAATACAATCATTAAACCTACATTTAATATACCGGGTAAAGGATCACTCAAATTTTGCTCCTATCCACCGTTCTCACACGGGCGGATAGGCCCACCTCCTTCGTTTTCTCAAAATGTCAGCATGTAAATCGTCAGTATTCACCATCAATTCCCCAATGCTTTCAGCTCCTGTCTATAGTCACGAATATAAATATATACATTATTATATATTTATAATCTACACAGTCAAACCGCAGCGTATGACGGCATAATGAGGTTTCGCCTCAATTCTTTGACTTTTACTGATGAATTTGAGCTCTCAAGCGATATTCAAGCTGTTTCCAGCCTTTTCATAACAAAAGCCTCTCTCCAGTAGAGCGGAGAGAGGCTTAAAAATCAATTTTAGCGATAGTAACGCGTACCAACGTTGCCAGGAACACCAGGATATTGATAAGTAAGAGGTTCGTCGAACGTCGCGTAATCGAAATTGATCATAAGTAACATAATGCGCTGTCCTGTTGTCGGGTCGCTGATGATGATGTGGTCACGTCCGGCCGCTTCTAATTTACCCTTGAAGATTTTGGCGTTCCAGTCCTTGTTGTTCTCATAGGTCATGTAGAATGTGCCAACCTTGCCTAAATTCAAGCGCAAAATATTCTCGATGTAGGATTGTTCATAGACAGGGGGGGCTGGAGTTGAAACCACAGTTCCTGCTGGAGTCATCGGACTCCCACTGGTTACCTGGGGAGGTACCGCTTGCATTGTGCCACCCATTGTTCCCATTGTTCCCATTGTTCCCATTGGGGCCATTGGCATGCTGCTTGTCGTACCCACGCTGCCTGAAGATACACTTCCGATCGTGTAAGTAACAGGACGGTAAGGTTGTTGAGCGATCATTGATAAAAAACCTCCTAAAAATTATTCGGGAGCTTGCGCCCCCGGGCCTAATACACGGCTGGACAGTCTCCGGCGGTCGGAGCAAAGAAGCAATGGGCTTTAAAGCGGCCGGTGTTATCCTGATTGTACCAGGTGTCAGGGCAATCGCCCGCCGGACGGAAGAACCAAAGAGCATTACTGGCAGGCCACGTCCGTTCTCCACCGATGGCTCTTCTGGCCAGACGGATATCGGCATCTCTCGCTCGCTGGTAAAAGTAACCCTTCGTCGGCGCTTCAAAACCTCCCGGACTTTGATACACCATATCATTGATATTGCGGATGTTTTTGAAGTCAAGGCAATTGCCCAAAATGCGGTTGACGCCGACATTGCCTACCATCAGCATCCCAAGATCTCCATCCTCCTCGGCTTCCGCTCTCATTAGCCGTGCCAGTACTCTTACATCTGCCGAGTTCGCTTTGATGACGGCCACACGCGTCCCTCCTTGTATAATGGCTACTTCGCAGAACAGCAATTTCGCTCTTTACTGCACGTTGTATTGTATGTGCATTCGCCTAAGAGGTGACAGTCCGCAGGCAATTTTAGCTTCACGGCCTTAATTTCAGTAGATTATGATTATCCTATGGCTCGTAGATCATCTTGCGGGTCATCCCGCCATCAATCACAAGCTGGGCGCCCGTCACGAAATTATTGCCTTCTGCGCTAAGGTATAGACAGGCACGGGCAATATCCTGCGAGGTGCCGACCCGGCCCGCTGGGTGCTGTTGGTGATCGATTTCACGCAGGCCGCTATAATCCTCTGTTTCAATCCAGCCTGGACTGATACAGTTTACAGTGATACCATCCGGCCCCAGTGAAATCGCCATGGCATGTGTAAGCGCGGTGATCGCGCCTTTGGAAGCTGCGTACGCTTCTGTATGAGGCTCTGACATTAGGGAACGTGTAGAGGAGAGATTGATCACAGCGCCCCCCTGCGGGTTCCCCTTCATGATTTTCGCTGCCTCACGGGTTGCCAGAAAACAGCTTCTTGCATTCGTATTCAAAACTTTGTCCCACGCCTCAGTCGAGAGCTCGTATATCGAGGCGGTATGTGGATTAGCGATCCCGGCATTGTTGATCAAAATGTCAATGGTACCAAAGGTTTCGACTGAACGCCGCATTAGAGCGACAATATCGGCCTCCCGGCTCACATCACATAAGACGAAGAGTGCCTTTCCCTCATGACTGGTAATTTCATTCACCGTCTGGCGCCCCCACTCTTCTTCCAGCTCAGCAACGACCACGTTTGCACCTTCCTTGGCATAGCTTATAGCTATGGCCCTACCGATTCCACGCCCTGCCCCCGTTACAATAACAGTCTTGCCCTTGAAGCTCATCCCTGTCACGTTCCTTTCATCTATATGAATTAGTAGACATCATAAATATCCCCCTGCTCCGTGAACCGGAAACAAGGGGATTGTACAGGAAGCATAAGAGTATTGCAACGGCTACCTAGAGATCTTTAAGAATGTCCGGCAGATGTAAAAGAAGGCAGGCGGCGGAATCCGTGATATCTGGTGCCCTGATAGCTAAGCAGTCCCCGGTCTCCTTCCACACTCATCCCGTATTCTGAGCCGTCCACCTTGAACTCCATTCGCGTTCCGTCCTCCAACTCATAGGTCAAATAGTAGTATGTTGTACTGGTCCGGCTCGATCCGCCTTCGTCCTGAAGCTGCTGGTGTTTGACTTCGCTTCGTTTGCTCACGATATGGGCAGGGGCAGTCAGCTGGGGCGAGCTATTGTTCCGACTCCATTGCAGCAGACCCCTGCCTGCAGATATAGCGACAATGCCAACCATCACAACGAGAAAGATCGGTATCACTGTTCCGGCAAAATCAAACATCCATGAAGGATCTGGGCCCATTCCCATGACATATTCCTCCTTATTCCCTGCGAGATTCCTCCGGCAGCCTGCTCCGGGCGTTCCTGTACATGTATATGCCTGTTCCAGCTCATACAGCATCAAGAGTTGCTTCGCGGCACAAGAAAATATACCATAGCTACAAAAAACACAAAAAGACCACTTCCTTCTTCTATCCTACAAGAAATGAAGTGGTCTTTAGTTATTCGATTGTGCTTCCAGGTTAAGCATGTACTAGGTCTAGAAAGTGCTTGGTTTCATCTTCTTCGATTGGAAGCATTCCGTTCTCTGCCCAACAGGCTCTGCATTGTTCTTCGGTCTCACACAAGTGTGCATCATCACAGTTGTAGCATAATTGCAGAAGGTTTCTAGTCATATAATCCGTTTCAAAAGTTGTCATAGTAATCGCTCCTATCGGATGGTTAGTTTGTGAAAAAAATAACTTTCTTTCTATGTGTTAAATATATCACAAGGTGAAGACTTTGTCATGTGATTTTTTTCACATTTATGAGGAAAATTTTAAATAAGTTTTTTAGAAAAAATAATACAAACAGCAGGCTCTCATTGAACCTGCTGTTTGTCGTTAAATATATTATAATACCCGCCAGCTTGCCCCACCGTTGGTGGTCTGTAGAAGAATAGATCGCTTATCTTCTTTCTTCTCAATCAAGAGCCAGCCTACCTCTGCGGAGAAGAATTGCAGCTTGACGATCTCCGGGTATTCCAGCAGTTTGGACTCTAGTACACTGCTTGACTTGAGGGCAGTCCAGGTCGCCCCCTGATCTTGCGTCTGATATAACGTGTTCCCATCCAGAATCCATCCAGTCGACAAATTCAGGAAGGTAGGGCCGAGATGGCGATTACCGCCCGTTCTACTCTTAAAACCAAAGGCCATGAACTTCCAGCTTTCCCCGCCGTTGGCTGTGAAATAGCCGTTGTAAGTAATGCTGTTGTCCTCATCCTTCTGGCAACCCACAGACATCCAGCCTGCGGTTCTTCCCCCACCGAAGAATTCCGGCCTGCCGGTAATCACCCGGTCACAATCTTTAAAACGCTCGTTCACTTGAAAAGGCGCACCCTGCTGCCAGGACTTCCCACCATCCTTGGTTGTATAAATCTTAGGCAGTCCTCCCGTCTGCAGCGTGACGAAGCCATGCATGCTATCTCTGAAGATCATCCCCGTTGTTACACCCGTCATAGGAATCGCCGGGTTCGGCAACTTAGGGTTATATTGTTCATTCTGCATCACATTCTTCCAGGTCGCCCCGCCGTCTACCGTGGAGTACAGTGCTTTACTCTCTTTGGTAGCGGTAGTATCCCAAGAGGTCATCAACCAGCCGTGGGTCGGAGAATAGAAGTACATCGACGAAATCGGATTGGCATCTGGTAACGAGGATACTTTCCAGGTCTGCCCCCCATCCTTCGTTCGTAGCACGATCGTCTCCGTCATCCCGTAGGCACTTCGGATGATCCAGCCATTACTTGGATCGGTGAAGAATATTTCCTTACCATAGACAGGATTGGAAGGAAACTGCACATTGGCGGAGGGCGAAATATTGGCCCAGGTCATGCCGTTATCCTTCGTTATATACATACGCAGTTCATTCTTAGTTACGCCCCAAGCCAGTCCTTCAGCTTCGCTGAGCAGCTGAAAATCTGTCAGACGGGTCTGAATCTGATACTTGGGATTATTCTCCGCATCGACATTCCGTGCATCAGGTGTAATCAATGTAATCGTCTGCCCTTCTTCCGGGGGCTCCGTAGGCTGCGGTGTCTGAGCAGGCGTCGCCGGCTTAGACAAACAGGCGGTCAGGATCAGCATGGACAGCAGGAGCAGAAGCCCAACGCTCAGAATCTTGGAACCTTGAGTTTTGGACGGCAATGCGCTCTCTCCTCTCAGTTAATGGAATTACATGATCGTTCGTTACGTTATTTGCCGTTCTCGTTCAGCTTGCTGTTGCGATATCCATACAGTGCATAGATCAACAGGCCGATGACCAACCAGATTAGAAATCCGATCCAGGTCGTACTGCCGAGATTGTACATCAGATAGGCGCAAGCTGCAGCACTAAGCAACGGAAGAAAAGGTACCCAGGGTACCTTGAAGCCCCGCTTCAAGGTGGGTTGATTATAACGTAAGGCAATGACGCCAATGGAAACAACTAAGAAAGCAAACAATGTTCCAATACTAGTCAGATTCGCCAGGCGGCTAAGCGGAACAAATCCGGTCAAGATCGCGCTGACTATTCCCATCATCCAGATGCTGCGATTTGGTTGCTGTGTGGCCGAGTTGACCTTAGACAGGCTTTTCGGCAGCAAACCATCACGTGATATTGCATAGATCAAACGAGTCTGTCCATACATCATAACAAGCAGCACTGTAGTCATTCCTGTAATGGCTCCCAATGAGATCAATCCGGCAATCCAATTCTGGTTAACAAGCCGCAGTGCATAGGATACCGGGTCGCTTACATTCAGATCGTAATAAGGAACAATACCGGTTAGGACCAGGGACACGGATATGTACAGCACCGTACAGATCACAACGGATGATATGATCCCAATCGGTATATCTCGCTGCGGACTCTTGACCTCTTCAGCAGCATTGGAGATCGCATCGAAGCCGATATAGGCAAAGAACACGGTCGCGGCTCCATTTATGACCCCATGCATACCGAAGGGGAGGAAAGGTGACCAGTTCTCCGGCTTTATATAGAAAATCCCCGTGAAGATAAACAATAAAACTACCGCCAGCTTGACTACAACCATAAACGCATTAAAACGAGCCGTTTCTTTCGCTCCGCGGGTTAGCAGCAAAGAGATTAGAAGAATAATAATGACCGCAGGCAGATCGATAAAAGTACCTTTGTCCGCATTATACGCCCCGGAGAGCAATGTAGGCAAATGTATACCGAACCCTTCTAGCAGTCCCTGAATATATCCAGACCAACCACTACCTACCGCTGCGACTGCTACTCCATACTCGAGCACCAAATCCCAGCCAAGAATCCAGGCAAGCAACTCGCCAAAAGCAACATAACTGTATGCGTAAGCACTCCCGGATACGGGTAATGCGGAAGCCAGCTCCGAATAACATAGGGCGGAGAGCACGCAAGCAAAGCCTGCCAGGATAAAGGAAAGAATAATTCCCGGTCCTGCATGCTCGGCTGCTGCAACTCCGGTTACGACGAATATTCCTGTTCCGATGACTGCCCCCACACCAAGTGCTGTCAAATCAAAGGCACCCAATGTTTTGTTTAATTTGTTCGTGTCGCCACCCAGGACTGCGGTCAGCGATTTTTTGCGAAATAAATCCATTTCTTACTACTCTCCTGTCAATTAATTAAATTATACAACTAGATGCTCATTCCAGCCGGAGATTTGCCCCCGATATCAGTATGAGCACCATAGCAGCTCTCATAAACAACATTAATGCGGAAAAAGTAAACATGCCCCTTCTCCTCTATCCTTAAATTGTACGTCGACAGGTCCGCTTTCGGGTATTGGATTAAATGCAATCCTCTTGAAAACACTATCTGTAACGATTATGATGGATAAGATTGGACACAAAAAATTCGCAATTCGGAGGAGATGGAACAATGGCCCCCCCAAAGCCCAACCGCGTAGTCGTAATCGGTACAGGCGCCGTCGGAACGACAACCGCCTATACTTTGTTGTTGCGTAGACGGATGCAAGAACTGGTATTGATTGACGTTAATCATCAGAAAGCGCTCGGTGAAGCGCTTGATATGAATCACGGCATGCCTTTTGTTGGCGGAGTGAAACTATGGGCAGGTACTTATGAAGATTGCCGAGATGCGGATATCATTATTGTGACCGCCGGCGCCTCCCAAAAACCGGGCGAGACCCGAATTGATCTGCTGAGAAAGAACATTTCAATTTTCAAAGACATCATTCAGAAAATTGCGAAATACAATCAACATGCCATCCTGCTGATTGCTACGAACCCGGTTGATATTTTGTCCTACGCGACATTGAAAATAAGCGGTTTTGACCGCAGACGCGTCATTGGCTCCGGTACCGTGCTTGATAGCGCAAGATTCCGTTATCTGATCGGACGCCACAAGGAGATTGATCCGCGCAGTATCCACGGCCAGATCATCGGTGAGCATGGCGACTCCGAGCTACCAGTGTGGAGCCTCGCGAATGTGGCCGGGATCGAGCTTGGTTTTGACGAAGAAGAACGCAAAGAGATTTTTGAGGATACCAAGAATGCCGCCTATGAAATCATCGATGCCAAGGGGTCCACATCCTATGCAATTGCCCTGGCACTCGACCGGATCGTCGTTTCGATCCTTCATAATGAAGGTGCGGTCCTGAACGTCTCGACACTGCTCAATAACTACAATGGCGTCTCCGATGTGTTCCTTGGTGCACCTTGTATTGTTGACCGCTCCGGCGTGCGCGAGGTCCTTGATCTTCCACTAAATGAAGAAGAACAAGCCCTCTTCCAAAAATCCGCTGAGAAGCTCAAGTCCGAAATTGCGAAGCTTGAATTGTAAGCTCTTGTACAAGCTGCTGCCAGTCTTTGGACTGGCGGCTTTTTGTTTACGCCTCTATTCTTCCCAGCTGCCGTCACGATCCCCTAAATCTACCCAAAGTCAGTTGTTGCTTCATCAATCTAACGGAAAGGCCTTATTGGCTTGCAATTAAGCAATTAGTTAGCTAACGGACTCCAGCGCCCTTATGGGCAGAAATGTTGTGCAAAATCCGCTGTTTGGGAGGAAATAGCGTCATCTGTGTCCACTGCATGTTCTACAACCAGCTTCCTCTGCAAATAACGGCGATAGGGTCCGTTAGCTCCCTTGCATAAGCTTCAACCTCTGAACGGTTTGTTTTGAAAAAATAGGTTTGGCAAGCACTGATGATGACGTTGATCTTGATAGCTTTGAGCCGCCATTCGCTAAACGAATCGATCAAATGAATTTCTATGGTCAGCAATTAGATTCTATAGTCTGATTCTGTAGTCCTTTAGTTCAGGTACGAAGTTAACATAATAATTATTATGTAATTATAAGAACACTAACGGACTACCGCTGCGGCAACGAGATTTGCAGTCTCGCCATAGCTTCTTCCTTCTCCCGGCTCGTAATATGCGTATACACCGTTGTCGTCTGGATCGATGAATGGCCCAGCAGCTCCTGAAGGGTTCGCAGATCCGCTCCTTTGCGCAGCAGCATAGTTGCGAAGGAGTGACGCAGCTTGTGACTGGAATACGGTCGCCGCTGAGAAGCCGGAATCTCTTTCTGAAAACGGTCGAACGTGTCTGTAGCGATCTGCTGAATGGCTCGGATCGAGAGCCGCCGCCCCTTTTGCGAGATGAACATGGCCTCTTCTTTGTTTCGCCATGGCTCCAGACGCCCGGTCAAAGCCTGATCCAGAAAAGGCACAATATCCTCTGGCACCGGGATGTTCCGCCACTTCCGTCCTTTACCGAACACTCTGAGCGAACGTCTTTCTACATTATAATCACCCATATTCAGCGTATGGACCTCCCCTACCCGAAGACCCATATACGACATCAGCAAAAAGATGGCCAGGTTGCGCTGTCTGTACTTTCCTTCAATGGCAGTCATAAAGCGCTGTAAATCGCCTTCATCCAGATAGACGGGCTCCCGATTCTTTTCGGTTTTAGATTTCTTGATACCTGCCGCAGGATTGTCTCTATGCAGTTCCAGTTCGATCAACGCCTTGAAAAAACAGTTCACCGAAGCATGCTTGCGGTTACGGGTGGCATCACTGACCCCACGTTCGCGGACAGAAGTCAGGAAGGAGACAACATGCAGCTTCTTCACCATATCTAGTCTTTTACCGTTCAGACTACCCAGAAACTCCCTAACATCAGCAAGATAGGATTTCTGTGTATAAGGGGTGTATCCGGCATCCTTCATCCAGATGAGGAAGGCATGCAATTCTTCTTCATATTCTTCATTCAAATCGTCCATGCCTCAGCAGCCCCTCTCTGTGATTTCGACAATCTATTGTACCATAAATTGCCCCTCGCTGAAGTGGTCTTTCTTCCTGGTAGGATATACCCTATACGCTTGCTATCGCTTGATTCCACTCTATCCCGTGACTTTGCACTGTCAATAGAAACTCGGATAGAGCAGGTGATCTCCATTTTTTATGATGATAAGCAATTTGTGTAGCTACACGCTGAGATTCATCATTCCAGTTCAACTTGGCCATCTTTCCTTCAGCAAGCTCATTTTTCACTGTCACCAGTGGTAAAAAAGATAAACCCAGTCCTGCCATCACACACTGCTTGATTGCCTCAATGCTCCAGAATTCCAGATTGGGGTCGGGAAAAACACCATGACTGTTCAAATAATGCTCGAACAACGTCCGGTAAGTACAGCCAGTCTCCGTATGAAGGATGGTCTCCCCTTTTAAATGAAGCGGGTGTACTTCTTCATGAATCAGCAGCGGGTGATCCAGCGGAGCAATCAGTGCCATCTCTTCATGGATCAAGGTCTCCACATACAGATCTTTATACTCTGTCTCAGGTTGCAGTAGAAAAGCTATATCCAGCTCTCCGGAACGCAAAAAGTCGGTCAGTTCCCAGCAAGCCCCCGGCTTAAGAATAATCTGGACCTGCGGATAGCGGCCACGGAATTCCCGAATAATTCCCGGCAGGCGAAAAGCTGCCAGCGATTCGGGCGCGCCGATCCGCAAGGTACCCGAGATTTCACTACCAGAGCGCAGCGCATCCTGAGCCATGGTATGCATCCTGGAGATTTCCAGGGCATAGGGCAGCAGACGACGTCCCGCATCGGTCAGAATGATTTTTTTGCTGATCCGGTCAAATAAAGGCTGACCTAACTCTGCTTCCAGTGCCTGAATCTGAGCGGTAATACTGGATTGTGCATAATCCAGCTTCTGCGCCGCACGGGTAAAGCTGCCGGTCTCAACCACGACTAAAAAGGTAAATAAATGACGTGATTCCATAGGACCTCCTGTCTATGAATATACCCATCGGTTTTTTAGATGGATAAAATTTAATAATTCTGTTTTTCCAATGGATCTATTATCTGATACGCTATAACAAAATACAAGGAAAGCAGGATCAATATTAATGAAGCAAATATTTCAACGCCATATTGGCATGCCACAAGCAATCGCACTTTATATAGGGGCTGTACTGGGTTCTGGTGTCCTGATCGTTCCCGGACTAGCTGCGGAAATGGCGGGACCCGCCTCTCTCTTGGCCTGGGGATTCATGTCACTCCTGATCTTGCCAATGGCACTCTCCATGGGGCTGCTCTCAGCCAAGTTCCCCAATGCCGGAGGGGTGTCCCACTTTGTCACCTTGGCCTTCGGACCAAAGGCAGGGGCGCTGGTAGGCTGGTTCTTCCTGATGTCCGTCCCGATTGGCGGCCCTGTCGCAGCCTTGACCGGAGCGGGTTATATGACTGCCGCTATGGGCTGGGACAACAATGTCAGAATCGCTCTAGCCGCTGGCATCTTAGCTATCGGGCTAATCACCAACTGGATCGGTATGCAGCTAGCCGGTAAAATTCAGGTGGCCGTCGTCATCGCTATCGTAGCTGTGCTCGTATTCTCTTTTGCCGCGGCGCTGCCTCGCATGGAGAGTATTCATTTTACGCCTTTCCTGCCGCATGGCTGGATGAGTGTCGGGCAGGCCGCAGCCATATTGTTCTGGTGTTTTATTGGTTGGGAGGCGGTTTCTCATCTTTCCGAGGAATTCAAAGACCCGCAACGTGCAGCCGTGAAAGGGGTCACGATTGCTGCAATTATCGTCGGCGTCTTGTACTTTCTGTCTGCATTAGCCACCGTAGGCACCCAAAGCTATCTCCAAGGCGGCTCTGACGCATCGCTCATCTGGATTATCAGCCAACCGCTCGGTCGCTGGGGCGGATTCATTGCCGGACTTACCAGCATGTTCATCTGTACAGCGACTATTATTGCTTATTCCGGCGCAGCTTCCCGGGTTGCTTTCGCTTTATCTCGGCAAGGGTATGCGCCCAAATGGATGGGAACTCTGTCAACACGGTATAATACACCCACTGGAGCCATCGGCTTTCTGTTGGGATGCTTTGTGATTGTGTTCGTACTATATGGAAGCGGCCTGCTCTCCATTACAACGCTGATCCAATTTCCGAATGCAACGTTTATCCTGACCTATATTGGCGGTTGTGCCGCCGGGATTCGTCTTTTGCGCGGCAATCAGTTAGGCGTAACGATCAGTTGGATTTCTTTAGTGGCCACGCTGGCTGTCTTCCCGTTTACGGGTTGGGCGATTGGTTACCCCTTGATTATTTCACTAATGTTTGTTTGGGTGGTTTATCATAAAAAAAGTAAAGATGAAACTCTAACTATACATTAGACATAAAAAGCTCCCCGCACAGTACCAGGCTTTGATCATTTCACCTGTCTACCGTATGGGGAGCTTATCAGCTTTTCTATAAATTTCTGTCAGTATTAGTCCAATGTTTTTTTAAATCTCATGCAAGCTATAGATAGCATTGCCAAAGTGAAAATACATAAGACGGTTACCTGCGTAATTAAAAACTCAATCCCGACTCCCTTTACCATTACGCCTCGGGTTATTTCAATAAAGTAAGTCAGAGGGATTAAATAGCTTAATGCATCAATAACTATGGGCATCGCTTCCCTTGGAAAAATAAAACCAGATAACAAGACACTAGGCAGCAATATTAATGAGGTGTAGTTCATTGCCTGCACTTGAGTTTTAGCGATTGTTGAAATAAGAATGCCTATAGATAATGTACATAGCACAAAAAGAAAACCCAACCCTAGAAATAGTGGCAAACTACCAGCAATGTGTACTCCAAACAGTAAGACACAAATGATTAGGGAAAATAAAAACCCAATATAACCGATTACAATATAAGGTATTAATTTACCAAAAATCAGCTCGCTCGCTTTTACAGGAGTTACTAATAATTGCTCGATTGTCCCCTTCTCCCGTTCTCGGACAAGTGTGAATGCCGACAGCATAATGGTGATATTCTGTACAATCAGAGCGATTAATCCTGGAATACTGAATACGGAGTTTTCCATCGTAGGATTATATTTAATATCAGTAGCTAATACTAGTGAAGTAGATCCAGAGCTTTCTCCAATACCAAGAAGGTTCATACGTTTCCCGGTTAGGTCTGTGATGTACTTTTTCCAGACAAGAGATGCACTATTTAAAGAAGTACCAGCGACTGTTGGATCTGTTCCATCAACCAGGAATTTCACCTTGGCAGCCTCTCCTAACTGTAACGCCCTCTGAAAATTAGGAGGAATCACTATTCCAGACCGTACTTTACCAGCATCAAGTAAATCAGACAACTCAGACATTGAAGCCACATCTTTAGCGACAGTAAATGATCCTGAATTAGAGAAGAGACTAACCAACTCACGACTCTCTTGTGTTTTACTCTGATCAAAAATAGCTAGAGCAATATGATCGACATTATTTTGTACCGAGTAACCGAACAACACAATCCAAACAATGGGGATGACAATAGGAACCTTTATACTGACTGGATCTCTTATAATCTGAAAAAACTCTTTCTTCACAATGGACCACAATCTTTGGAAGCTGAAGCGATTACGCATTATAGCCTCCTACCCCTGGAGAACTTTCCCTCTTGTTCATTCTGTCCACATAGCGAACAAATACATCCTCTATTCCCTTAACACGTTCCTGTTCTAACAGATGTACGGGAGACACAACATCACCAATAATTTTCCCGTTATAGATGAAACCTATTAAATCACAGCGTTCTGCTTCATCCATATAATGAGTAGTGATCAAAAATGAAGTCCCCTGATCCGCGAGTTCCCGAATGATTCCCCAGAACTCTCTACGGGAGATAGGGTCAACACCGGCAGTTGGTTCATCCAGTATCATTAGCTGTGGACGATGAATCATTGCACACCCTAGTGCCAGGCGCTGCTTCCATCCTCCTGAAAGATGTCCTGCAATCTGCTTTTCTCTTCCTTCAAGTTTGGCCATGCTTAGCAGTTCTCTTTTCCGAGCTTCACGGGCAGACTTGTTCAGTCCATAGATCCCGGCATAAAAATCCAGGTTCTTCTCCACACTTAGATCTTCGTACAAACTAAACTTCTGTGACATATACCCTAAATTCTGACGAACAAAATCAATATTGGTTTTTACATCTTTTCCGAGAACACGTAAGTTTCCAGCAGTAGGGAGCAGAACACCACACAGCATACGAATTGTAGTTGACTTCCCAGATCCATTGGGACCCAGAAAGCCAAAGATTTTGTTCTTTGGAACTGAAAAGCTAATGTTATCCACCGCAGCGTAATTCCCGAAATGTTTGCTTAAACCTTCCACTTCAATGGCGTATTCCATAACTTCCTCCTATTCCAAAGGAATAACTGCATCCACAGTCATTCCAGGTTTCAAATCTAGTTCCTTATCGATCTGCACTATGAATTTGAAAGATGAATTATCGTTGTTAATTGAATTTTTGGCATTTTCAGATGAAAAGTCAGCTTCTCCCGCTATGAATGTAATAGTCCCTTGTAGTTTATCGTCACTTCGTCCTGTAATTTCTAGATCCACTTTTTGATTCAGTTGAATGCGATCCAGATATGACTGTGGAATATAGAAGCTTACTTTTCTTTCCTCGGGATTTGTTAAGGTAGCAACTGCTGTTCCAACACTAATTATATCTCCGATTTGAACGAATCTATTTGTATATACGCCTGTTACGGTTGCAATAATCTTATGTTTCCTAAGCAATAGATTAGCTTGTTCTAATTGAGCACTTGCAGCATCGACGTCTGCGGTTAGTTGTGCAATAACACTTTCGGACCCCACACTTTCATTTTGGGCTTCTTTTAATTTCTCTTTTTTGCCTCGAACAATGGCTTCCTGTTGTTTTACTATTAACTGCTGCATAGAAGAATCGAGCACCAACAACGCTTCTCCCTTTTGTATCGAGTCACCTTCTTTTTTTAACACCTCGGTAACTGTTCCACTAACTTCACTTCTAACCGTATAATTATCCCCCTCGACATTACCACTTAATCTAAGTTTGGTTTCAGTAGAGCAGCCGGATATTAGCAATGTACAGAAAATGAGGGTTGCTGTAATAATACTTTTTGCTAACAGAGCATTCGGTCCAGAAGTATTTATCATTTTCCTATCTCCCATCATCATTATCTCTACCTCCAGCATCATTATCGGATAGCACTTCTATTTTTCCGCTCATCCCGTCCATTCTTATCGTCTGCCCTGTTTGCAATCGACTAGTTGCATTTATCGCTCCTACAATTGCTGGGATACCATATTCACGTGCAACAACAGAACCATGGGTCATCATCCCACCGACCTCCATTATTAATCCCCCTGCAATAAGGAATAGCGGTGTCCACGCGGGATCTGTTGCAGGACATACCAGTATATCCCCAGGTGTTAGGCGAACTTCTTTAGGGTCGTGCATCACACACACCCTTCCCTCCACTATACCGGGTGAGACGGGATTGCCGGATAACGTCTGTGATACCGCTCCACTTCCAAGTTGCTCATCGTAAAAAGCGGTCCCATCACTAAGCAATACACGCGGAATCCGTTTCCGCCGGGTCTCTTGCAGAAATTTTTCTTTTCGATCCTCAATCACTTTTCTCCAGTTATTTATAGCTTCGAATTGCCCATCTTCACTTACGACCAATTGCTCCACTTCATCAATATGCAAATAAAAAATATCTTCTGCGGCTGCAAGCAGATCTTTCTGGGTCAGTTCTGTTCCAATATGCATTAAATTAATGCGCATCTTATCCAAAAAACAAATAATTGCAAACTTCGGTGTTTCACGCAATCCCCCTAATAAGCGCAGTCGCCTCGCAGATATCAGGGCCAATCGTCTTTTCAGACTGCCGCGTAAACCTTTTTTGAATGATGACTCTAATTCACGCTCTGCTTCTGCGGCTCTAGTCACACCCATTTGATAGAGTTCAACAGGAGAAGACTGCCCATCTTTGATCTCTAAATAACTTTTTAATACATGAAATATATGCGTTGGGTCCTCTGACCATCTTTTTCGTCCAATATCAATTTCTGCAATTCCCCGCATCCCATATTTCTGGAAAAAATCCACCAGGAGCCCCTGTACTTTAAGCGGCAGTCGATTCTTCAAGTACTGATTGGAAAGCTCTGAATCAGTCAAGAGACGGATACATTCGTAACTTTCTTGATCCTCCTTCACAGCTAATGCAATCTTCCATAATTGAAAATCCATTTCAGAAGTAATGTTATGGGGAAGACTTCGCGTAAGATCCAATGAAAGTTGCAATCCTTGGGGTAGAGTCGAAGTAAGTTTAAGTAGCACTTGCATTGGAAGATGGCCGGACAAAGTCCCTGGCAGCAGGTATCGAAATAAAAGCTTAGGTAGAACTGCTGAATACTGTTTGATTTGCCGTAATAGTACGATTGACGTATCTTGATTTTGTCTGGCAATATTGGCTAATGCTAAATCAATAGATTTTTGCAATTTATCAGGAGCTCTTTGGGGAAACATTAAATTCCTAGCTGTTCCTGCCCACATTTGCCCTAGTTTCCACAGAAAAGATGGCTTCTTTAGAAGCTTTATTGCTTGCGAGGAAGAATTGAACCGCGGGTCTCCTTCTCCAGTAATCCTATTTAAAATATGATGAATTGTCGGATCTAAGGAAGACATAATCGTTAAGATAACTGTATGCCCCAAAGTGTCACGTACTAGTGGAGTAATATTTACATAGAAACGTTCTGCTGCTGTATAAAAAGCACGCTGTTTAAAAGTAAGCTCTTTAAATCCTAAATATCTTGATATATCTCCGATGATGCCTGATAAAATACTTTGCCCCATTGGAGTAAAGGGCGTCATGACCCCTTGCCAAGAAGCAAAAGAGAACCAAATCTGGAGCGACTTCTCCTCCTCTTTCGAGTATTGCTTATGGTAGGTTTGTGGTATTGGGAACAAAGAAGTTATTGAACGAGACTGAACGATATAAAAGTTACCTCGATCATCTAGAGCCCACTCTACATCTTGAGGATGCTCGAAGTACTCTTGAATCCGCTCCCCCAGCGACACTAATTCCATGATTTCAGAATCGTTAAGCGCTGGCTCAGATGAACCCGCTACTTTTTCGACCTCTTCAGTGCCTCCTTCTGGTTTACCACGAATTATTAATCCTTTCTTGCCCAAATACGTTGATATAATTTCTCTAGAGGACACGTCTATTACAAAATGATCCGGGTCTACTTGTCCTGAAACTAAAGACTCTCCCAAGCCCCATGTAGCATCGATCACAATTTCAGTTCTTTTTCCCGTCAATGGATTTGCAGTAAAGAACACTCCTGAAGCTTTGCTTGGAATCATTTGTTGTACAACTACTGCTAAAGCCTGGTCCTCATGGACAACAGCATTGCGGTTGCGATAGTCTATCGCTCTTGCTGTCCATAAACTGCTCCAACATTGAACAATATTCGAAAGCAGAGAATCGATCCCGGTCACATGTAAAAAGGTATCTTGTTGGCCGGCAAAGGACATATGCGGAAGGTCTTCAGATGTCGCAGAAGATCGCACTGCAACCGGACACGAATCTCCACTATCCGTTTGGTGATTTAGCTGCTGATAAGCCTGCTCGACTTCTTTAATGATTTCAACAGGTATCTTTCCTGCATCAAAAAAGGCTCTGATCTCCGCTTCCGAAGACTGTGTGTTGAAAAAAAGCTCATCTTCATTTTCAGTTAATGTATCTACGATTTTCTGAGCCAACTCATTACTCTTCACAAAATGCCAATAGGCATCCGTTGTAATGCAAAAGCCTGGGGGAACCTGAAAATCCCCTTTAATCAAATGTCCAAGGTTGGCAGCTTTTCCGCCGACCAGACTTAACGTCTCTTCATCAATCACATTTAAAAATTTAATATATTTCAAAAAATGCTCACCGCTTTCCGCGCTAAATCACTTAATAATTCCATTGAAAAAAATGTCAAGTATTCCTGCTGTACTATACGTTTGTTTCTCGCCAAGGCCGACTAATTGAATGGAAGCATATGTACCTTGTATAAGATTTAGCAGAACTATCGCAGCCTCTTGTGAGTTTATTGGTCTAAATGTACCCTCTTCTATTCCCTGATCAATAGCTTGAGATAGAAGTGATAGGTAGCGTTCATAGATTGGAAGTAACTCCAGCTTGCTTTTATTCCAAAGTTCTGGTAATTCCTTTCGTACCAACTGTATTACTGAAGAAGACTCATACAAGAAGGCAATAGTTATTTCAGCACTGGCTGTTAGTCTCGCTCTAGGTTCGGTTATTTCGCTTATTGATTGTGCAACATTATGAAATTGAGAGATAGTTAGTGTCAGCAACTGTTGCACAATAGCTTCTTTATCAGGAAAGTAGTGATAAATTGTCGCTTTTGCCAATCCGGAATGTTCAGCAATCTCCCTAATCGAAGTCCCTTTATAGCCCTTTGTTTTAAAAAGCATATTTGAAACTTCCAATATTCTAGCAAAAGAATTATCTATGAGTTCTCACTCCTTAGTTAGGCTTGTAGCCGACCGTCCGATCGGTCGGGACGATTTATAGTTATTTTATTTCCATTTTATGCTATTGTCAATAACCAAAAAAAGTAATTTAATGTTTTTTTAATATATATTTACAATTAATTTATTCTGTGTTAAATTTAATCCAATTTACACCATGTATTTACATATTATTCTATTAATTATTATGAGGAGGTAAAAAATGAACAGTAGAAAAATCAAAATCATGGGGACAGGCAAATATTTACCTAAAAGAAAAGTACTTTCAGAAGAGATCGATCGTAAATTAGGTTTGCCTGAAGGTTGGACAGAGCAAAAGTCAGGCGTAGCCTATCGTCATTATGTAGAAACCGAATCCACATCGGAAATGGGTGCAAATGCCGCCAGAGAAGCGATTAAGGATGCCGGTTTGGCACTGGAGGATATCGACTGCATCGTATCAGCAAGCGGTACTTATGAACAACCTATCCCTTGCACAGCTGCACTCATCAAAATTAAACTCGACATGGGAAATTCCAATATTCCCTGCTTCGACATTAATTCAACATGCTTAAGCTTCGTAACTGCACTGGACGTAGTTTCATTTCTAGTACATGAGAGGAAATATAAAAATGTGCTGATTGTATCCAGTGAAATTGCATCGCCAGGATTAAACTGGAAACAAAAAGAAAGCTGCATTCTCTTTGGCGATGGAGCAGCAGCAGCTATCATAAGTCGAAGCGAAGAGCATGAATCTTCTGAACTCTTAACCTCATTAACTGAAACCTATGTAGAGGGCGCCTCTTATACCGAGATTCGCGGTGGAGGAACCCGTATTCCTTCAACAGAATATAATGGAGATAATTTGGATGATTATTTATTTAATATGAATGGTCGAGCCGTCTTTAAACTTTCCTCCAAAGTCATTCATAATTTCATGAAGCGGCTTTTCGATCAGACGTCTATCAGCAAGCAAGACATACATATGGTTATACCACACCAAGCTAGTGGTTTGGCCATGAGGATCATGAGACAGAAACTAAATTATAAAGAAGAGAAATTTATGAATATCATTTCCACACACGGCAATGTAATTGCAGCCTCCATCCCTATGGCCCTGCATGAGTGCATCAAACAAAAACGAGTCCAAAGAGGAGAAAGATTATTGCTGATGGGTACTTCTGCTGGCCTTTCTCTTGGGGCCGTGGTTTTGGTCTATTAGTCGTTCATTTAGCCGAAATTCCCCTCATTTTTGCACCTACACTTGCCCTTCTTCTTAATATTTAATCGATTTAAACTAAAACAGCGTATAATTTGTGTTATACGCTGTTTTTTTAGGGTGTTTTTTACCCTCTATTAGACTGGCCAGCCTGATGATTTCCTGAGACATTTTGCAAAAAAAGTCCCTGTTCTTCTAAAGAGAACGGGACGATGACCTGCAACTGAATCTGGCCAAGAACCTACTTAGTCAATGGTTATGATCCTCCATATTCCATCTTTGCCTTTCTCAAAATAGAACGTATATTGTACGTCGGGTGAAAACCCTTCTTCTATTTTAAGACGTTCGCCTACAACGGGTATCAAAACCCGATTGTTTTCATCCATAGCTTTATATATCCCAGTAAATCTTACCGGATAATTCAACAAATAATCATGAGCTGTTCCAATGTTTGGAGCAAGCGCAGCGTGAAATTGATCCACATCATTTGAAACAAGAGCAGATATTGCTGTTTTGAGTGTTGTTAGCATGTCATCCTGAATCAGAGGGTCTTTAATTTCATTCCATTTGATCTCATCCAGGGAATGCACCGCAGAGGCTGATGGAGTTACTTGTGGTTTTGCGGTTTCTGAAACTGTCGGTCTTGTTGTTTCGGTGGATGTACCTATCGCTTCCCGCTTATCACAACCAGCAAGCATGCTCATACTTCCGCAGAGGATCAGTAAAGCGATGATATAAGCAGATTTAATCATTTTTTGAATAACACATCCCTTCTCTTACAATAAACGAATATTATATAGGGAAAAGTTGCACTTAATATGCAATTATTGGTTTTCCCCTCAGATTTCCAAGGTTAACAATACAGTAAAAAAAGAAAGCCGCAGAATTAGCGACTTTCTTTTTTCCAAACGTTGGCATGTGCTTTGGCAAACTCCTTAAATGACATAGGTGCTCGGCCAGTTACCTTTAATACTGTATCGGTGATAATATCTTCCGACCCTTCCTCACGAATTCTGTGGTCAAGTTCAGTCATGAACTCCGCATACTCCTCTCCTAGCCCTAACGCTAACCATCCACGGGTGAGTTCATGATCTGCGATAGATGTATGTTTTATTAGTCTTCCCGTTACATAGCTTATGATTTGACTGACCTCATCATGTGAGAGTGAATCCGGTCCGGTAATGATGTGCTCTGTATTATGGGCATGATCATCCACAAGTGCTCTTACCGCAACTTCGGCGATGTCTTCCGCAGTAACAAATCCAATCTTCCCTTGGCCTGCAGCGCTGATAATCCGATCTTCACGGGATATGGTCGCTGGGTGCTGACCTTCAGTAAAATTTTGCATGAAGTAGGATGGTCTGAGTACTGTCCACTCCGGGGCTTGCTTCTTCAGCAATCGATGAACTGGGCCAAAGACTGGACCGTTCTCTGAGACGGATGCGCTGCTAAGCAGCACAAAACGTTTTACACCCTTTTCCAATGCCAGCTCGATAAATGGTTTCATGACTTTAATAGGTTCAGGATCGCCTACTGGCGCCACCAGATAAACGCGTTCAATCTCCTTTAATGCCGGGAGAAATGTGGAATTATCGTACCAGTCGAAGTGGACTTCACTTGTAGAATCTGTAATTGCCTGAGCGTTCCGAAGAGTAGTTATATAGGAATATCCTCGTTGTTCTAGCCTCTCTGCGATTCTCGTTCCTGTCTTCCCTCTTCCGCCTGTAATGAGTATTTTGGGATGATTCATCTTAAAGTACATCTCCTTGTTATTTGTTAGTCCAAGCATCTAAACATTCATAGTTTCAAAATAAAAGCGTCGGATTCCAGTAATCCTTAAAATGCGTTATCTTCCCGTCCCTTGTGTGTATAACTGAAATATACTTCTGGTAGTACGATTTTTCAGTTCCTAGGACCTCTCCTTGGCACGTATACTCGGCAACAATTCGATCGTCAGAGACGATTAGTTCAGGTTTTGAAAAAGAGTGTATATTCAGCAGCTTGAACAGCTCATTAACGTAATTGCGAATCTCTTCAATACCGGCAAGCCTTTGTGTATAGCCCTCCGGAGCGTAAGGAAACTCGAAGATAGCATCTTCGCTAAAAAGGCTAAACCAGCTCTCAAAATCCCGTGCTACTAAATGGTTTTGAAATGCCTGTACAATTTCCGTTGCCTGCATCTCATTTGAATTTCTGTGTGTCATCTATGTTCCTCCTGTTTTTTCATGACCATTCAGTCCAGAATGATCAAAAAAATAACGTGATTAATAATTTTCCAGACTATTCAGTCTGGAATTGATAAAAATAATAATGAAGCAATCTATGGCTCCATTATTATTCTAATACAGATAAGCTGATCTTAACGTAATCATCCATTACAGCGGGATCATTCGTCATTTTTGCCAGCTGGGTTAGGGAATGTCTTGCATAATTTAAGTAACGTGCCAAGGCCCGTAGATCCCGGTCGCTTGCTATTTCTCCATTCCTTTGGCCGCGAAGCAGGGTCTCGTAGAAGACTTCCTCCAGCGTATTCAAATCTTGGGATAGAAAGTCTTGGATTTCCTGATCATGCGGCATCTGATCAATGGCTGAAAAGATGATAAAACATTCCTTTTGCCGGTCCGGATCTTTTAAAACCGCCGCTACTTCATGAAATACATTGGTTATGCCCTGCTTTGCCGATTCGGAGGTCGTTAAATACCGTATTGCCGCGTTGCTCTTCTCCGTAACATAATGCTTCAAAGCAAGGATAAACAAGTCCCTTTTCGTACCGTAGGTATCATATAAGCTTTGCCTGGCAATTCCCAGTCCTTTTAACAGCAGAGGTAGGGAAGTTCCTTCGTATCCGTAATGTCCAAAGACCTCCATAGCTTTATGCAGCACTTCTGTCGTATCGAATTCTTTGTTTCTGCCCATTTCATCCTCCTTTGATCCTTATCTTATCCATTCTAGATCAATCAGTCAAGAAAAACCGGAAGCAAATATAAAAAACCACAGCAAGCCATGAGAATTCTCTCATAATCTTGCTGTGCATTCTTCTTATTGGTTTTGCAAAATCTCTTTGTTCTTATCAAAAAAACGAGCATTATGAGACGAGACACCGGCCATATCGGTAGCCGTAGGCTCCAGATACATCTTTGCGCTATTCACAGCCAGAACGGCGTCATTAAATGCGCCGGCAATTAACCGGACTTTGCTGCCATAGGTGATAAAATCACCGGCACCGAAGATCCCTGGGAGACTGGTACGCATACGCGGGTCGACGGAAACGCCGTAGTCTTCTTTTTCCAATCCCCATGTCAAGAGTTGTCCAAAGTCACGGTCAAAACCATGACTCACGATCACTTCATCGACTTCAATCTGCTCAATGTCACCGGTCTCGGAATGCTCCAACGCAACTTGCCTAATCCGGTCCCCCTCCCCGTATAAGCGAGAGATGCTGTACGGTGTCATCACCTTAGCCGAAGCTCTCATCTCGGCAACCGGAAGTTCGTGTGCTGTAAACTGATCCCGTCTATGGACAACGGTAACCTGCTTGGTCCATTTGGCAATCTCATTCGCCCAATCTACCGCAGAGTCGCCGCCGCCGGAGATGAGCACCCGTTTATTCTTAAATCTCGAAAGATCTGTAACCAGATAGTGCAGATTCGTCAGTTCATAACGGTTCGCACCTTCCACATCCAGCTTCTGCACTTGAGTCATGCCGCGGCCTGCACAGAGTAGAATGGTACGTGTATAATGACGTTCCCCTGTTTTCGCTGTTAATACGAAGACTTGGTCCTCGCGACGTTCCATATGGGCAATTTCCTGACCAAAGATAATCGTTGGATCAAAGGTTCTCGCCTGTCTCTCCAATGAATCAATCAACTGTTCACACAGAATTGGATCAACACCACCAACATCCCATACCAGCTTCTCCGGGTAGGTCCGCATGAATCCCCCTAATTCGTGCTTGGCTTCGATGATTTTGGTGCGCATTGCTCTCATCCCACTATAGAAAGCTGCATACATCCCTGCGGGACCGCCGCCGATAATCGTAATGTCATAGATATCTTGCTCTTGTATACTCATTAAGGCACCAACTTTTCTACAATATAGTCAATAAGCATGCCAGTTCCGATTGGACCCTTGGCTTGAATATAATCGTTGGTACGTAATGGGAATACATGATTATTTTTAACAGCGCTCAGGCCTTTCCACAGCGGGTTGTCTTCTAATTCTCCTAAGGATTGTGTGCTATCAAAGTCCACCATACTTCTTGTTTCCAAGAAAACATAATCCGGTTTGATAGCTGGTAAAATTTCTAAGGAAAACTGTGTAAACCATACGTCCGAATCCTTAGTAACTTCAGGGCTGGTCAGCCCAAGCGTCTGATAAAAGAATCTACTAACATCGTCATCCGCTTTTGGACCCAAGTAGCGGTATCGGGTAGGTTCTACTCGAAGTACAAGTACGGTTTTGTCACCAATCGCTTGCTGAATTTTATCTTTAGCCTCGCTCGCCTTCTGATCTAGGGCAGTTAACACCTTGTCTGCTTCAGTTTCTTTATGGAAAAGCACGGACAGCTCTTTCATCGCGTCATGTACGCCAACACCAGCCTTTAGAGCGACTGTCGGTGCTATTTTGGATAACTCATCATATACCTTGGCTTCCACGCCTTCACCTGCGGTAACAATCATATCCGGCGATAAGCTCAGCAATTGCTCGAAATTGTATTCATATTGTGCTTGCGATATTGTTTTAACCCCATGCTTCTCCAAATAAGGGGTTCTGTAATCAGGTTCAATCTCTGGAACTACCACTGCATACTGCGGGGGAATCCCCATCTCAATTAAATCCTCTGCATAGCTTGAACTCGTGACAAGAATGTTTTTCGGGTCGGTCGGAATCGTTACATCACCAAAAATATCACTTACAACCCTTGTTTCACTATGACTTGCAGGTGCTTCTTCAGACACCTCTTCCTTCTTACTGGATTCATTGGAACACGCAGCTAAAACAACAACCAAAAGCGCTGTTCCAAGAAACTTAGACAATCGTCCTGCCATTATGTACTCGCCCCTTTTTTATTGATAATAATTATCATTATCAAAGATTATCAAATAAAAAGCCATCCTTCCATAGCGAATGGTGCGAATTCAAATGGATTATTGTGCTACACTCTATTCATGCCCCATTAAGCTGCTAACCACTTGATCAATGATAATGGACTGGCCAATGACTCCACACCCATCCACCCACAGGCTTGTATCAATGTAGAATACGCGATTGTTTTTTACCGCTCTCAAATCCTTCCACTGCTTACTTTCCCTTAGTTTCTCCATATTTTCTTCCGCATTAAAATACTCCATCCTGCGTTTCTCTACGAATAAATATGCCGGATCGGCTGCAGACAATTGATCCATTGTACAAGGGTTAAACCATGCCTCCCCTGCCTTTAGAGACTCGGGAAGCGCTAGCTCCAATCTCTGATACAGTAGCTGTGATACTCCGCTGGAGGTGCCGCCCAAATATCGATATCCGAACGGTTCTACTCGCAAGACCATTACTGTGGCCCCTGATTCAATGATTGATCTTAATTGTTGTCGTGCTGCATTCACTTCATTGTTCATTTGAACCTGGAGCGTGTTCGCTTCTTCTTGTTTATGAAACCAAGCACCAAATTGTTGGAGCAGGATCTCTACATCATTAGTCAGACCCGTTATGATTGGAGCGACCCCGCGCAATTTCTTCTTGATATCTTCGGTTATGAAATGCCCCATAATAATCTCAGGCCGCTCTTGTTGAATAAATTCAATATTAGTCTCATACTGGGGAACTTCCAGCAGTTTAATCCCATGACTTTCAAACAGCTCCCGTTGATGCTGAGGCAGTAATAAAGGTGTTACCATTACAGCTTGGGGAATGATCCCCAATGAGACGAGCAACTCGGCGCATAGTGCAGAGATCGATAATACCTGCCGCTCCCCTAAATGCTGCACATAATTTCTTGGTGACATGCCTGCAAATTGTTTGAAACGACGGCTGAAATAATGCACATCTTCAAACCCTACTTTTTTGGCAATTTCTTGAGAACTGGCTGAAGTAAGTAGTAACTCTTCCTGGGCACGATGGATTCTGTAATTTGCCAGGTAGTCTAGAGGAGGCTTGCCACACATTTCACCGAATTTGCGAGAATAATGCCACTGACTGACACCCGCAATCTGTGCCAGCTCTTCACGAGTGATCGTCTCATGATAATGCTCCTGCATATAAGCAATTGAACGCATTATGCCTTCTTCTGTCGTAGGCTGATCACTCGCTGGTTTATGATATAAATTTTTCAATAATCCATATAAAAGAAACTGATGCTCAACAAGCTGCTCGGAAATCCCCATAGACTGTAATGTATTTAAAGAATCACTTATGCTCGTTAAAAAACCGCCAGTCAGTTGCACAACCTGGTATGTACTACCTAGCGGTACTTTCCAATCTGTTTTCACTACCGTTCCTTCTGCTTTGAGAATGGAGTACGTATGAAATTGGATATGCCAACCTGCTAAATCCAGATTTCCACCTTCTAATACCTCAACGAAAGAGTTCTCTTCGATGGCAATTAATTGACCAAACGTTACATGAACAATCTGTCCGTTAATATTCCAAATCGCTTGGCCATCTGTGATCACGATTAATGTATGGGAGGTACAATAATTGACTTCGCCAGCAGTCATCCATTTATCGGATAGCAATGTGGTCGTCTCCCATTGAGCGATCCATGGTCTTACATACGGTTCCTGCTGTTCTGTCCAGCTCAAGATGTCTTAGCCTCCTTTTATCCTCTATAGCTCCATAACGCGCCCAATTGTCCACATTACAGTGCAGAGACTTTCATTCTACACGAAATTGCTATGAGACAGAAGTGAGAGCTGGACGCAAAAAACACCCCCAAATGCTATTCATTGGAGGTGTTCACTATTTCAATGATTCAGAGAAGCTCAACAAACCTCTTGCTCTTACTGCGGATGCGGAAGACTTAATTGCCAAGATACCCCGAAACGGTCAGCGGTCCAACCAAATTTTTGACTGAATGGGTATGCGCCTAATGGCATGAGGATTTGTCCTTGCTCCGACAGCTCTGCAAAGATCCGGTCAATCTCTTCTTCGGATTCGCAGGTGACGAACAGGGATATCGCAGGTGTGAACGTAAAGGCATGCTTGACATGGCTATCGATACACATATAGACTTGACCGTTCAACGAAAAAGTAGCCTGGACCACACTTCCTTCAGGACCGGCCTCATTGGGTCCATATCGCTTGATACTGATGATTTCAGAATTTTCAAACAAAGAAATATAGAAATTCATCGCTTCTTCGGCCTGTCCTTCGAACATTAAGAACGTGGCAATTTTCTGTGAAGCTTGTCCCATATATAATCAACTCCTGTATTTTAAATTATATGCGCCTCATTTTAACTTAGTTAGAAAGGAATCGCTACAACGCTCAGCTCCATTACCATCCTTATTCCTACTCCGCTGGAGGAAAAACAACTCTCTCATATACCTTTAACCGGGCATATACCGTTTGCAGGATAGGGTAATCGCCTTTATCCGAAGCGGCTAACGCAAGTAGAAAACCATGCAGATGATCGGCTTCGATCGGCAGCTGCTTCTGCATGTCCCGTTGCATAGATGACATCATTGATGGCTGTAAGGACACCATGGTTTGCAAGGTGGTAGCCTCCAGATCTGAATCCACCGGCATTCCGGCACGACGGGCAAGGGTGACAATTTCCTTGAGCAACCGAGAGTATATCTCCATGGCTTCAGGCGTGTGAAGTATCGGCCCAACCGGAGACTCCATGAAAGTAGTAATGCCGCTAAAGCTTGCGATAAATACATATTTCTGCCAAATTACACGCTGAATATCCTCTGAAAGAACGACCGTGAACCCCGCCTGATCCAGGTGGCTGAACAATTGTTGTGACCGCTCAGATCCCCCGCCTGACAATTCTCCAAATACAATACGATGAAACGGACTGGTCTGAATAATTGTTCCTTCATCATCTAGCGTAGATTCAATATAACACAGTCCGCCAAGCACTTTCTCCGGGCCAAAATGGTTGGCTAACGTGCCAAAATGGTCGTAGCCGTTAAGGAGCGGAAGAATTAATGTATGCTCTCCCACATAAGGGGCGATATCTGTCAGCAGTCCCGGCAGATGGTAGGCTTTAACCGACAGGAGGATACAATCAAATGGCTCCGCTTGGTCACCATATGTAATCGTGCGGATAGGGGTATGGAAATCTCCATGCACACTTTTAACCTTCAGCCCGTGATCCGCCAATTGACGCTGTTTGGACGGGCGAACTAGAAAAGTAACGTCTTCTCCTTTTTGAACAAGACGACCACCGAAGTAACCGCCAACTGCACCTGCACCTACAACCAGAAAACGCATATTTGCCATAAATGTTCAAATCCTCTCTATAACCTTATTGGGATAAATAAAAAGACCTCTTAGCAAATCTGCTAAAAGGATCCGACAGGCAAAAAAAGAGTCAAGTTTTGACCGTTCTTTTGTCTCGGTCCTTGCGGATCAGAGCAAAATCCAACGAGTTCACCTCCATGGCTTACGTGTAAAGCTATTCAATTCATGCAATCACGAAGGAGCACCATTCGACCCGGTCGATACAGCCTCCTTCGTGAGTATAACAGAACAGGTATACCTTGCCTATCTTTTTCACGATACGTCAGTTTCTTGAAACTAAAAGGTGAAGAGAACGGATGATTTCTTACACTTTTACTTCCCCCTTTTTCAGATAGAATTATACCTAAGATAAAGATAAAAAATAGAAAATCAGAACGGATTAGGAGTATTTCAATGAAACAACACTTGAAGCACATTCACCCGCTTGCCTGGACGATTATTATTGGTACTCTATTTGGACGTCTGGTGACCTCCATGAGTATTCCATTTCTCTCGATTTACCTAACTCAAGTCCTTGGCGCCACCCCAACCCAGACAGGGGTCACGGTTGCTGTCAGTTCATTGGCAGGCGTTCTAGTTAGCTTCTATGGTGGTTATATCTCCGATATCATCGGCCGTAAGCTTGTCATGCTGATCTCCGTATTCGGATGGGCGGCTGTGTTCTTCGGCTTCTCTGAGGCACGATATTTATGGGTCTTTTTCCTTGTGAATACACTCAATGGATTATGCCGGGCCGTGTTCGAGCCTACTTCACGAGCGCTATTGTCAGATATTACGCCTGCGGATCATAAGCTGCTGGTCTTTAACCTGAGATATGCCGCCATCAACCTTGGGGTTGTCTTCGGGCCCATTATTGGTTTGCAGTTAGGTGCTGCTGAGTCGACCTTCCCATTCCTGATCGCGGGATTCGTCTATATTGTCTATGGTTTGGTATTGTTCCTGCAATTTTACGTTCACCGTGCGAGCATGCCAGCCCGCTCTCATGCCACAGCTCCGCGTCTTCGGGAGGCGCTATCAACCACAGGCCGGGACCGCGTTTTTCTGCCAGTGTTGATTGGAACCACCTTCTGTATACTGGGCTATGGCCATTTTGATTCTACCTTGGCGCAATATTTGGCAATGAATACGCATTTTGCAAACGGGAGACAGCTCTTCACCTACATGTTATCCCTTAATGCAATCACTGTGTTAATTGTGCAATATCCCATTGTCCGAACTGCACGGAAATTTCAACCACTGATGCCTTTGATTCTGGGAAATGCCTGTATTGTCGCGAGCTTGCTTCTTTTTGGCATCAATAGCAGTGTCTTTCTCTTGATGTTCAGTGTCGTGCTATTTACGGTAGGAGAAGTATTGCTGTTCACGATGATGGATATGCTGATCGACAGGATTGCCAAACCTGAATTTAAAGGGACTTACTTCGGCACGATCGGCTTTAACAACATGGGGAATGTATTAGCTCCCGTGCTGGGTGGCATTATGCTGGATCGATTCGGTGCGCTTAACGGCCCCGCCGTCTTTGTCCCACTCGCTCTGATCAGCGCGCTAGCTTTCCCCTTCCTGTTCACAGCTCATAAAAGATTGACTGCCCGTGAAAAAGCTGCTGATAAAGCGGGAGAGGCCATGAATATAGCTTAATTGTATATTCAATAAAACGGACAAGACCCGGTAAAGAGATGAGTTCTCTTCGCCGGGTCTTTATTTTAGCGCATGTGTGTGCGAGAACGGAAAGCAAACTATAATTCTAAGAGCGATTATTACCAGTGGATCAATTGGCGAAGTTAATGCTTGTACGACTCAATGGAAGAGTAAAGTTAACATAATATTATTTCCGTAAACTTGGGTGTGTACTTCCTGAACATTGTAGCGATGCGCTCGCTGACAAACTTTCTCATATCTAAAGGGTCGACGATTTCAGCATAGCTCATGAGCTTAAGTGCTGTGTTACAAGCCGGCCCATAATCGTACATTGACTGTAAAGCAGCTGCTGTTCTCCCTCTTCTACCACGCTTGTGATCTCCAGATTCCCGAGCGCTTGAACATACTGTAGCTCTACATTGAGCCTAACTATATAGTACTCTGCTACTTTCCGCACCTGCGATGAGCCCCCCGCTGCTGTGTTTCTTGAGAGGGTCTTTAAAATCAGGTTTAAGAGGCTTTATACACTCATCCGGCGATTACTATGCGGAGTTGGAACAACACCCTGGAACGGAGATTTGATCCATAATTTCGAGAGATCCAGAAAACCAAAGGTGCTGGTGTGTAATCCATATAAACTTTGATCGAACAGCGCTCTCTTATTAAGATGGCATCCGTAAAGCACCCAGGCATTGTCACGCAAAATACTCTCTGCTTGATTCAGCAGCCTGGCCCTATCAGCTTCGTTCTGCTGCGCAAAATCCTCCAAGCTTCGGTCGATAACATCACACTGGCTCTTGAGCAGGAGGATACGCAAGTAATTGGACTCATTTTTAAAGTAGGTAATCATTCCCCACTGCCAATCCTCTTCCAGGATTTCTTCACCCAATATCAGATCCGCATGCTGCAAAACCTCTTGGGCGTTATGTTTCTTAAGCGGGTGAAACTTAAGCGTTATTCCCACCTCGGCACAACGCCGCTGCAGCCACTGCGCTTCTTCAACTTCTTCTTTTTTAGACATAAAAGCAGCAGTAATTGCTTCACCGCCATATCCGCAAGCTTGCAGCAGCTCTTTAATCTGCTCTGTTGAATCTGCTGTATTCTCCCAGTTCCTCTCTTTGCTATTCCAAGGCAACAAGCTGTCTGCCGGGGTCAATCGACTGCCTCCAAGCTCCTTGATCATAGCTGTCCGGTTATAAATCAGACGCAGGGCCTGCCGAAACTTAAGCTTGTGATGTATGCCTTCCTTATGGAAATTGAACAGAATATAGCGGCAGCCGAGCGCCGGATAATCAATTCGGTTATTGTTATCATTACGAGCATCATGTGCCTTCAGCAGCTGATCTGGCAACTCATATTGTCGTTCTGGCGCAACGTCATGGAGCACAAACCAGATTTCTACCCGGTCGAGCAACGCACGCAAACCGTAGTATTGGTCAAATGCCTCCAGCACAAGAACATTCTCATTCAGTTCCTTGACCCGGTAGGGTCCGGTACCGACAAACTCTGTGCTGAACTCCACGTCATAGGGCACAATGCTCATATGAATATTGCTGAACAAATGCAAGATAAACAAATTCGGCCGATTCAGATGAAAATGGACACAATGTTCGCCTTTCGTCTCGGCACTAATAATATCGCGAAAAAACCAAAGTGTCGGGCTATGCAAATTTCGCAAACGGTCTAGCGATCCAATCACATCTTTGGCGGTCATGACCCTTCCATGATGAAAACGGACCCCTTTACGAAGATAAAACACCCAATGGGTGTGATCCTCGCTGCTCTCCCACATATGAGCCAAACCCGGCAAAAAGCAATCGTTAACAGTGTCATAGATCACGAGTGTGCTACAAATTTGGCTGAGCAAATAGCATTCAAACGCAGAGTAGACAAAGGCAGGGTCCAGCTTATCCAAAGCTCGATTGCGAACCATCCGCAGCACATCCTGTCCCGAAGTAGACTCAGGCTCACTTTGAAAGCCAAGGTGTTTGTTAAGCTCATCCAGCAGACGTATCTTGAGCGGTTCATTTCCGGTGGCATTACCTAGCACCAAGGTCGCTTCTTTTATTTTCCCCTTACCTAGCAATTCCTGAAAGCTATTCTCCAGTATCTCCTCTTTACTCTGCAGGAAGGTAAGCTGGGACATATTCCCTCTCCCTCTACCCGGCTGCCACTGAATTAATCCCTTCTCTTCGAGCTTGCGCAGGATGAATTTCACATTACGGGAGGTGCAGCAGAGGATCTCGCTAAGTTCTTCAATACTTACAGGAAGCGGTTCATGTAGCCGAAAAGCAGGATTTAAAGATTCTGCCATACACAAATAATGCGATGTAGTCTGGTTATACATAAGGCCCCCCCTTTTTTCAAAAAGGTGAAAAGATGAAGGAATATATTACACTTTTACTTCCCCCTTTAATCATTACAATTATAATTAAACATTTATGAAAGATACAGAAAATTTACAGCGAATTAGGAGAACAGCTATGAAACAGCATTTGCAGCAGATTCATCCCTTGGCCTGGACCATCATTGTAGGTACAATGTTCGGTCGTTTAGTCACTTCCATGAGTATTCCCTTTCTGTCTATTTATCTAGTCCAAGTGCTCGGAGCCTCTCCAACGCAGACTGGCATTACGGTTGCCGTCAGCTCGCTTGCAGGGATTCTGATCAGCTTCTACGGCGGCTACATTTCTGATAAAATCGGCCGGAAGGTCATCATGCTGATTTCCGTCTTTAGCTGGGCCGGCGTCTTTTTTGGCTTCGCGGCAGCTAAAGAATTATGGGTCTTCTTTCTCGTTAATATGCTTAACGGAATCTGTCGCGCAGTCTTTGAACCCAGCTCTCGCGCACTGTTATCAGACGTTACTCCGGCTAAACACAAACTACTTGTTTTTAATCTGAGATACGCTGCGATCAATCTGGGGGTTGTATTCGGACCGATTATCGGGCTGCAGCTCGGCTCGGTACAATCCAAGTTTCCTTTTATCATTGCCGGGATCGTCTATATTATCTATGGACTGGTCATCTTCCTTCAGTTCACTTTGCATCGCTCCGCTCTGCCCGTTCACACCGATGTCACGACACCACGTCTCCGGGAAGCCTTAACCACTACAGGGAAGGATGGCGTGTTCGTGCCGGTACTCATTGGTACGATCTTTTGTATCATGGCTTATGGACTTTTTGATTCCACGCTAGCGCAATATCTAACCATGAACACGCACTTTTCTAATGGCAAGCAGTTGTTCTCATATATGCTATCGCTGAACGCAGTGACCGTATTGGTTATGCAATATCCTGTTGTGCGGATCGCCCGCAGATTCTCACCCCTAGTCCCGTTGATCTTAGGGAATGCTCTTCTTGCGTGCAGTATGATGCTCTTCGGCTTAGCTGGAGGCATTGGCTTAATGAGCTTTAGTGTTGTGTTATATACAATCGGTGAAGTACTGCTCGCCTCGATGATGGATATGCTGATCGACCGGATCGCTAAACCTGAATTGAAAGGCACCTACTTTGGCGTTATCGGGTTTAACAACTTGGGGAACGTAATAGCCCCGATTATAGGTGGTCTTCTGTTGGATGAGTTCGGCATGCAGAACGGACCTGCCGTCTTTCTCCCGCTGGGATTAATCATAGCTCTCGGTATCCCCTTCCTGCTCATCGCCAAGAAAAAGCTTGCTGCCAGAGAGCGAGAGACTGTGCAAGCGAGGGAGCGCATGGATATAGCTTAATTACATCTTCAATAAAACTGACAAGACCCGGTGAAGAGATTAGATCTCTTGGCCGGGTTTTTATTTTAGCGCATATAGGAGATTTTAAAGTGAAATGTAATTCAAAGAACGATTAATGCTTGCGGGATAATTGGTTAACATAATATTATTTCCGTAAACTAACTTATGTACTTCCGGGACATTGTGAAGATTCGTTCTTTGACAAACTCCCTAAGAACTACAGGCTCGACGATTTCAGCATAGCCCATAAGCTTCATTGCTGTGTTACAAGCCGACTCATAGTCGTACATATTCACGGTAAGCAGCTGTTGTTCCCCCTTTTCTACCACGTTTATGATCTCCAGATTCCCGAGCGCTTGAACATACTGTAGATCTACTTTGAGTATAACTTCATACTGCTCCGCTACCTTCCGCGCCTGCTTGAAATTCTGCTGCTGCGAGTGCCAATGTTCTTCCAGCGAAAAGTCTCCTGGAATCGTGTATGGATCTTCCAAAAGCTTAACCGCCACAACACGCTCGCATTTGAAGGTACGTATTTCCCTTGCCTTTAGACAATAGGCGACCAAGTACCAGTCACCGAGCTTAACCACTAGCCCATATGGATGCACAAGACGAATACTCTCGCTACCATCTATTTTGCGGTACTGAATCTCTATAGCTCTTGTCCGCCAGACGGCCAATCTCAAGGCTTCCAGACAAGGAATGATTGCACGCGCTATCCACCATGGCGTATCGTCGAAATAAAACCGTTGTTTAGCCTTTGTGACATCCTCCTGGTAAGCGGGTGGCAGTGTCTTTTCCAATTTCAAAAGAGCACTCTTCAGCTTCAATCCCGATTCACTCCCCGCTGCTGTGTGGATACCCATTCCCGTCAAATATAAATGGACTACATCCTCCCCGTGCAGCTGCTTGAGCTGAAGCGTATAGCCTTCCATTAGCGAAATACCGCCATTAGGACCTGGCGTAGATAGAATTGGAATACCTGACTCCGCCAGTACATCCACATCTCGATAGATCGAGCGCACGGACGTCTCTAGCGCAGCGGCTAGTTCACTGGCCTTCATTTTGCCCCGAGACTCCATCAATAACAACATTGCGATCAACCTGTGCAGTCTCAATTGAGATTCTCCTCAGCCATATTTAATTCTTGCCAATCTGTTGTCAACAATTGAAGTATATCATAGAGACTATACAAGGAAGGAAGTAATAACAATGAAAATTGGAATTTTGGGCACCGGATTCGGAGCATATCACACTCAGTTATGGCAAAAGTCAGGACTCGCGGAAAGCATCATTGTATTTGGAAGAAACGAAGGTAAACTACAGCATTTGCAAAGTGAATACAAGGTGGATGTCACAACCCGCATCGATGACATTCTGCAAGATCCAGAGGTTTCGCTGATCGATATTTGCCTCCCCACTACACTTCACCGTGAATACACGATTCAGGCTCTGAAGCATGGAAAGCATGTCTTCTGCGAAACACCGCTGTGTCTGACAGAGGAGGATCTACTGGCGATGCAGCAGGCCGAACAGACCTACGGACGTCGTGTATTTGTGAACCAGTTTATTAAATTTGATCCCCCTTACACCTATCTGCATAACGTAATCTCGGGGCAAAAATATGGCAAGCTCCTCTCTCTTACCCTTAAAAGAGAAACACCTCCCTTGTGGGGGGATCTCGGACTGAAACTCATCGCGACGAATCTGATGATCCATGAGTTGGATTTTATTAGTGGAATCCGGGGTCCGCACAATCCGGCTATGGTTTGGGGGACAAACGCTGAGAAGCAAGGTCAGGCTTTGGTACGAGTAACCTTACAGCACCCTGAAGGATTGACTGAGGTGATGGCGTCTTCACAAATGCCGGAGAAGTATCCTTTTATGGTTGGATATGAGGCTTATTTTGAACACGGTAAGCTTGTATATAATGAGAACGATTATGGCACAGGCCCTGCCGAGTGCACGTTGTTGGAATATACATCACAAGGCCGGCAGCAAATTCACCTTGAAGGAGCCGATCCGTATGAGAAAAGCATTGAACATGTGGCCCATGCCCTTCAGCATGGAACAGATTCTTGTCTCTCGATTGCTCACGCCGCTGTGTCGCTTGAAACGGCCTTTACAATCAGGCAGACACTTATGAAACATGAAAACTTAGAGTTCTAAGTAAAGTGAGAGGGGTGAGGGTTACCTTTTTCCATGGTTTTGTTGATAGATATGATTAGCGTGTGTATTTGCGTTGTATGAGATAGATGTAGAGGGTTGTTTTGGTTTTCTATTGTGAATTTTTCATATGTTGAAATTACAGAATTTTGGGTTTCTTTTTGCTAATTGCTTTGATTCGGTGGTTGGTTCATTTTGTTGCTTTGTTCATTTTGTTGTTTATTTTTTTGATAGTTGGTTAGTTGCCCATTTGCTCATTTGCCAGATCACTGCCCTTAATTGTTCATGTTACTGACAAAAGCAAACTATAAGTTTACCTAATTATTATTATGTTAACTATATTTTCGTCTCCTTCTCTTTCCACCAAAAAAGCATCGTTTACCCCAAGAGGTAATCGATGCTTTTAAAGGGCTGCTCATGTAGATACACAAGTTTAGGGCATCAGAATACCCAAGCTTTCACTTGATCGCCTGTGCTGCTAAAGCTGCTGTGCCACCGTTTTCCTTCGTGTAGCGTTTCTTTTTCCAAAGTTCTCCAAAGTCTACTCAGTGTTTAAATAGCGGCATTTTTGTACCTTATATTGATGATTTTAGCGTGAAAAAGGGAATTAAGAGCATTATTGCACCTTATTTCCCTACATATCCCTAAAAAGGCGACATCCCCAAAGAATTAACATACAAAAGTGCCCTTAATCGATGTTCCCCCTTCGTTGCCGCCGAATTAAGGTACAAAAATGCACTTATTTGCGTATCCACGCGGATGGAAGCAAACCGGTGCTGAGCCAGAGTGTCCTTCCCCTGCCGTTCCAAAGATAGAACAGAGGTTTTCGAGGCACTATTTTATAGTATTGATATTTAATGTGCTGAAATATTGGCTGGGATTACCTTCTCTCGGATTAAACCGCTCCTGAAAAGCCCCATTAGTATAACTGCCGATCACCCGGTGCCAAAAATTGCGGGCTGGAATGTTGGCACGGACCTGTGACACCTTCCAGTCACCCGGGAACATGTCGAAAAGCTTGTGCGCAGCCCAGGTGCCAACACCGGTGCGGCGGTATTTTTTCATTACAAAAAATTCGGTCATATAGAACTGCCCTTCCGTGCTACGCAGCAGCCTGTCCACCAACGCAAAGCCAGCTGTCGCACCGTTCACCGTCATCAGGTAGGCAAATTTGTTATTCCCGCTGTTCCAATAGGCTTCGAGCCCCGGATATGTCGGAAAAAGCCCGTCGCGATTCACATCAATCTCCAGATACTGCGTGAAATCATACAGGTAGAGCTGCATCAGATTGCTGATCACTTGTTTACGTTCCTTGGGAACCAGCTCAATTCCAAGTTCCATGAGGTTCACCCCTGCAAGTCGCTTTTTATAACTCATCATATAACTTTGTCTCTTCAGGAGCAAGGCGCGTCCACCTGCAAGCATCCTACATTTGGGGTCAAGCCTCACAAAACATGATAAGATAAGGAGACAGTACCTGATGGAATACATACAAGAAGGTGATTATTGATGAGCATTCAAAAGACCAACGATCGCAAGCATCTGGACCTGAAGCTGCCGCTCATGCCCTGGTTTGTGCAGCAGTTTATCGATTATAAACGGCCTGACCTTTCTCCCTCCACGCTGCTGGAGTATATCCGGGATTATGAGTCATTTTTCAATTGGCTGCGTGCGGAGGGTCTGTCCGTTGCAGAGAGTAACGCCGGAATAACGCTGCTGGAGCTGGAGACGCTGCATATGGACAGCATTATCGGCTATCGGCTGCATCTCACAACCCGTGCGGAGAGTACGAACAGTAAAGTCACCGTCTCCCGCAAGCTGTCCTCTCTTCGCTCCCTGTTTCATTATCTGAGCCAAATTGCGGAAGATGAGGATTTCTACCCCCTGCTCAAGCGCAATATTATGGCCAAGGTGGAGATCAAACGCATTCACAAGCCAAAGGATACAGCCGCCAAATTGAAGGGTAAAATTCTAGAGGAAGAAGAGTTACTAGAGTTCGTAGGCTACATTTATGAGGGATATGGGCGCGATGTCGAGGGCAACAAACAGGCCTATTATTCTTTTCAAATCAATCGGGAACGGGATGCTTGCATCGCCAGTCTGATTCTCAACTCCGGTCTGCGTGTATCAGAGGTCGTTAATCTCAACGTGGACGATCTGGATCTGAACAATAAAATGCTGTATGTATACCGCAAGGGGCACAATGATGAAACCTTTAAAACCCCAGTCTATTTCCGGGAACAAGCCAAGGATGATCTCACACAGTATCTGAGTCTGCGAAGTTCACGCTACAAAACTCCCAAGAAAGAAAAAGCACTCTTCATCGCTCTCCCCAACGGCAGTCAGGAGGGCAAACGAATGACCAAGCGGGCTATGCAGGAGATGATCATCAAATACGCTAAGCGGTTCGGCAAGCCTTATTTGACAGTTCACAAGCTGCGCCATTCTTTTGCAACCGACTATTATTTGCAGAATGATATCTATAAGACCAAGGAACAGCTTGGACACGCCTCTACGGAGACGACAGAGGTCTATGCCCATCTGACTGATAAAACGATGTCTGAAGCGATTGAGCGGCGTCTGGAATCCTAGCTTGACTACATCGGCGGCTCTGCCCTGTCTGCATTCTGGGTTGGGGCCGCTGCTTTTGCGACGAGGTGTTAAAGACGGATCGATATATGAGTGTGTGGATATTTTCGTGTTTACTATTGTGAATTTTTCATATATTGTAATTTGCTAAACAGAGAGTAAAAGAGGAACTTTATCTTTTGCTTTTGCTGTTGTTGGTGGTTGTGAGCTGCTTGTTGTTGTTATTGGTGTTGGTGTTGGTGTTGGTGTTGGTGTTGGTGTTGGTGTTGTTCTTGGTTCGTTGTTCTTGGTTGACCGTTCATTCATTTCTCTATTAAAAAGAAAACGGATACCCTCTTCCGAAGAAGATTTGTATCCGCTCTTATAAAAATTTATTTTTAATCGTTAAACTATATGTTACAGATTTCTAGTGTATTTCGTAGCCCGTTTGAGACGTTCTATCTCCTGATCGGATAGCTTCTCCTTGCCAAGCAAATGATTATATACTTGTTTTGTCGTAAACTCAGGCGTGGCATTGGCTTTCTTGTCTGTGAGGTCTGAATCCCAGATCGAACCGATAGTCGCACCTTTTAGCATTGTTTTACCAATATCTTTTAAAGAGGTGATCGTCTGTTTCTCATCCTTCATCGTGATTCCCTCCTGTGAAATTATTGCCTTGCTACTTTAGTATTACGACTGTTATGTAAAAAAGGTACATCAAAACGCTGGTAAAATCAACTAATTCCACCCGTAACTAGAGAACCAGCGGTCTTCCTTACGGTCTTTCAGCGCTTGTCCGATAAAAGGGATGAGGTTGTCAGGAAGGTCATCCATGGGGAACCAGCACATATGATCGCATTTATTCGGCTCGGCATTGCGGATCTCTCCCGTCCAGCGCTCTGTGATGAAGAAAAAATCAACCCGCTCGTTAGCAGCTTTGATGTGCATAACACCAGTCATCTCCAGATCATCCGGTTGAATCACAACACCGCATTCTTCTCTAACTTCCCGAATAGCTGCCATCTTCACTTCTTCGCCTCCGTCCAGCTTTCCTCCCGGGGGCCCATACTTGCCATCCTCATGTCCGGTGTTACAACGGCGCATCAAGAGTATTTGCTGATCCTTAATCAGGAACATATGAGCTACACTTACCAGTTGGAAATGACTCATCCGTTAATCCTCCAATGTGTACAGTAAAGTGGGAAAAATAGAACATATGTTCTCTAATCCAGAATACCACACTTTTTGATTGGTTAACATTCATTTTTCAAGACGATATCTTGTCTTCTAACATCCTTTTTCAACCTCGTCTCATAAAAAAAGCAGAGCCGCTCTTACTGACGCGTCTCTGCTTGAAGCTTGGGTGTCACCTACCCCTTCGGCCGATTTTACCGGTACCAAAGCGGGTTTTGGGCTTGCTAATTTTGGGCTTCGGCGCATTGAAAAAGTCGGACCCGCTCTTCTTACGGGTAATGCTGCCTTTGCTTGTACCGCTATCACTCTTGCTGCTTCCTCCGCCCACACTGCCCGGATCGGTGACACTCTTGCTGCTACCCCTACGGGTGATTTGTCCCTTCCGTTCTACGGTGACCGGTGGCGCAATTTTTTTATCCTGTTCGGTCGGCTTGTGATACGTTCCTTGCTTGGGTTTATATTCATCCTTGCTTCCATAACCCCGGTAAGAGCCATATCCGCCCCCCGAACCGAACAAATCGCCGATTAGCCTGGCCGCAAGATAAGTCTCCAGAAAGCTTGAGTTATAGTTGCTACGCACATACTCTTCTGAATCGACTTCGACCAGCGTATCCTCCGGCTTTTTCGGGTCTTGTTGCAAATGGTACCACTGTTTGCCGTAGACCAAGAACATATGTTCCGAATTAGCAGATGAGATCTGATCCGGCTTCTTCTGTGACGCCAGTTCATCCGCTACTTCCTCTACCGATTGGCCACTTGCCCTGTAGACATAGGAGGTGGAATGGCCTTCCTTGTTCACGGATTCCAGCGGATAGTTCTCCTTGAGGTCGGGAGCACTGCCGCATGCGGCAAGCAGGGAAGCCAGTAGCCCCAGTACCATAACTAAGGATAACAAGCGTGCTAACTGTCTTTTCATGGGCACCCTCTCCTATGAAGCCCGGATTACCCTTACATCGCCCGGGATCACTTTCTCACCTTCATACAGCATAAACCGTCCGTTCTGCCATTCTATGCGTAGCAGACGGAAGTCATCGGACTGGTACTGCCACACATGCTGCTCTCCCCCATTCATGAATGGGGTCTGCCCCGCCACCGCTACATGACCTTCGTATTCTTCCTCCAGGAAGAACTCATGGTCATCCAATTCCAGCGTCGTTGGCACTTCTGCAGGATTATCCAGCCGTCCGTCAATCGGTTTATACAACCCATATTGTAGCTGCTCCCGCTCCTCAATATGCAGATAGGCGATTTCACTGCCATCGCGCAGTGTCAGCACAACTGCATTCCGCCCTCGGTTATGGGTCCTCCCAGTGACCTGATACGTAACCAGCGAGACTTCGCAGATATCCCCGGGTGCAAGACTAAGCATGCTCTTGGGTACTGCCGGAGGCTCCGGCTTGGAGAATAAATTGCCTATGCGTTTCCAGATACTCAACCTCCATCATTCCTTCCTACAAAAAAGCTGAAATAATTAAAGCCCCGACGATATGCAGCGAACCCGAAAGCAAACCATAGCCAATCTTCCCCTGCTGCGTCCCATGATCCAGATCCAGCTTGCCCCAAACGGCAAACAACAGGCGCACAGTCCGCTCAAGCAGCAACAACAGCGCAAAGGAAACCACCGATACAAGCAGCGCTTCTCCGAGCCGGTTTGAGGTAGAAATGGAGGTCGATAATATGTATGCCTGGGTCAGCAACTTCAGTACGAGCCGTGTCGTGACAGCCATATTGCCCGCTTTCAGTTCCTCAATATCGTTATAACGGGTAAAAAGTGAATCCACGTACATCAGCACGAACAGCAAAATAACACTACATACCGTCCATACCACCATGGATACCAGTATATGGAGATCCATTGACTTCAGCCCCCGCTTCATCAATTTTTATACCCTGTACTTGCATAGATAAAAGCGAAGGAGAAACGATCGCGCTGTCTCCCCTTCGCCTATTGATATTAAGCCGTTACTCCGGCTTTACCGTTCTTACTTCTTGTCGTATTGCTTAAGTAGTGCAGCCAGTTCGTCTTCCACAGCCTGGTCCTTGTGAAGCTTCTCGAATTCGTCATCCAGCGATTTGCTGCCGGAGCTCATTTCGTTGCTGGCTTCCGCCTGTGCTTCCGCTTGAAGCATCTTCTCTTCCATCCGTTTGAGGCCTGCGGAGGCCGAGTCGGTATTGAATCCGCTCATCGCTTTGTTGATTTCAGTTTGTGCTTTAGCAGCGTTATAACGCGCTACCAGCGTCTCACGCTTGTTCTTCATTTGGACAAGCTGCTTGCGCATCTCTTCCAGCTTGCCGCGCAGGTTGTCTGCGGAGGCTTTATTCTGATCAAAGCTAGCTTTGTACTCCACCAGTTTGGCTTCTGCTGCTTTCTTCTCTTCAAGTGCACGGCGGGCAAGATCAACGTTCCCGGCTTGAGCAGCGGCGTGAGCCTGTTGGTTACGCTTGTCGACGAGTGCTTCTTGCTCTTCGTAAAGCTGTTTGAATTTCTTCTCAATGGCGATTTGAGCAGCTACTGCTTTCTCAGCATCCTCCAAATCTTCGGTCATGTCGCGGATGTATTGATCCGTCATCTTGATCGGGTCTTCAGCCTTATCGATAATCGCATTAATATTGGACATTGTGAGATCGCGCAATCTTTTAAAAATAGACATTATTCATTCCTCCAAAAGAAAGTTTAAAAAACTGTTTGTTATCTCTTACGCAAAGATGCCGCCGCCGTTTCAACTTTGTTGCAATAAATATTGTTCAACTTTGGCATTAACAATTTCCACAACCTGCTGAATACCTTCCTTGGTCAGATCATCATAATGAATGCCCATGACTACCGTCACTGATCTTTGCAGTGCGGTTGCTATCCTATGAGCAATTCCCTCACTCAAAGTGTGTTCTTTGTGATGAGGAACAGCCGAGGTCAGCACTTCAACTTGATCTCCGATCAGAAAAGCTGTACTGGCTGCACCGATATGACTTACACCACCGGTAATTAGCAGCAGCAGATCACGGCCAACCTCCAGCGCGGTCAGTTCAATATCGCCCGGATGAATGTTCTCGTCAGCCAATTTCATAGCCTCCTCTTATAATAACCGAATCATCAAGAAATAACTTCCTTCCCACCTGCTACAGCGGCAAGGTGAAACCTTTGTTACGTACTTTACTATATCATGGAATCGTCTGTCTCTGGTAGAACACAAGCAGCCTTACTAATAAATCATGCTTCGTTAAGAAGGATTGTTACCAGTCCGTCAATATTTTTTCAACGATTTCAAAATTTTCCTGAAGGCTTACACTTCCGTCCACTTCAATAACATGCCGATGCAGTTCTGCAGCTTCTCTGTATACATATCGTGCGAATGAAGCATCCCTATCCATCCAGTTGTCAAAAGCCATTACGGGATTGTCCGTCTGTCTCAAAACGTCGTGAATCCACGGCCGTTGGCTATAGTGCTCTCTTTGAAAAGACTCAGAAGGCACAATCCATAACGCTCGATGATGACTATGACTCCTCAAGTAGGGATCGACAAGGCACGGTAATAGCTGGTTACCTTCCACAATAATAGGCCGATCTGCACGCTTTGCAGCAAGGTCTTCGATTACAAAAAGGAAGTCCTCCATAAAGAACTGGATGTAATGTCTGAGCTTTTCCTGAGGATCAGTGTGACAGAAGGCTTCATTGAAATCCATCACCGCGCTCTTATGCATGGCCGGATGATGTTGTGGGGATATCAGTTTCAGATGGACTTCGGAATGGAAATCGCAGGCATAAAGATCCAGCCCATATTTCTCCGCATACTTTGCAGCGATCGTGCTTTTCCCGGAGCAGGCGGAGCCGCCGATCCAATAAATAGTCTGGTTCAGATTCATGTTCATATCCCCACCGCTTTCTTTATCCGGCTCAAACAGGACTGAATTTGGAGAACAGCCCCCGCAGAAAACGGGGGCTGCACCTATATTTTATATAATTCCGCGAATTTCGTCCAAAGAACTGATCTTTTCTTCTTCCATAAACTTCCGCAATTCGTCTACCAATGTGCTGCCGGCCCGCAGGTTCATGAAATTGTAAGTACCCACCTGAACCACCGTTGCACCAGCCATAATAAATTCAATTATATCGGTGGCTGAGGTGATTCCGCCCATGCCCATGACCGGAATGTTCACGCTCTTGGCCACTTGATGCACCATCCGCAGGGCGATAGGCTTAATAGCCGGACCGGATAATCCGGCGTACAGGTTGTTAAACACACTGCTACGCTTACGGACATCAATTTTCATCCCGGAAATCGTATTGATGAGCGAGATTGCGTCCGCTCCTTCCGCCTCGCACATTTGTGCCATCACGGCGATATCTTCCGCCTGGGGCGACAGCTTCACCGCGAGCGGAAGCTGTGTGGCCCGCCGCACGGCTCTGACCACTTCTTGCGCGGCCGGTGTTTTGATGCCAAAAGCGATCCCGCCCTCCTTAACGTTCGGACAAGAGATGTTCAGCTCGATCATGTCTACAGCCGTTGTTCCTGCGCGCTGACGGGCATCTGCGTCCTGCTGGATCAGTTCCGCACCGCGCACATAATCCTCAAGCGTCCCCCCACCCAGATTGACGATACGGACCGTATCAAGGTTCTCCCAATAAGGACATTCCTTGGCGAGGAATGCTTCAACTCCGGGATTCTCCAGTCCAACACTGTTGAGCATACCGGAAGCTGTCTCGTATACGCGAATCCCAGGGTTACCCGCCTTGGGATTCAGTGTCAGGCCTTTGCCGGAGATTCCTCCGAGTGCGGATACATCATATAGCTTGCCATATTCATGTCCAAAGCCAAAGGTGCCGGAGGCCATAACAAGCGGATTCTTGAAATGTACATTGCCAATCTTAGCGCTCAGATTAATCATGGAAAATCACCTCTTCCGCCAGAAAAACAGGCCCATCGGCGCAGGGTTTGCGCTGTCCGTCACGACAGGACACGCTGCAGACCAGGCAGGCGCCAATGCCACAGGCCATCCGGTTCTCCAGCGACAGATACACCCGGGTACTGCTTCCAGCTTCGACAGCAGCCTGGCCTTTCTGCTGAGCTGCTTTGAGCATGGGATGTGGTCCACATACGAAGATATGGTCATACGCAGTAAAATCAACACTGTCGAGAATCCGTCCGCCCACATCCACCGTCAAGGATGCGGCACGGGAAGAAAAGGCATCCGTGCGGAAGGCTTCCCTGCTGAAGCCCAAGTAAACGTCACTGTCTGGCAGCTTCTCAGCGCAATAAAAAAGCGGGGCAATGCCAATCCCCCCGCCTACGAGTGCTACTTTCCCGGACACATGCGGAAATCCGTTGCCAAACGGCCCTTCCAGATTTACCGTGTCACCTGGATTCAATCCAGCCATAATTTCTGTACCTTCGCCAACCACATGATACAGAAATTCAACCCCATTATCGTTCACCTGATGTATGCTAAGCGGTCTGGACAGCAGCGGATAGGCTCCCCATGCCCGCAGCATGTAGAATTGACCCATTTGTCCGCCGTGATTACCCTCCACCCTAAGATGGAATACTCCATCTGCCAGCCGTTCGTTACTTATAACTGTCGCCACGTTATCAAGCTCCTTCAAATTTAATCTTATTAAAGATTGCCTTAGAAGGAGCTTGAAATCTGTGACAATATTCACACTAGATAAGAAGAACTTATGATTCGAACGCTAGGCTCGGTCGTCACTACGGTGGAATGTTTGGACTTCCGGCCGCTGTTGTTCCCAGATTTCTTATTTATAACCGCTTCTAGCGGTTGAAATCTGGGAACAGCATGTGCTTCCGATGCGAGCTTTCCTGCGGAAAGCTTTCAGGCGGTCGCTATCGCTCCTACAGTTCCAAACTTCCCCCTTCGTTCCTTCTCGCTTACTGTTACTTTCTATTGTTCTTCTTATATAATAATCTATTTTCTGTTCCAGAGCCCGCGCTCATAAGCTTTAGGCACCTGATTTACGCCTTCCAGCGCTTCCTGTGCATGCAGCGCCCAATAAGGATCACTCAGCATGCCACGACCAACCGCGGCCAGATCCGCCCGTTCTTCTGTTACCACAGCCTGTGCATCCGCATAGGATTCCAAGCGTCCTACCGCAATAACAGGTACTTGCAGTCCGGTCCGTATGTACTCGGCCAGATCGACCTGATATGCTGAACCCGCATTTGGCCCGCCGTTCGAGCCGATTGGACCTTCCCCGCCAGTCGAGATATGAAACAGATCTACCCCGGCATCGCGATAGCGGGTGCAGAATTCTAGCGCATACTCACGGTCATATCCCCCGTCTACATATTCCTTGGCGGAAACCCTCATGATGATAGGCATGTCCGCAGGGAGCACTTCTTTAACTGCTCTGACTACCTGCTCACCAAACAAGCTAAGATCCTTGCCATATTCATCTTCTCTGACATTCGTCAGCGGGGAATGGAACTGATGGATCAGGTATCCGTGCGCACCATGAATCTCCACGCTGTCAAATCCCGCTTCCACCGCTCTACGCGCAGCTTCGCGATAAGCTGTCACCAGTTCGGCAATCTCTTCGCGCGTTAAAGCCTTGGGAGTCTTGGAACGACTGTCAAAAGGTATCGCAGACGGTGCAACCGGCGGTTCTGCATCCAATGCCTTGCGTCCGGCATGCCCAAGTTGAATCGCAATTTTGGCGCCCTGAGCATGCACAGCATCTGTGAGCTTGCGATAAGCTTCAACCTGCTCGTCATTCCAAATACCGGTGTCTTTGTTCGTGATTCGGCCATCCGGGTGAACGCCCGTCATTTCTACAATAATAAAGCCTGTACCGCCCACGGCACGGCTGACATAATGCACAAAATGCCAGTCATTAGGGATACCATCCTGCTTGTCCACGGAATATTGGCACATTGGAGGCATCACAATCCGATTTTTCAGTGATAGTCCTTTCAATTCATAAGGGGTGAATAAATTCGGCATACTTGTCTCCATCCTTCCATGATCCCTATCTATTCGGGCATTTCCATGTCCCGTTCCATAAGTATACACGCATTGCCTGCTGGAAGAAATATAGGACACGGAGACACTGGGAACAGCATAAATTCCGGCATTTTAGGGGATAACAAAGGAAGATAATGGCCGTGATCATGACGAAAAAGGAGGTGCTTTCGGATGAATTACTTGTCCAAGGGCTGGAGACTGACCCTCATGACAGCGGCGACCTGTGCCCTGCTACTTTCTCCCCCTGCACCATTAAAAGCTTCAGCGATTGCTAATCAAACCCCAGTGCAGTGGTTTAGCTCCAATGATCCCGAGGCCTCTTCTTCCATTGGAAATCCCGTCGGCCCAGCAGCTGAAACAACCTCTTCCAAAGAAGCGGCCCGGCCGCGAAAGGATTCCAAAGGGCTTACACTGAGCCAGCTGCTGCACAAGTATCCTGAGACGATCAAGACCAGCGGCCCGCGGCGGAAGATCATCGCCCTTACCTTCGATGATGTACCCGATCCGCGCTTTACGCCGCAATTGCTAGATGTCCTCCGCAAATACAAAGTGAAGGCCACCTTTTTTGTTGTAGGAAGCCGGGCAGAGAAACATCCAGGACTCGTTGCCCGCATGATCAGGGAAGGACATGTCATCGGCAACCACTCTTATAATCATCCGCAGTTCGTGAAGCTACGACTGAATGATTTTCGGTCACAGATCGTCCGTACGGAAAATATTTTGCAGGCTATCGCAGGCTATAAGCCTCGGCTCATTCGCCCCCCTTATGGAGATATCAATGAGCAGCAGCTTAAATGGGCGAAATCTCACGGCTATAAGCTGGTTAACTGGAATGTGGATTCGCTGGACTGGAAAGGACTCTCCAAGCAGCAGGTCAAGAACAACATTCTTTCTCATGCCGGCAAGGGAGCGATCGTGCTTCAACATGGCGGAGGGGGACATGGGAGCAACTTGAGGGGAAGCATACAGGCTCTACCTGAGGTGATTACGAGCTTGCGACAACGGGGCTACACTTTTGTAACGGTTCCCCAGCTGTTGCAAATCTCGAAAAGCAAATAACAAAAATGGAGGACGCCGCGCTTAGCGGTCATCCTCCGTTTGTGTTTCATGCTATGTTTTAAATCAACTATTGAATCACGTATAATTGTACATACTGATATCCAAAATCAGCTACAAAGCTTGGGCTTCCCGGGATAAAAATATCAATCCGATTGCCCTTGATGGCACTCCCCATATCAGTAGCCGTAGCAACAAAAGCGGACTTTGGTAATCCAGGGTGGGAATAACCCGTCACCAAAACTTTGGTCCCGATTGGAATGACGGAAGGATCGACAGCAATCGTTCCAAGCTTCAGCGGATTGCCAAGGTAGTCGACCGCGCCCCATTTCCCGTTCTCGCTGCTCGCTGACGAGTAAGCCGAAGCTTTAACTTGCAGTGTCCGGTCATAGTTGAATACTTTGCCCCATGCTGAAACCGTATTGGTCTCTGGTTGCACGTTAAGATTAGGAGTAATAATTTCAGCTTTGGCAGATTCGCTTTGAGCTACCAGCTTAGGCGTCTGGCCAGGAATGTTCAGTTTCAAGCCTTCATAAATGTTGGTTGCAGACACCTGCGGATTAGCTTTCATTAGGGCGTCTACACTAACTCCGTATTGTTTGGACAACGTATAGAAAGTGTTCCCTTCCTTGGCGGTGTGGATGCCGTCAGCATGGACAGGAACGGCTTGCAGCGCAGCGCTGATTCCTACAAGAGCAGCAAAGGTTTTAATCATTTTGAAATTGATCTTCATTTCTTCCTCCTTGGTTTACAATGCACGGCGGCCGGTAACGGCGCACTGCGCAAGTCTTTACCCTGAGCTATGTATGAATTACTAAGGGCATCAAGATGCAGCTCTTTGTAAACTAACAGAATCGAATATATCACAATTTTGTAACCAGCGCCAAAGCAATTGTTACCATTTTGAAAGAACTGTTCTTTTTAACGAAAAAATGAGAGTTTATTTGGAAAACAATGTAGTTTACATATTCTTTATTATGTTAACTTTAATTCCACTATCCGACCTGCATCGGCAAACTTTCAGCAAATTAACCCAAAGATTTTACACAGATTTAACAAATCTATCTTCTTCAAAGGGTAAAATGGTAAAATATACGATAAAGCCAAAATTGCGGCTGCACCGCTACAAAAGCGGTAACGAAAGAAAAAAGAATGACGTGGAGGGGCCATGAGTAAAATGATCGAAGAAGAGAAAAAGAATATCTTTAGCAGCAGTCCTGCCACTGCCTATCTCAACCGGGACCTCAGTTGGGTCGAATTTAACCGCCGGGTGCTGCAAGAGGCCCAAGATGTGGACAACCCCTTGATGGAACGGGCCAAATTTCTGGCTATTGTATCCAGCAATCTGGATGAATTTATCAGCGTGCGTGTAGCGGGCATCCAGGATCAGATCCGTGCAGGATATACGAAAAAAGACTTCACCGGTTATACTCCATCCGGCTTGTACAAACGTCTCTTCAAACGGGTCTCCAAAATCATTGCTGACCAGTACCGTACATTCCGTGACATTTCCAGAAATCTGCACAAGGAAGGCATTGTATTCGTAGATTACAGTGATCTGACACATGCCCAGGAACAATCCATAGAGCAGTATTATCGCGATATCATATATCCTGTACTTACGCCGATGGCAGTGGATCAGAGCCGTCCATTTCCGCTGGTACATAGCCAATTCATCTATCTGGCGGTGGTTCTCTCCCGTAAAAATGCTCTGGAGGAAGAGCCGTATTTTGCAATCCTGCAAATTCCGTCCAATCTGCCAAGATGTATCCCTCTGCCCCATCGCTCTAATAGCAAGAAGCGGCAGTTCGTATTCATAGAGGATGTCATCAGACATCATATCCAGACCCTGTTCAGCGGTTATGAGCCGGTCTCGGTCAGCGAGTTCCGTCTAACGCGCAATTCGGACCTTACGATTGACGAGGAAGGCGCTGAGGACCTGCTGGAGGAAATTGAAAAGGAGCTGCGCAAACGCAGACGCGGCGTACCCGCCCGTCTGGAAGTGCAAAAAGGCATTCACCCCTATGCGCTAGAGCAGCTACAGGCTGAATTCGAAATCGAGGATTTCGTGTTCGAGATTGACGGTCCACTGGATCTCGGATTCTTGCGCCAGTTTGCAGGCAGCCTTAAGGGCTTCAGTTATCTGAACTACCCTCCGGTCGAGCCACTATATCCGGTGGAGTTTGAAGAGAACGAGGACTTCTTCGAAGTGCTGCAAGAGCGCGATGTACTGGTATATCATCCGTATGAATCTTTTGATGCGATGACAGATTTTATTATTCAGGCCTCTGAAGACGAGCAGGTCATGGCCATCAAAATGACACTGTACCGGGTCAGCGGCAATTCCCCACTCATAGCTGCTCTGGCGCATGCCGCCGAGTCGGGCAAGCAGGTCACTGTCGTCGTTGAGCTGAAGGCCCGCTTTGACGAGGAGCGCAACATTGCCTGGGCGCGCAAGCTAGAGCAATCAGGGTGCCATGTCGTCTACGGCCTGGTTGGGCTCAAGACCCATGCCAAGATCACGCTGATCGTGCGCCAAGAAGGCACAGAGCTGAGCCGGTATGTGCATGTCGGCACCGGGAACTATAATGACAGCACCGCCAAGGCTTACACGGACCTGAGTTTGTTCACTGCGAATGCCGACATTGGTCTGGATGCTTCCGAGCTGTTTAATCAAATGACCGGCTACTCTGCCAATCATGACTGGAATTCGTTCATCGTCGCGCCAACCAACATGAGCCTGTCCTTGCAGAAGCTGATGCAGCGTGAGGCTGAGCATGCGGCAGCTGGACGTCCGGCCCGCATTATCGCCAAGATGAACTCCCTGTCCAACCAGCAGGTTATCGACGATCTCTACATTGCAGCCCAGGCCGGCGTATCCATTGATCTCATTGTACGCGGGGTCTGCTGCTTACGGCCGGGGATTGAAGGATTAAGCGAACGGATTACAGTGCGCAGCATCGTGGACCGCTTCCTGGAGCATTCACGCATTTATTATTTTGAGAACGGCGGCAAGCCAGAGGTCTATCTTTCCAGTGCAGACTGGATGACACGAAATCTAACCCGGCGAATCGAACTGATGTGCCCCGTGCATGACAGCAACATTCGGGCGCAGATTATCAAGATTCTCGAGCTGACACTTAGTGATAACACCAAATCAAGTTTCCTCCAGCCTAATGGATATTATGAACGTGCAGACGACAAAAAGGCCCCTTTCCGGAGCCAGTTTGCTGCTATGGATGTTACACGTTGGAAGGGAAGTCGAGCTTTACCTTCAAACCCCAAACGTTCCTGAATGCTTTCAGAGCGTTCTCAATATCTTCTAGACCGATCAGAATGTCTGAGTTGCCCTGAAGGCTCATATGGAGGGTATTGCCTTGCATATGGCCTTCCAGGCCCCTGACAACACCAATCTCGGTGCTGTCCAGTGCAATACTCAGCTGAACAAGCGTTCCAAGCTTGTGAATCCACTCTTCGTCGGAAGCCAGTAAAATGTCCTTGTGTTCAGTGGACAATTTCTGCTTCCGGCTTTTTGTGCTATACGAAGATATCAGGGCGCAGAGGATGAGCTGCCGATGCGTGAGACCGCGGATGGGCGAGTTCATTAGCCAATATCTTGTATGCCGCTTGGACTGATAATAGTTAATATTCGATCCCGTTCGGTGCAGCATAATGGAGACGTAGACCAGCATCTCGATTTCCCGGGTATCGCCTTCGATCTTCAGAATGGACAACAGGTTGCTAGCCAGTTTGTATATATGATCCAGATGAGCCTTGGAGGTGCGAATATCAAAGCGGATGATCGTATCGAGACTAAATTCCAAAGCACTGTCTCGCACCGGCTGCTCCGGCTTCAGCAGATCATGCAGCATGCCTTCCCGCAAGCCTTCTCCGCTGATAACAGCCTGCACAGCACCGACATACTTATATACGGTGTGGAAAATAATCAAGCCGGAGACAATGATATCGGCGCGGCTTTTGGACAAGCCATCCAGATCTTTACGTTTCTCAAGCGGCAATGCCGGTAGCGTAGCCACAAATTGCTCAATCGTCTCGGATGAGATCGTATATCCGTGCGAATTCGGCAGCGAGTAATCATTTTTCTTCTGATCCAGCTTGCCCAGTGACCGTAGTGTACCGCCCAGTCCGAACAGAGGTAGTCCTTCCCCTTCAGTCAGCCAGTCATGCTCCACAAGACGCCCCAGCACGTAAGCCTGAAGCTTATGAACCTGCTCCGCAGTCCAGTTGCCGCCGTGGCCGAACATAATATTCGTATTCACAGCTCCGAACGGGAAAGAAATGCTGTGCTGATACCGCCGGCCTCTAAACAGCGTGATCTCTGTACTGCCGCCCCCGATATCGATCACAAACCCATCGTCAACATTAAACGCATTAATCACCCCAAGGAATCCAAAATAGGCCTCCTGGTGACCACTGATAATTTCAATCGGAATGTCTGAAGCTTCTGATAGGAAGGATATAATTTCCGCTGAATTGGCAGCATTACGAATGGCAGCTGTCGCACCTGCCCGGATCCTCTCCACACCAAATCCGTCGCAGATCTCCTTGAACTGGCGCAGTACCGGCACAACGGTCTCCATATCCTTCCGATCCAACCGTCCGTCTCTTGTGATCTTCTCACTCAGACGGGCAGAGTATTTGCATTCCTTTATGATCTTATAGCCTCCCGCCGGCGTCGTGTCATAGATTACCAGACGAATGGAGTTGGAGCCAATATCAATAATGCCGATCCGGCAGAGGTCATCTTTCATATGTATGTACTCCTTTTCAGGTTCATTAACCACTTATTATACATGGTTTGGGCGCATAAATGAACTTTAAAACAAAACGGCCGCCGGTAATTCACCGGGGCCGTTTTATATGTCATGCATTACAGCACTTTGCTCAGGAAATCCTGAGTCCGCGCATGCTTGGGATTACCGAAAACTTCCGCAGGGGTGCCCTGCTCAACAATGTAGCCCCCATCCATAAACAGAATGCGGTCTCCGACTTCACGGGCAAAGCCCATCTCATGCGTCACGATCACCATGGTCATGCCATCTTCAGCCAACTTCTTCATGACCTCAAGCACCTCTCCGACCATTTCGGGGTCAAGCGCTGAGGTTGGCTCATCAAACAGCATCACATGCGGTTGCATGGCCAAGGCACGAGCAATCGCGATCCGCTGCTTCTGTCCTCCGGACAACTGATTCGGATAGGCATCCTTTTTATCCTCCAAGCCTACGGTACGAAGGAGATTCAACGCAATTTTCTCAGCTTCCTGCTGCGACTGCTTCTTCACCTTGATCGGTGCCAGAGTAATGTTCTGAAGCACAGTCATATGCGGGAACAGATTAAATTGCTGGAACACCATACCCATCTTCTCACGAGTAAGGTTGATATCATGATTGCGAGAGGTAATGGACTCACCCTCGAAGGTGATTTGACCGCCGGTTGGCTGCTCAAGCAGGTTCAGACAGCGCAAAAAGGTACTTTTGCCAGAACCGCTGGGGCCGATCACCACGACAACCTCCCCTTTATGAATATCCAGATCAATGCCTTTCAGGATTTCCAATTTTCCGTAATGCTTCTCCAGATTCTTAACGGCGATCATCGGTGTTCAGCCTCCTTTCGAGTCTGCCAAGCAGTTTGGACATAGTAAAGGTCAACACAAAGTACATTACAGCAACAACAATTAACGGTGTAAACCCGTCATAGGTAATCGTAGTTACCGCACGGGATTGGAACATAAGATCTGCCACACCGATAAAAGAAACGATCGAGGATTCCTTGATAATCGTAATAAATTCGTTGCCGATGGCTGGCAGTACGCTTTTCAAAGCCTGTGGCAGCACGATATGGCGCATCGTCATTGCCTGTCTCATACCGAGTGAACGAGCAGCCTCCACTTGCCCCCGATCTACCCCTTGAATCCCCGCCCGGAAAATCTCGGCCAGATATGCGGAGCTGTTAATGGAAAGTGTAATCGCACCCGATTGTACTGCGCTAAACTCGATACCAAAGCTGGCCAGACCATAGTGAATCAGGAAGAGCTGCACCAGCATCGGTGTACCCCGTAGGAACTCTACCCATGCCGTGGCAATAAATCTAAGTACAACCAATTTGGACATGCGAAGCAGCGCAATGGCAATCCCCAGTACAAAACCGAAGAATACGCCGAGCACAGCCAGCAGCAGGGTGTACTGTAGACCAGACAGGAAAAAGTTCCGGTAATCATAAGCTAGATTAAAAATGTTCATTATACCTGCACAACCTCCAATCTCCAAAAAAATAGAAAACAGCGGAACAAGCACCGCTATTTTCTGTAAGTACAGCTGTTCATTCCAAGTTGATAACAGATTAATTACTTCTCAGCCAGTTCGCTTGCTTCTGTTACGTATTGATCAATCTTACCTTCGGAATTCAGTCGGCTCAGTGTCTTGTTGACTTGATCCAGAAGCTCCGTGTTGCCTTTCTTGATCCCTACCACATAGCCGTCATCTTCAGCTTCTGGTTTGGCATCTGTGATCACGATTCCTTTGACGTTCTTGACAAAGGATTTCGCAACAGGACCTTCAATAATTGCAGCATCTACGCGGTTGGATTGCAGCTGCAACACGATCTCGGAGATTTTGCCAAGGGAAGTCAATTGTGCACCTTCAATACCTTTAGCAAGCTCTTCCTGGATCGACCCAGTCTGAACACCGATCTTCGTTCCTTTAAGCGAGTCCATCGTGGAGAACTTGTCCTTGTCCGCTTCGCGAACAACTACGGATTGCTCGGCTTTGTAGTAGATATCGGACAGATCCACAGCTTTCTTACGCTCTTCCGTTGGACTAAGACCGGAGATGACCATATCGATTCTTCCGCTCGACAATTCATTCAGCAAGGAATCGAAGGGCAAATCTTTGATGACAAGCTCTGCGCCCATGTCGGCGGCAATGTCTTGAGCAATGTTGATGTCAAAACCAACGATGCTGTCTTTCCCGTTAATTACCTTGTGGAATTCATAAGGAGGGAAATCCGCGCTGGTACCCAGTGTCAGTGTTTTTTTGGCAGCAGATCCAGTGTTGGCTTCGCCGCTGGCTGCGGAATCATTTCCATTCTTATTTTGACCGCAGGCCGTCAATAGTCCTACTGCAAGCAGCAAAGTTAGTGAGAGTGTACCCCATTTTTTCATTTCTATATCTCCCTTTTCTGTATTTAGCGCACGCTGTTTAATTAGACCGATTTATTATAAATCAGTTCGTATGAATATGCAAAGACATTTTTGCTACAAATGCATATTATTATGTGTAATTTTCAGCAAATTAAAATCATTTTGCACAGTATTGACATAAAAAGTATATACTTAACTTGAATCCAGGACGCCCATCAAGAAGTTGATTCATTTCACATTTTCAAAGGGTATTAACATGCAAACACACTGATGCCAAGCGCATAAGCCTTGCTCCGAACTTATTCATTTAGGAGGTGCTGTCATGCTTTTGGAAGCTTTGTACCATGTTCCCCGCGACAAGTGGGCCTACGCTTACGATACTGAAACAATACACTTGCGTGTCCGCACCAAACGGAATGATGTAGATTATGTAACAGCCCTGACCGGCGACAAATATGACTGGAAACACACTTATTATGAGGTCCGGATGGAAAAAGCCGCTTCCGACGACATGTTCGACTATTGGGAGGCGGCCGTCAGGCCCAAATACAAGCGGTTATGTTACACGATACGGATCAGTTCTGGCTCCGAAGTGATTTATTTGCTCGACAACGGCATCGTTCGCCACGAATATCCCACCCCTCCGAATCATTATTATGAATTCTCCTACATTCACAAGATCGATGTGTTCAAGGTACCCGAATGGGCCAAGGATGCGGTCTTCTATCAAATAATGACGGAGCGGTTCGCAAACGGCAATCCTTCGATCAGTCCTGAGGGTACGGAGGAATGGGGTGGCCGACCGAAGCTGGACAATTTTTTTGGCGGAGATCTACAAGGGGTGCTGGAGCATCTGGACGATCTTCAAGACCTTGGCATTAATGCTATCTATTTTACCCCGCTATTCCTCTCTCCCTCCAACCATAAATATGACATTGTGGATTATAAAAAAGTCGACCCCCATTTTGGAGATAATGCTACTCTGAAGCGTGTGGTACAAGAATGCCATTCACGCGGTATACGCGTCATGTTAGATGCGGTCTTCAATCATTGCAGCGATCAGTTCCCTCCCTTTCAGGATGTACTACAAAAAGGCGAATACTCACTGTACAGGCACTGGTTTCATATTAATTCTTTTCCAGCCGAGATTGTCGATGGGATTCCCACCTATGACACCTTCGGTTTTTTTGGCAATATGCCCAAATTCAACACGGCTAATCCCGAGGTCAGATCCTATCTGCTTGAGGTTGCCGAATACTGGATTAAGGAGATCCAAGTCGATGGCTGGCGGCTGGATGTTGCCAATGAGGTGGACCATCATTTCTGGCGGGACTTTCGTAAAGTCGTGAAGAACGCCAACCCCGAAGCCTATATTGTCGGAGAGGTGTGGAGCGATTCACTGACCTGGCTGCTCGGCGATCAATTTGATTCGGTCATGAACTATCCCTTCTCGGGAACGGTGCTGGAGTTCTTTGGCGGCGGCATGAATGGGGTGACGTTCGGCCATCGAATCGGTGGACTGCTGATGCGCTATCCACAGCAGACGAACGAGGTCGTCTTTAATCTTCTTGGTAGTCATGATACCCCTCGCCTGCTGACCTGTGTAGGTGAAGATAAACGCCGCCTGAAGCTCGCTGTAGTCTTCTTGTTCACATTCATGGGCACGCCCTGTATTTTTTATGGGGATGAGATTGGCCTTAGCGGTTACGAAGATCCGGACTGCCGAAAATGCATGGAGTGGGACCCCGCAAAGCAGGACCGGGAATTATATGATTTCTACCGGACGATGATTGCCCTCCGTAAGGAACATAAGGCGCTGCGCGAAGGGCGGTTCCGCCTGCTGCATGCAAGTAGGGACGATGCCTGTATCGTCTACGAACGGGCTGATAATAAGCTGCACTTCACGATCTGGATGAACAATATGCCGGAGCAGCGCACGTTGAGTCATCCCATGGAGACAGACGACTGGCAGGACGCCCTGACAGGAGAATCGGTCTTTCCGCAGAACGGGATCATGAATATTCGGCTGGAGCCATACGGCTACCGGATACTGTCTCGTAATTTAGATTGAAAAAACAGGCTGTCCTTTGTGCCATTATTTATGGCAGGGACAGCCCGCTTCTATTATTCCTCCGGCAGATCTGTTACAGCACCTTTCGCCGCTGAAGAGACCAGACGAGCATATTTGGCGAGTGCGCCTCTTGTGACTTTAAGCGCTGGCTTCTTCCATGCCGCCCTCCTGCGCTCCAATTCTTCCGGTGTAACCTCGAATGAGATCTCCTGAACCTCGCTGTCGATCGTTACCAGATCATTAGTCTGCAGCAGTGCGATTGGTCCACCAACTTGTGCTTCCGGGGCTACATGGCCCACGACAAAGCCGTGGGAACCACCGGAAAATCTACCGTCAGTGATCAACGCCACATCGCCGCCAAACCCTTTTCCAACAATCAAAGCGGTTACCGAGAGCATCTCCGGCATACCGGGTCCGCCTTTGGGACCACAATAACGGATAACGACAACATCGCCTTCGCGTATTTCATTGTTCAAAATGGCATCCGTAGCCTCAGATTCACTGTCATACACTTTTGCCGGGCCAGTGAAGCGAAGCTTCTTCATCCCGGACATCTTGGCGATCGCGCCTTCTGGTGCCAAGTTGCCCCGGAGCACGACCAGCGGTCCGTCAGGCTTGAGCGGCTGGTCGAAGGGGCGGATTATATCCTGATCTTCCGGAAGCGGCGCAGCCTCAGCCAAATTCTCTGCCAGCGTCTTGCCAGTGACAGTCAGACAATCCCCATGCAGCAATCCTCTATCCAGCAGCACTTTCATGACGCCGGACACGCCGCCGATATCATTCAAATCCTGCATCACATATTTGCCGCTCGGCTTAAGATTAGCAATATGCGGAACGTTGACGCGGATACGCTCAAAATCATCATAGGTCAAATCAACCTCTACCGAATGAGCAATCGCAATAAGATGCAGGAAAGCATTCGTGGAACCACCAAGGGCCATGACTAGTGTTATGGCGTTCTCAAAAGCTTTTTTCGTCATGATATCCCGCGGGTAGATCTCCTTCTCCAGCAGATGCAGCACCTGTTTGCCAGCCTTGGCACATTCCGTTGCTTTATCCGGGGAAATCGCAGGTGTCGAGGAAGATCCCGGCAGGCTCATGCCCAATGCTTCGGCAGCGGAAGCCATGGTATTAGCGGTGTACATGCCGCCACAGGCTCCTGGACCCGGACAGACGCTACATTCAATCTTGTGCAGCTCCTTATCGGTCATTCGGCCGTCATGATACTGTCCGACCGCTTCGAAGGCCGTGACGATGTCCACCTTCTTGCCATCAAGCGTACCCGGTTGTATCGTTCCACCGTATACGTAGACTGCGGGCAGATTCAGCCGACCAATCGCCATTAGACAGGCAGGCGTGTTCTTGTCACAGCCACCCACGGCGACGAGTGCATCCAGGCGTTCCGCGCCCATAACAATCTCGATGGAATCGGCTATGGCTTCCCGGCTAGGCAGAGAGAAAGACATGCCCTCATGCCCCATTGCAATTCCATCTGCAACCGTTATGGTGTTGAAGATCAGCGGTGCACCGCCGTTATCCTTCACTCCTTTTTTAGCCTGAACCGCCAGTTGGTCAATATGCATGTTACACGGGGTGACTTCGCTCCAGGTGCTGGCGATGCCGATCATCGGTTTCTTGAAATCCTCATCTGTAAAACCTACCGCCCGCAGCATCGCCCGGTTCGGCACACGATTGACACCTTCGCTGATGACTTTGCTGCGTATTCTCAGATCTTTGCTTTTTGTCATGTTCTCACCCTTTTTCGTTAAATTAATTCATCTCCTGCTTCCACAATGAGATTGTGAAACTGTTCATCCAGCTCCATGGCCTGATACGGCTGGCCGTTCTTAATAGCTTTTCCAAACTGCGTATTTAATTCCTTTAAATCTTCAATACACTTTCAGAATGTGAAAAGCCTCCCGAATTGGTGAAAAACCGCTCCTAGAGATCACTTGATCTTAAGAAACGGTTTATTGGAGTTTAAAATCTATGTTCTACCAGGAAAATTACTTGGAGGCTATCCTGTAATCCTCTTATAGATATCAATATACTGCTGTGCAGATACGTTCCAGCTGTAATCGCCAGCGAACGCGTTCTTTGTGACTCTTTTCCAATGCTCAGGTTGGTTATAGGTAGAGATCCCCCGGCGCAAGGTGTGCATCATATCATGCGCATTGTAATCCTTGAAAGTGAACCCGTTACCTTCCCCTGTCACTTCGTTATAGGAATGCACGGTATCATTCAGTCCACCCGTCTCCCGCACCACCGGAATGCTGCCATAGCGGAGGGCAATCAGCTGGCTTATGCCGCATGGTTCGAACTTGGAGGGCATCAGGAACAGATCGCTAGCAGCATATATTTTGCGGGAAAGACCCTCGCTGAACGTAATCTGTGAAGACAACTTGTCAGGATACCGCCAGGCCGCTTCGCGGAACCAGCGCTCATAGGCCTCATCCCCCGTCCCCAGTACGACAAATTGCAAATCATCAGTATAGAGTAGCTCATCCAGCACCCGTGTCACGAGATCCAGGCCTTTGGAATCCACGAGGCGCGTAACCATGGCAACCATCGGAACTTGCGGATTCACGGGTAGTCCTAACTCCTGCTGTAGCCCTACCTTATTCTCCGTCTTCTTAGCCAGATTGGAGCGGTAACGGGTAAAGAGATTAGGGTCCGACGCTGGGTTGTAGCTCTTGGTGTCAATTCCGTTCACAATACCGCTCAAATGGCCTGCTCGTTCATTCAATAACCCGTCCAGGCCATAACCATAATAAGGTGTGCGGATTTCTTCGGCATAGGTCGGACTCACGGTAGTAATATGGTCACTATATACAAGGCCGCCCTTCATATAGTTCACGTTGCCGTAGTACTCCACACCGAGGAAATAATTGTCGTCCAGGCCAAGCAGCTCTCCGAGCACCTCATACGGAAACACTCCCTGGTACAGCAGGTTGTGGATCGTGAACACCGTGCGGATCTCACTGTAAAAAGGGTTGTGGCGATAATGCCCCTGCAATAGCAGCGGAATCACCCCGGCATGCCAGTCATGGCAATGCAGCACATCTGGCTGAAAGTCGATGGCCGGCAGGCATTCCAGCACTGCCCGGTTAAAAAAGGCAAAACGCTCCCCATCGTCCATATATCCGTAAATGGCATCCCGTCCGAAATAGTACTCATTGTCGATAAAATACACCGTGATCCCGTCATGCACGAGTCTTTCAATGCCGCAATATTGGCTGCGCCAACCGACCGGAACGTTAACTACGGTAACGGGTTGTAGCTGTGAAGTGAATTTTTCAGGAATTCCGCGATACTTTGGCATAATGACTCTGACATCTACCCCTGCACCCTTCAGTGCTTTGGGCAGAGCACCAATAACATCGGCCAGACCGCCCGTTTTGATAAACGGATGCGCTTCGGCTGCGGCAAATAAAACCTTCATGTTTATTTCCCCCTTCGGCTTCTGTATTTGTTCACGGTCACTCGGACGTTTCGATCTTCTTAGTTGCACGAGGTGCCTTCTTCAGTACCACAAAGCTCAGCGGCGGAAGAACCAGTTCAATACTGTTGGTCTGATTGTGCCACTTCAGCTTGCTGCTCTTCAAGGGTGCATTAAGGATACCGGAGCCGCCATAAGACGGAGAATCCGAACTGAATACTTCCTCGTATACTCCCGCACGCGGTACTCCAATACGGTACATGCTGCGTTCCACCGGCTGAAAATTAATGATAATGAGGAGCGTGTCGACAGGACGTTTGCCCCGGCGAATGTAAGAAATGACACTCTGACCATTGTCATCGGCATCGATCCACTGGTATCCCTCTATGGTATGGTCCTGCTCCCATAATGCTTTTTCACTCCGATACAGCTTGTTCAGAGCTGCGGTGTAGGCCAACATCTGGCGATGACGCTCATAATCGAGCAACAACCAATCAAGCTGCTCCTGATCCTTCCATTCGATGAATTGTCCGAATTCACCACCCATAAATAACAGCTTTTTGCCAGGATGAGTAATTTGGTAACCGAGCAGCTGCCGAAGACCGGCAAATTTCTGCTCATAAGACCCAGGCATCTTGTCCAGCAGCGATTTCTTACCATGCACGACCTCATCATGTGATAGGGGCAAGGTGTAGTTCTCAGAATACGCATAACAGATCGGGAAGGTAAGCAAATTATGATGGTAGGGCCGTGCCCCGAAGTCATGTTCTATGTATCCAAGGGTGTCATTCATCCAACCCATGTTCCACTTGTAATTGAAGCCAAGTCCTCCCTCATGAGCAGGTGCAGTCACACCCGGCCAGGCACTGGATTCTTCGGCCATCATTAAGGCATGGGGGTAATGCTGGAAAATTGCTTTGTTCAGGCGCTGTAGAAAGGATATAGCTTCCAGATTCTCCAGCCCTCCATTAGCATTGGGGCGATATTGATGGTGCTGTTTCTCGAAATCAAGACGCAGCATGCTGGTTACCGCATCCACTCGCATCCCATCTATATGGTATAGGTCAAACCAGAACAGCGCATTGGAGATCAGGAACGAAGAAATTTCAGGCTTGCTGAAGTCAAAGGAAAGTGTTCCCCAGCCCGGCTTTTCGGCCAACAGCGGGTCGGTATACTCATATAGTGGAGAACCGTCAAAACGTCTCAGACCATGGGCATCCTTGGCGAAGTGGGCAGGCACCCAATCCAGAATCACACCGATGTCTGCTTGATGGAGATGGTCGATCAGGTACATTAGCTCATGTGGCTCGCCATATCGACTTGTGGCTGCAAAATAGCCTGTCCCCTGATAGCCCCAGGACAAGTCATACGGATGCTCTGCCAGCGGCATAAATTCCACATGGGTATAGCTCATTTCCACCAGATACGGTATCAATTGATCAACAAGTTCTTTGTAAGTGTAGAATTGCCCGTCTTCTTTCTGTCGCCATGTGCCTAGATGCATTTCATAAATATTGAGGGGTTTGTTGTACGGAGTCTTGTTCTTGCGCCGCCAGGATGCATCACCCCAGCGATAGCCCCCGAGATCAGTCACAACCGAAGCCGTTGCCGGACGAACTTCGGCCTTGAACGCATAAGGGTCGGCTTTGAGGAAGCTTGTACCATCAGCGGCAATAATTCTATATTTGTATAACATTCCCAGCTTCATCCCCGGGAAAAACCGACTCCAAAATCCCGAATCGGGTATCTTATATAACGTGTCCATGTCCTGCGTTCCGTCCCAGCCATTGTGATCGCCGGCCAGACCTACATATGTCGCATGAGGAGCCCACACGGTAAAGCGCACACCGGAAGTCCCTTCCCAAGCGGCAATGTGCGCACCCAGGATGTTATAGCTGTGATAGTGCGTGCCCTCATGAAACAAATAAATATCGATATCATCCGTTGACGGGAGGGTTTCTGTTCTTGGTGTCTCAGCCAATTCATCACCACCTTTATAAATAGGATGCACCTATAACATTACCCGAAAATTATCCATTTGAAAATGATTTGATTTGAAAAGAAATTTTTTATGGATAAAGAAAATAATTCATGTAATTTTTACAGTTTCACAGCAATATACTTCACCTATGTCGTTTCAAGACGGGATCGGCAGTGTATATTACAAGCATTGACAAAAATATGGGAGGGATAACAAATGAGTAAAAAAGAATGTATCGCCATGTTATTGGCCGGTGGGGAAGGACGGAGATTGGCACCCCTGACGTCCAGTATGGCTAAACCGGCTGTCCCTTTCGGCGGACAGTATAGAATCATTGATTTTCCCCTCAGCAATTGTGTCAATTCCAATATTGACACTGTAGGCGTACTTACGCAATATGAAGCAGAGTCACTGCACAGTCATATTGGGGAAGGTGAGCCTTGGGGGCTCCATACAAAGAATGGCAAAGGTGTGACTTTACTCCCTTCCGGCACTGAAGGCAGAGACCTTTATTCAGGAACAGCCGATGCTATTTATAAGAACATTGATTTTATTGACAATCAGAACCCGGAGAATGTGCTGATTCTCTCCGCTGATCATATTTACCACATGGATTATCAGAAAATGCTGGAATACCATTTAGGCAAAGAGGCCAAAGCCACCATCTCTGTGATGGAGGTGCCTTGGGAGGAAGCCAGCCGCTTTGGTGTAATGAACGTGAACGAAGCGCTGAAGATTTCTGAATTCGTCGAAAAACCCAAAGTGCCACAAAGCAATCTTGCTTCGATGGGCATTTACCTCTTCCGCTGGGACTATCTGAAAGAGCATTTGCTACGTGATGCGGCCAATACTGACTCCAGCCATGACTTCGGCAAGGATGTCATCCCAAGCATGCTTGATACCAATGATGACCTGTTCGCTTATCGCTTTCAAGGATACTGGAGAGATGTAGGTACTGTGGACAGTCTCTGGGAAGCGCATATGGACCTCTTGACAGCAGACAATGGTTGGAATCTTGAAAATGAAGTGTGGCCGATGTACAGTCGAGCCCGCCGCGCCAAGATCTCCGTTCACAAGCCACGTAGCCAAATGTCAGCGGCCGACTGCCTAGTGAACGACTACTGCACACAGGAAGGCAGTCTGCAACGCTCAGTCGTCTTCGGAGGCGTTGAGATCGGCAAAACATCGGTCATCAAGCAAAGTGTAGTCATGCCTGGTGCCCGCATTGGACGTGGAGTGCATATTGAGAACGCGATTATCGGCGAAGGTGCTGTCATCAAGGACGGGGCCATCATCAAAGGTAGTACAGATAACATCGTTGTCGTCGGACCACATGAGATCGTCGCTGCGAAGCCGGTGATTCGTACCCAGCCCTCACGCCTGCTCCAGGATGTCTATGAGAAGACCGGCCGTCTTCGGACCGCTGAAGGGCTTCCTTCCTAAGTCCGGCATACCAGATCAACACTTTTACCAGATCATTACTTTTGATCAGATCAACATTTTGTGTTCGTTGTCTGGTTCAAGGCTGTAGAATTGCATTAAACGGTAGCTCAAAATAGTATATTTTCCTATAACAACTATAAAACGCGCTTCCTCTTCATTAAAGAGCTGCGCGTTTTTTGATGTGCTTTGTGATCTAACCCTCCACTCTAATGAGCGTTTAGCCAACTTTTTATAACCAACCACTATTTCACAACATCCAAGTCAGCGACAATAGACAATTGCTCCCGTACGCCGAGCCCACGTTCGAGCCTAAGAAGTTGGATAACAGGAAAATATACCGTTAATGCTCTCCTTTCACCTTATCTGTCACAAATAACGGGAATTTCTCCAGTTAAAAACCTCCATTATCCGTAAATGGGTAGTCACGAGGTAACTTAACAGGATAATTTCCAGTTTTCTTCAGAAAAGAAGAGAATTCAATAAAAACAACAGGAGTTATTCCCGTTATTCCCATGCCCTATCGAGTGAAGTTGAATTATTCGACGGATTTGTCACCTGGCCAGCTGCTCTGTACCCCGACAATATTAAAAAAGCCGCCTTCAGCACGGACACTCCGCGCCAAAAGCAGCTTTGCATGCAAGATATACTAAATTTAACGTGAACGCTCCTGCCACTCCCGGTTAAGAAGGCTCATTTCCAGGCAATCTGCATACCGTCCAGCGATCAAGGCTGCTTCGCGCTGTGTCCCTTCATGGACAAAGCCTGCCGCTTCATAAGACTTGCGAGCCCCGGTATTAAAGTCAAATACACCTAGCGAAAGCCGATGCAGCCCAAGTCCTACAAAGCCAATCCGCAGGGTCTCCTCCAGCATACGCGTCCCAATTCCCCGACCCCTGAACTGCGGATCAACCACTAGTCGGCTAATCCGAGCATTGCTGTCCTCCCGATTAATCTGGCTCAGACTGACGTGTCCAACCACTGTTCCGGTAGCCCTGTGCACAGCACTATAAATCAGTAGCGACGATTGTGCCGGATGATTGGTATCCTTCATATATTTGTGCAGCTGTTCGTTGTCCAGAGGATACGTCAGTGAAGGTCCTGCCCATTGCTTCAGAAAATCCGGCGATTGACTCCAGCTCTGCAGCAGCGGGAAGTCAGCCTCCGAGAAATAGCGAAGCAGAATATCGTCCCGGTCTTCACTGTTCTCATGGTACTGATACAGATTCACAAGACGTCCGCCCCCCGCATCATTCGTGCCCTGATAACGGAAACCCAGGCTCTGATAATAACGATTCAGCTTGACATTGTGTGATACCGTATCCAGTCTAAGTCCCTTACGGTCCAGCTTCAGCGCTTGTTTGGCGGCGAACATAATCATTTGCTGTCCAAGACCGCTACCCCGATAACTCCCAGCCACGGTAAGACGGTGCAGGTAAGCAAAGCCATCATCATTTTTGTTCCCCCAATATTGGGGATCGCTGAATTGGAGCGTGAACAGCCCTACAGGAGCCTCCCCATCCAGTGCCAAATACACTTCTCTCGCGTCAAAATAACCCGCGATCTCCTCAGCCGTGAATTGATCCGGGGACCACTGGCGGATGCCGATATCGATCATCCATTGGGCGGCCGCCCTCAGCATCTGCAGAATATCCTCCGTCCTGTCCACACCCACGCGTTCGATGCGAATTGGATTTTGCGAGACCTTGTTCTCCCCATTCTCTCCTGTAGCTGGTATCGCCATGTCCAATTTCCCCTATCCTGATATTTATCTAATCTCGATCGAATTGTATTAGACTAATGCTTGCTCTGTAGCCAGCGGCAGAATAACGGTGACCTGCGTCCCTTTGCCCAGTTCACTATGCATTTCAATCCGGCCGTTATGCAGCTCGACAATCTGCTGGGTGATGGCAAGCCCGAGTCCAGTTCCACCATTGAGTGCATCCACCTGGAAAAAGCGGTCTCTAACCTTGGCCAAATGGGCTTCGCTGATCCCGATTCCGCTGTCGCGCACAATAATGGCGATTTCCTGATTAGACAGATGCTGCACAGTCAACACAATGCTGGAATCCTCATGGGAGAACTTCACGGCATTATCCACAAGATTCAGGAATACCTGCTTCAGTCGGTTACCGTCACCCTTTACAAATACAGCTTCGTCGCATTCTAGAACCAGATGGATTCTCTTCTTCTCTGCCTTCGCCCAGATATTCAGGATGGTCTCCTGCAGCAGCACCTTCATATCGACAATGCCAATAGACAGCTTCATTTCATTCTGCTGCAGCTTGGAGAAGTCAAGAATCTCCTCCACCAGCCCAATCAATCGATCGCTTTCCTTGGAGATGATGCTCATGCCAAGCTTCGTCTCCTCCGGATCATAGCCACCGGACACCAGCGTCTCACTCCAGCCCTTGATACTGGTGAGCGGTGTGCGTAGTTCATGAGAGATTGACGAGATAAAGTCATCCTTGATCTGATTGCTACGCACAATCTCCTGGGACATATAATTGAGCGTGGAGGCCAGTTCCGCAATTTCGTACCTGTAGTTACCCTTAATCCTGGTATTGAATTTGCCTTTCGCCATTTGAGCGGATACAGCTGTAATGTTATTAAGCGGCTTAACGATGGAGTTGGCAAGTCCGAAGCTGAATACCGCAACAATAGCCAGTACGGCTGCGCCGATCCCTACAGTGAGTAGGGTAAGGTTCAGCAGTCCGCTGTTAACCGACTCCACCGAAGTGAGGTATCTCAGGATGTAGGCATCACGACCATGAATTTGCAGCATTTTGGAAACTGCCATAACACTCTCGTTGGTTCCTGGCTGTCTGCCGACCCAGCGGCCAATACTCCCTCCTGCTGCTTCTGGGACATCGCTGGTGGTGATTGTCCGGTCTGGCTGAAAGCCTGTAGAACTGGTAACAATATCACCGTTAAGTGTCAGCACCTCAAGCTCTGTGTTATTCAACGGGAAGCTGTCCAGCAGATCCTTCAGGCGAATCGTAGTATCCGTGTCATTAACCCGATACTTCTGAAAGTAGATCTCCGCCATGCTGATTTGATTAGCAATCTTATTATAAATGCTATCATAGTAATAGGTCCGAATAGCCAACAGGAAAATCACTTCCACCAGGAGAAGCGCCAAGAAGACTACAAGAATGTAATGCAGTACGATCTGTCTGCGCATCCCCTTCTTAATCATTGTCCTTGGCCTCTCCATTTGTAGCCGTGGCCCCACACCGTTTGCAGATATTCAGGCTCAGACGGATTATTCTCGATCTTTTGACGCAGACGGCGGATGTTCACGTCCACGATTTTGGGATCTCCCATATATTCCTTGCCCCACACATGATCGAGCAGCAGATCACGGCTAAGTGGGGTGTTTTCTTTTTCCAGGAAGAATTGCACCAGCGAGAACTCGGTTGGAGTCAATTCAACGAGCTCCCCACTACGCTTGAATTGCTTGGAGATCAAATCCAACGTAAAATGCCCGGATTGGAACGAGACTTTGGCCGAGGGCTCTCGGTGAACGTTAACCCGGCGCAGCAGCGATTGAATGCGGGCAATCAGCTCCGTGGGACTGAACGGTTTGCTGACATGATCGTCAGCGCCTACGGACAATGCGTAGACCTTATCCTGCTCTTGAACTTTGGCTGTGAGGAAAATAATGCCTAGCCGCTCGTTGCTCTCCCGTACGCGTCGACACACTTCAAAACCATCAATGCCGGGAACCATTACATCCAGGAGCGCAATATCAATATCAGGAATCGTAGTCAGCTTGTGCAGCGCTTCGTTGCCGTCCGCCGCCTCCAATACCTCGAACCCATTACGTTTCAAATTGATGACAATAAAACTGCGGATGGACTCTTCGTCCTCCAGTATGAGCACTTTACTCATCTATTCCCTTCCTTTCGATCGGGGTGGTAATTTTGTTGCTACTTCCCCCGTTGGTCTTCTGATCCAGCTTGCCGCGGTAACCTATGAATGTATTTCCGTCGCGGGCCCAAAGCTCCCAGTTGCTGCTCTTCAATTGCTCCCATTCCTGAGGAGAGAAGAACGATACTTCGGCAACCGTCTCACCGGTATCCGCCAGAATAAACTTCAGGTATTTATCCAAGACAGACTTCGTATCCACCGTGACGTTTCCATGCCATTCCGGCGGAAAATTGATGTAGAAACGGTCGGCGGGATCACGATACTGCTGCATGGCAAATGTCAGGCCGTCCTTGCCGTCCCATTTATAATAGGAATTGAAATACGGTATCGTGTTGGGTTCAAAATACTCCCAGCCCTTAGGTTTCTCCAGCAAACCGATTTCAATAATACCATCGCCATCGATGTCCTCGCTAACAATTTTTCGGTCTTTCAGGGTCCGATCATCCCCAGGCACAACTACCCGAAGCTTGTTGTTCTCCATGACTACCACAGAGGTGTAGGCGGAATTGGACTCCACGGCTGCATCCAGTACGATACCTTCTTTGTTCTCCGCTACTTTACCTGCGACAATATTGTAATAATTATTAAAATACGGATCGATGTTATCCAGCTTATCTAGAATTTTGAAGCCTCCATCGGCGTATTGATAAGTCGTAATAGTTGCATATTCATTGCGCTTGAAAGAAACCACGGTAATGTCCTGGATACCGTCGCGATTCAAATCATCTATAATATATTTGGTATAAGGAACCTGCAGCACTTCTTCCAGCGTACCGTTAGAATAACTATAGACTACCATTCCCTTGTCTTCACCACGAGAATATCCGGCAATGATATCCAGCTTCCCGTCGTTCGTAACATCCTTCAGATCCAGGGATTCAAGCACTGTACCATCACCGTCAAAGACCAGCTTCTTGACCCAGGCATCTCCCTGCTTTTCCAGAAGCATGCCATGAATCTGCACAGCCTCTCCCGGTGTCTCGTAGAAAACGATCGTCTCCATGATCCCGTCCTTGTTCAAATCCTCTGTACGGATCGAACTGTCATCGTCATTCTTTGGCCGGATCAGCGAAGAACCCGAAGGTATCATCGATGTAATCGCAGTCATCAATGATGCCTTGTCCGCCGACAACCGCGGCGTTTTCATCTGAGCTACCGGGTCGTTGATGAACGTACACCCCGAGAGCAACGACACCGCCAGTGACGCAGCGGCCAACCGGCTTATGATTCTTCTATTCAATATCATCACTCTTTTCCTTGATTAAAGGCTGAGACGCTCCTGTGAGGTCAAACGGCGGCCGTTAACGTCATGCTTAATACGACCATCCTTCAATACCCACATTCGCGAGGCATAACGCTCCGCCAGCTCAATAGGCAGAACCGCGATGACCGTTAGGCCACTTTCCTTGCATAGCTTGCGAAGGTTCTCCATGACCCGCTCTGCGGACTTCGGATCAAGCCCTGTCACGGGCTCATCTGCCAAGATGACCTTGGCGCCATGCACCAGGGCACGGGCAATTGCCACACGCTGCCGCTCGCCACCACTTAATTGGCTTGCTTTAAGCTTCGCTTTGTCCAGCAGACCCAAGGCCTCCAATTCATCCATGGCTCCCATATAATCATCCGAGCGGACCATTCCTGTTACCATACGCCACATTGGGGTTTGGGCGGATTGGCCGATCAGCACGTTCTTCAGTGCAGTCCGATTGGGATTGAGCTCGGCATTCTGTTCAAGATAGGCCCATTCACGGCGGATTTTCCGTTTGCCGGAGAAACCGCTCTTCAATATATCTTTTCCATCTACGCGAAAATTTCCTCGATCCCATTTTTCCCGTAACGCCAAACATCGCAACAGTGTAGATTTACCGCTGCCGCTCCCCCCGAGCACCGCAACAAATTCCCCTTCTTCCAACTGAAAACCGATGTCTTGCAGTACCGGAAGCTTAGTCTCCCCGACTGCTTTGGCTAAATGTTCAACTGTGATCATAGTTCAGCTCTCCTGTCCTCATCTCTATACTATAGTGTATTGGAAAGTGAGATTAAATTCCATGCGAGCACCTGTTCCTATTTTACTTCAAATTTGTGATCGTGGCGAGAACAATAATCCCAGCAGCCCAAACAAGATATAGAGCAAGCCCATGAGCCCGAATACACCGCCGCCCGAGCCGACTTCCAGCAGCAGCCCGCCCAAAGCCGGACCAAGAATACTGCCAGCACTAAAGTGAAAAGATGCCACAACATTAGCCGCCGGTAGCAAGTTACGCGGCAGAATATCTGCTGCATAGGCTAAGCCAAGTGAGAAGAACGAGCCGACAAAACCGCCGGCACAGGCAAGCAGCACTAGTGACAGCATGAAATGGTCCCCGACCAGCGGCAGTAGAGCGAAGCCCAGACCGCCACCGATACCGGCAAGCATGAGAATTTTTTTGCGGCCGAATCGGTCGCTCCACATCCCGAGCGGAAGCTGAAGAACAAGCCCCCCGATACCGGCAAAAGGCAGCAGAGCAGCAATCTGGTCCGCACTGTAACCAATACGCAAGCCATAAATTGGAAAGTTGCTGTTCAGGCTGGCCTCCATATACCCGTATAACAGCGCAGGAATCAAGGCATACCAAGCGAGACTGTAACTTCGCCCAAAGCGGCGCGCCTGCCCCTCCCTGCTCTCAGAGGTTTCCGGACGGGATTCCGGGAGCTTGATCAATGTCAGTAGTAGAGTCATCAGGAACAGCACAGCTAATACCAGAAAAGGCGTGGCCTGCCCGAAACGCAACAGACTGATCCCCACAGGACCAAGACTGAAGCCAAGGCCGTAAGACATACCGTAAATAGAAAGATTACGGCCCCGGTTCTGTGCTGGGGTCATCAGTAGCACCCAGAGCTGGGCAGCATAATTGATGGCCGAGTCCCCGATGCCGACAAGGAGTCGAAGCACGAACCATGCTTTAATGCCCGGAAGTAGCGGGAACAGCAGCAGGCTCACCAGTACGAGCGTGAGGCCAGCGGCAATGAGCTTCTTAAAACCGACGGCCCCCAGCACTCGTTCGGCGATCAGCGTCATACCGAACGAGCCGATGTACAGCGCCGCCGCGTTCAGACCGTTCAGGGACGAAGAAACACCTTTTTGCTCCAAAAGAATGGATAACACCGGAAGCAGCAGCCCTTGGCTGAGTCCGGCGGCAATAATAACTGTGATGAGAATCAGGTAATTCACGTTGCTGTTACGTCGTATAGCGATAGAATGCGGGTCTGACACAGGTGAAATCCTCCTACAAAACAAATAAAAGCAAACAAAAACAAAAGTTATCCGAACTGCACTCAAAAGACAAACACCGAACATTATAGTGGACAAGCCTCTTCAAAACAAGAGATAATATATAGAAGTGACGGATTTCCTGGGGGTGCGAGCTTCATGAACTATGAATTGAAAATTGATGTCTCACCGGTCTATGAGCTGATTGACAGCTTTATGTTATATGTTACGCGAAAATGGATTTCCAATCTGGACATCGGTCCTGACTGGGTCAATGATGTGGAAAACCGCTTTCCGCCGCACCAGGCTGCGGAGATTATGCAAGCTGCTGAATGGCCATTCAACGATTACGATGTCTTGTATGCCTGGGCTTACAGCCTTGGGCCAGCCGATAAGGTGCTTAACTTTCTGGATGATCTGGAATCCACTCCGCTCGAGGATTGCTTCCGGCAGGTGGCTCCGCTTATCACGGGCTTAACCCTGGAAGAATGTCAGCGTATCAAGGACAGCTACATCCCACTGCTGCGGCTGTGGTACAGTCAATATTTCCGCCATGTGGAGCATAAAATCCTGCCGCTGCTCATCGAAGACGCCTCCGAGAAAAAAATGCTCCAGAGCAAAATGGACCCCATCGCCCTGATTGAATATGCTTCTGGCGGCGTCGTTATTGAGGAACTACCGAATTTGCAGACCATTGTTCTGCTCCCTACCGTGCACAATCGACCGATCAACACCTATTGCTTCTATAACACTATGGTCATTATTCAATATCCGGTCGACGTGCCCCTAGACAATGAGGACGAGCCGCCTACTGTGCTGCTTCGCATGACCCGAGCTTTAGCTAATCCCACAAGGCTCAGATTGCTGCGGCATGTAGCACATGAGCCAAAGACACTCTGGGAGATACAGTCCGACTTGAACCAGTCGCGGGAGATGCTTATGCATCATCTGATGATTCTGCGGGTAGCTGGTCTACTACGCATCCATCTGCGCGGCGAGCATAATGAACGCTTCAGCATCCGTCCGGACGGAGCCTCCGAGCTGCAGATGTTCCTGGAATCCTATATACGTTTATAATAGAATGGACGAAAGACCAAAGACTGAAATAGACAGATACAGAACAAGGAGTGAGTGGCGTGAAATATTTGACTCAACAAGTCATCTTCGATTTGGACGATACCCTCGTCCACTGCAACAAATACTTCGATCTCATTCTGGGACAATATTTTGAGCTGATGGCAGAATGGTTCCAGGATTATGGACTTCCTACCAGCGATGTGCGAAGCAAGCAAGCTGAAATTGATGTGGAAACGGTGAGTTCAAGCGGACTGGCCAGTGATAACTTCCCTAAATCTTTGATTGGGACCTATCGTTTCTTCTGTACCAAATTCGGACGCAAAGCCGATGCTTTTGAAGAACAGCAGCTGATGAAGCTGGGCATGAGTGTTTATGATCAAGAGATTGAAGCCTACCCCGGCATGGTCGAGACGCTGGATACCTTGAAACAGGAAGGTCATGATCTATACCTCTACACAGGTGGAGACGATACCATACAGCAACGCAAGATTGAACAGATGAAGCTGGACGTTTATTTTGATGACCGTATCTTTATCCGCAAGCATAAAAATGTCGAGGCATTAGAGAACATCCTGTCCAGTGGTGCCTTTGACCGCAAAGTGACCTGGATGATCGGGAACTCTCTGCGTACAGATGTACTGCCGGCCGTAACGGCCGGGATCAACAGTATTTATCTTAAACAACAGAACGAATGGCTCTACAACATGATTGAGCTTCAGCGCGAAATGCAACAGGCCGTCAAGACCATTTCTTCGATTTACGAGGTCCCTCCGGTCATCCGTTCCGCCGCGCAGAAGGTTCAAATCCACGTATAAAATATTTTCCATAAAAATGGGCTGTTCCAAAGCTATGTATAGGCTGCTTGGAATAGCCTTTTTTTAGTTTGCGCTCCCTCTATCCTGGAGATGAACACGACATAGTGTTAGAAATGCCATAGGCTGCCATTAGCGGATTTGATTATACTGTACCAGTGAATGATCAAGTGTGCAGGAGGAAGTCAGAAATGAATAAACAAGTAAATTTAAAACATACCAACAACAAATTGCTACCCATGCTCTTGACGGTGATCGGTGTTGTTCTGGTTGCAGCAATTACCTTCTTCTTCACCAGTAAGAGCGGCACTTCCGAGCTCGATAGCTTGCCTAATTACACTGAGGTTAAAGGCAAGATTGTGGTTGACGGTTTAAAATATGAGAAGCAGCCCCATCTGGGCAGCAGCACGGCCAAAGTCAAAGTGATAGAATTTGCGGATTTCAAATGCCCTGCTTGCAAAAAATGGACCGAGCAGTATCTTGACACTTTCATCAAGGACTATGTAGATACCGGTAAGGCGGAGTTTTTCTTCATGAACTTTGCTTTTATTGACCGAGACTCCTATCTGGCCGCGAGCGCAGGTGAGGCTATCTATAGTCAGAGCAACGAGAAGTTCTGGGAATACGTTCACAAGCTGTACGCCAATCAAGGCGATGAGAGCAAGATTTGGGCCACCGAGAAGTTCATCCTGAAGTTCGTCAAGGATAACATCGACGGCATTGATTACGCTCGGTTCGAGCAGGATGTCAAGAATCATACCTACATGTTCGATGTAAAAGAGGACTTCAAAATTGCCGGCGCCTACGGAGTTAACGGCACGCCCAAGTTCATGGTGAATGGGGTGCTACTGCCCGATTCTTCTTATGAGGGTCTTACTAAGGCGATTGATAATGCTTTGAAGGAATAGGAAGGTAATGGAGCTGTCCCACAAGAGTCATTCTGACGGTGGACGCTCCTTTTTCATATTCAATTGGAATTTTATAGAAATGAAGATTAAATGAGGTGGAGTATATGTATATACAGCTATTAATTAGAGTTAAAATCGGAGAACTTTCGGTATGAACCAGGAACTGCATCTACTGTTTAATAAGATCTTACGTTACTGATTACATGATCAACACCCCTTTTCTAAAATGTAAATGATATCTTCTTCGTTACGTCTGATTAACGAGGTAGCAATAGATTGGGCTCAACTGGCTTGCTGAGCCAGTGGTCATCGGTCTGGACATGATTTTTACGAACGAATTTGGCGACACTATATTTAAAATCCTCATACGCAAAAGCGTCAGCCAGCCGCACGACATACCCTTCCTGCTCTCCCCCGCAATTCGATTGCTTGGTATAACAAGCCTTTGCTGCTTCCTCGTTCCAAATCCCTCTATACAGTACCGGGACAGTTACCAGCCCTAGACGCTCCGCCCATACTTCAGTTTCCTCCCAAGCCAAACATTGGTTACTGTGATCCCACACAGAAAAGAGCATAAAATAGGAAGGCAGCGCCGAATAGTACAACGAATGCTTGGCATAGATATTTTCCCCGCATAATCGATAGTCCTCGGGAATCAGATACTTGATACCACCATGCAGCGTCTTAACAACATGCCGTGACGGATGATCCTTGCTATCTAGCGAACGGGCGTGAATGAAGTCACTATACATCGTGGTGTTCTCCCCATCCATTTTCTCCGTAATGACCACTTCTCGGCCCTTGAAATGCTCGGTGTTCCGCAGAATCTTGTCATCATCGGTGTACCCTCTCGACCAGGGCAGGTGCATCGTCTTCGGATATTTTACTTTCATGATTGTTCACCTCTTTACTTGCCAAAGCTATCAGCTTCAGCGAAAAAATACAACTCGGCCAGCAGCTCGCCGCCCAGCAGATGATAAATATTCGAAGCTCCTGCGTCGCCGCCGTGCAGAATCTCCATATGGAAGCTGACCAAATAGACGACATGTAGGACAAAATCGTCATCGTAACCCAGCGCTTTCAGCAGATGACAAGCAATGATCGCGGAGACATGTTCATGACCGAAGTAAGAGTAATACTCCCGGGTCTGCTTCCACACCTTACAGAGCGGTTTGCCTGTATCATGAAACAGCGCTGCCAGCTGCATTGCCAGCAAATGTTCTCCCTCATAGCATTCGTTGATATATTCCAGCACACTATAGGTATGCTCAGACAACGTCTTGGAATGGTAAGGGTTTCCCTGATCAAATCCCACCATCAATGCAAAATAAGGGGATGCAGACAGATAGCGAAACAGCTCGTCATGTCCCGGGCCGGCTGCTAGCAGTTGTTCCAGTTCCTCACGCACGATCCCGGAATCAGCTTCAGCATGTACAATATGCAAGGCAGAGAAGCCTTCGCCTGGCACCGGAAACGCAAAGTTCTTGGCGTATTTAATAAGGATTCCCTCATTCAGACGACGCTTCCGCAGCTTGTTCCGCGCAAGGGCCAGTTCGTAAGGAGCATCGCAGACGTGGCATTCTACAGGGAACTCGCTGAATCGCTTCAGGAACTTCAGTCTACGTCCCCGGTCAATATTCGTAGCATCAAAAACAACATTTCGGCCGCTAGCCAGCATCTGCTCTATCTCTGCAAAAGCCGTATCAAACACCAGATAGTTGTTCTTCTGCTTGGATTCGCTACCGAACAGCCGCTCTCGGATCTCATCCGTAGCTACTAGCACAGCCCGTTCGCTGCGGCAGAGCTGCTTCGCATACGTGCTCTTACCACTGCCGGGAATTCCGGTCAGCATATGAATGGTACTCATCGTTATCACCTCCTTTCAAGTGAAAAGCTGCGGCGACAGGATCGGCGCATCCTTGAAATTATACCACACTTATCCGTTACCGATGAAACGGCTGGAACTCAGATAAAGACATATGCTACTAGAGACTAAATCAATAATCAGGAATATTTTCCTTGTATATATCCCATACTAGTTCCAGAACATGCCGAACATAGAGAAGGGGATTGTAATGAACGGAATTTTGGGTGGCGCTTCCAAGGATGAGCCGATGCATTACGGGGAGATTTTCAGCATATGGATAAATTCAACGGCAGCGAAAGGGCTTATCTCGCTCTACCGGTTGTTTCAGAATCATGCTGGAGATGATGATCTTAAAAGCGTACTGGGTGATCTAATCAATCAGGCTGAATTAGAAAGCAGCGAATGCGATGAATTGCTGAAGGAGGTCGGCATCACACCCGCCCCTTCGCTTCCAGACAGACCGGAGGTTAAACTGGAAGACATTCCTGCAGGGGCCCGGTATAGCGATATGGAGATTGCAGCCAAGATTGGCGCGGATAACGCTGCCGGACTAGTGGGATGCAGTACGATTATGGGCCAGTCTATCCGTGAAGATATCGGTGCGTTGTTCGCTAAATATCATGCCACCAAAGCAGCGATCGGCATCAAGATCCTACATATGAATAAGAAAAAAGGCTGGCTGCTTGCACCTCCCCTTCATATACACAAATAATATTAAGTTGAATAGAAATACTCAGAAAAAAATAGCGACCTGCCCCGGTCATGCCGGGAGCAAGTCGCTTTTTCAATGATTTTTCTGCTTAACGTCTCTTCTCGACAAGCTGCAGATTATAACTAAGGCTCTCCAGCGTAACCGCAATTAGGCCGTTCATATAGTCGTCATGCGGATGGTTTAAGACAATCAGCTGCGGCATATGCTCGTCAGGAATGACCCCTCTGCAATGCTGGTAAATACCCTCGATATGCTCATCCCGATAGAATATATTATGTAAAAAATAATTCTGATTCTATCAGATGGGTTATTACGCAGTATGAGTATGTGCTGGATAAATGGGCAGCTTTGAAGTTCTTCTAACGCTCAAGCAAAGATACTATTTTAGATAGAATTTGGGGCCAAATGCCCGAGTAAAAGAATACTGTCTGTTCTCTGGGTTAAATGTTCATTTGATTTTCATTAGTCATCGGACAACTCTCCCTCAAGAAACTTTATGAGGTGCAATTCAGGGTGCGCGAGGAACTCTGTAAAGGTGCATAAATCAGCATAGACCTGGTGTTCCATGTCATAACAGCCTACTAAACCTCCTTTCTTTGGATTCCAGAGCAGCTGCAGACCAGAGTAATTGTCAATGTCGGCGGAAAGACGCAGCAGCTTTTGCCTTCCTACTTTCATCTGAATCGTATCGGTCAATGTAAAAAAGTCGATATACCCGATGTCGTATTCATTTTGCTCAAGCTCAAGACGCAGGTTATCTTCTGTAAGAAAGCTGAGCAGTTCATCTGTTAATTTATACTTTTTAAGCTCATGCTTCTTGTTCGCCACATTATGAAAGTTGACCGGTTCCAGCGATTTCAGATAATCCGCCAAAACGGCATGCTTATTGGTGACCGCAATCGTATACGGCCGCTCACCATCTTTTTCAGCCAAAGTAACATCCGCGCCGTGTTCGATCAGAAATTTGACCATGTCCATAGCCCCCATTCGCGCCGCCACGGTTAACGGAGTTGCTTCATAAGGATAGACCATATCCGGTTTATTATAATTGACGTCTACTCCCTGATCTAGTAAATATGTGAGTGTCTTATAGTCATGGTCTGTCACCGCTTGACGCAATACAGCACCACCATGCAGCTTGATATCTAATCCCAGCTCATGAATAAGGGGAATGTTCTTTTTATTGCCATAATAGGCCTGTGAATATGCACCTGCCCCTGTTCGGTTGAGCTTGTCCATCTTGGCTCCCTGCGTAACAAGGTAACGAACGGCATCCTCCTTGCAATAGCGAACGGCTCGCAAAAAAGATGGATTATGATGGACATTCAGGTTGGCGCCATGCTCTACCAGCAGCTTCACAACCTCCTTTTGCTGCGATATCAGTGCCAGATCTAATGGACTAACGGTGATATGTTTGCTAAGTACGATGCTCTCTTCAATATTCCAACCTGATGCGAGTGCAGCCTGTAAAGCCGGAATATTTCCTTCGTATATATGCATCGCCCTTTCTGGCAATTCCTCGAATCTCCCGATATCTTTCAGGACGATCATTCACACCACTCCTGCTTCATAATCTTATGTAATCGTTTCGCACCCTATCGACAAGAGCCATTGCTTCATAACAGCAAACGTCTGTTGAGCATCCTGTTCATAGAAGATGGCCACTTCTTGTTGATAAGCATAATTCAATCGTACATAGCCACCCAGTTGCCGATAGAACAGGAAGCAGGCATAAGGAGTCTCAATGGACATATCCGGCGGAAAATCCGCTTGACACACCCTAGCTAGTTCGGGCAGTGAAGGCTGGTTCTGTCCTGGTGGCAATCGCAAAAAAAGATGACTCCGAGTGGCCGTCCACGGTTCATAATAGACTTCTTCCTCTAGGCTCCGTCCATAAACCTGACGGTATATGTCGTCCAGTACCAAGGCATACGTCTTCTCGTCCTCCTGCTCCCGTGCCTGCAGCAAAATGGCCTTTATGTGCTCCGCATGCCGAGGCAGCCAGAGCAGCCCAGCCGTCTCGGGATGTACCGCCAGAAAGTCACCGTCCACCGTCGTACCTATAGCGATGCACTCGCCGATCTGTTGTTCACGAATGGGGCTGTCGTCGTCAAACTCCCACAACCCATACTCGGCAAAAGCTTGTAGCACCTCCGAATCAGGCAGTTGGACATTCATCCATCCTCTGTAAGTCCCTTCGCCGAATCGCCGTAAAAACAGGAGGTAGCCTTGGGGATAAATAGCGGCATCTTCCTTCGCGAGCACTTGGTTTTGGGCCTCAGACAGCGGATTTTGCTGAGATACTATGTACATGAATTCTCCTCCAGTTTCCTTATTTCGCCTCTAATTGAGCCAAAATCACCCGGGCACGACCAAGCTCAAAATTCAGTACTTCCGTATCCAAGTTCATAGAAGCAGCTTCTTCAAGGGCCAGCTTTAGCCATTCGGCGGCAGGTTCGAGCCTCCCCGTCTCTGACAATAAGTCACCGTAGCAGATCACCGCCCGTATGAAAACGGCGTTGTCACCAGCGATCTTCGCTGTTTCTATTGCTTTTTTCAAACAATGCTCGCCCTGCTCCATTTTCGCTGCATCCAAGTATCTCAGGGCCTTGTTAAACTCATGGTAAGCCTCCAGTGTATGCACCCTCTTTGTTACGACATACCCCAAGCAGATCGAATCTTACTTATCACTCACTTCCCACTTCAGCAGATGTATTTAACAATAATTGGTGAAGCATAGATTCAATAAGCTCAAGGCTAACGATGCCTCAGTATGTTCGATCGATTCCGCTACAGCTCCTTTCCGCCGTTCCTCATAAACGGTGACCACAGGTCAACACTCCTTTGCCAATTAGTGATTCACTGTTTCAAATACCCATTCATGAATACTTTCAAATCAGTAATCGCGGGCTGCGTCAAACCAGCCTTGCGCCATCTCTTCCGTTATAGGCTGACCAATCAGATGATTGGACTGGCTGAGTTGCCATACTGCTTCGCCAAGGTCTTCTCTTTCGGTAGTTTCGATACCTTTGAGGGTATTGAAGCGCATGGTGAAAGCCGTAATAGCCGCCTCAGCATCGGCAAAGCTGCGGGCCTGGGCCAAGGTTGCCTGTGCAATGTTGTATGCTTCATTAGCCAGCTTGGCCTGACGTTTAGGCCAGGACGAGAACGGCCGACCGAACTCGGTCATCCACCATTCAGGCTTTCGCAATTGGCTCACTGAAGCATGACCGGTCCACGGGCGGGTTTTAGCGCGTGCTTTCATTTGCTGCCTTAGGCGCTTGCCTACAGTCTCTTCCACATTGTAGGCGATAAATCTGTCAAGCAACGGCCACGTGTCCAAGGAGGGTAAGTCCGCCAGATCAGGCATGAAGCGCAGCTCCAGATTCGTTAACCCGGTATGACGAGCCAACGAGTCCATGTCGCAGAAGTTCCCCCACAAACTCAGTGAGTCAAGATTTGGGAACCGCTCTAGACAGCCCAGCGAGATGGGCTGTCCCAGCGGCGCGTTGTGCAGCATAAGGCTCGTCACCTGGTGCAATTCACCGAGTTCCGGCAGTATAAAAGGAGGATCATTCTTGCGTCGGCCGGTATGCGGCGCGAGTGTCAGTGAAGTCGGCAGATTGCCAGTAGCCAAGAAGCGTGATAGATCGCCAGACACGTTGAGGCGGAAGGGTCTCTGCGGAAGCCTCAGGGTCAGGCGCTCGCCGGACTGGCCCAGCTCGATATGTAAGCCATGCAAAATGGACTGGCTGGCGTCTACCACCGTATCAGCAGACAGGACCGGAGACCAGGTCATCTCTTCAATGGGACGTTGCTGTGCCCAATCCAAGAAGCCCGCATCACTGCCTGTATAGTGCAGAAACCGCGGCCAGGGCGAGCCTGCAGGTGTAGCAAAGGCATCGAATACGGTCCAATCGATGAGCGCGTCTGGTGCGACGTGAAGATCTGCTTTTTTCCCCAATTGCGGTGGTCCAATAGACAGGCTGCCCACACCGGGCTGAATGACAAGAGTGTGACTGCGAGGACCTGTCAGGTCGATTGGATAACGACCAACTTCTCTAACGGAGCCAGCAGAGGGACGCACCTGGTTATCATTTGACATTTATGTAATCCCCCTATCAAGTTATGCTCCATTTTTGAAAACCCAGCTTTAATAAGGATTCTTCTATTTCTTGATCAACTTTGCTTTTGGAGGTCGCGAATTCAAATTCGGTTAAAGCACTTGGAAGCTCTTGATGGATAAAGGAATCATAATCGAGGGCTGTTTTAAAAATGCGGAGCTTGTGCAGCGTAGGCAGGTGCTTCATTTTCAACAAAGAAGTCAAGCCTTTACAATTTGATATAGTTAGCTCCTCCAGCGCTTCCATCTCCCGGTCAAATCTGATTTCTTGCAGTTGAATTTGATCCTCAATTACGAGCCTTGTTAATGCTTTGAATTTAGTAATATTGCTCAGGTCATGGAATCCACGGACTCTAACGATCTCCATGTCGTCGATCTCATTCTCTTCGATTTCCTGAATATGCTCCCGGCCTCCAAGAAGAATGCGCAAATGCTTCAACTTCTTTAATTGGTTAATAAAATGCAAGGGTGATTTGCTAATCGAATGCAGCGCGAGGGAATTCAAGTGTTCCAGATGGCCTACCGCATCCAGGTTTTTCACCTTACCCCCAACATGCAATTGTTCTAGATGAGAGAACTCTTTTAAATATAGCAGATTAAGGTTCTTTTTCTCCGAAATAATCGTTAATTCTCTTAACGACCGTAGAGAGTCTATTCCCAGAATATCCGAGTTCTCCAGCTCATATATGCCCATGTGCAAACTGTACAAGTGTTCCAGCGTAGCCAACGTATCGGTATTATGTGCCTGAGTGAGACTATTAAGATGCAGCATCTTGACATGGGGAATCCGCAAAAGCGTGTCACCATCAAATGAAAGAGAATAATGCCCGTAGAAACGCACTCCGAAATTCTCATCCAAAGTCGCGCAAAGCTCATCGACTTCCTCCAAGATAGAGCCATAAAAATCCGGGTGGGAGAACTGGACAATCACTTGGTTACCACCTAGCAAATCCTGCTTGATCTGCACCGGGTCTAGTACAACAGGATCATTGATCAGAATCCTTCTTTTCCATTTCTTGCGCATTCGTAACCTCCTTTTTGGCATGAAGCAGAAGTCTATGATTACCTGTGATTCATAACAAGTTTATATTTTTTGAAAATCCAAGAGTTCATTATGTCATTTACCGCATTTTTGCTTATGCGAACCGGCGGTTTTTGCTCTTTCAAACCATCCGCCGTATGCGCCAAAAAACGAAGCGGCGTTGTGATTATTTTAATATTGTCTGCTACTTCGTTAAAAAACGTATACGTTAATGGCTGATGTTCCCGAATATCCTCGTATATATAATACTTCCCTTTTTCGTCCTCCAACTCCATTTGAAAACCTTTCGGTAAGGACAACATGATGTATGGCAGTTCATCTTCTGCCCACTGCTCGCGATATGGAAATCTGAGACTCTCATTTCTGGCAAAAAAACCAGAACTTTCATTACCAGCAGTAAAAGAAATAGAATATACAAAGAACGGGTAGTAATCGGGCTTTGCTTGCGTTATGAAATACTGGTAGAACTTTTTATAAGCCTCATACACTTGTGCGTGGTCATGTTTTGTCCGGGCATAATTAGTATGACTAAATTGTACTTGCTGCTGCTCGAAAAGTTTTAAAACATCTTTAAATTCCTCTGGTGTTATAAAAAATTTAAGTTTATAGAATCCGCTGTGTTTTAATCCACTCAATTACTTCACCACCCTTTTAGGGAGTCAAAAATGCTTGTTGCACGTAAATGAAGACCTGACGCGATCACCATTCATAAAAATTTTCCTCAATCAGCTCCGCGAATGAATTCGCTAACAACTTGATCTCCCCGTTATCGTGATGACCAATAAAAACCTCACCTGCCGGATTGATGAAAATTGGATCACCCGATCCATCCATGGAAATGACAAAACTGGTTCGTAAAACTTCTTCAAAAGGAGGTTCCTTGAATTGCTCCCGGAATCCCAGCGTCAAATCGACAACCGTTTCATTTCCGAGACTAGAGCCATTAGAGAAGGCATATATCGCAAGACCCGCATATGCTCCCCCAAACATGCTGATAAATTGTAAGTACTCCTCATGAAAGGTTACTTTCAGCACCTGCTGGGCCTTGCTAATTTTCTCTTGACTGCCGGAATGCCTACTAGTGTTCTATTATCTTCCTTATGTAGAAAAATCCTTAATCTCTCCATTAACGAATCTTTCATAGCTTGATCTCCTTTAATGCCCCCTTATTCTGCTGCTTCCGCCAACCATGCTTGCATAGCCGAAGAATCCGCCCGGTTCAAACGCAGGGTGATTTCAGTGTTAATCTCATCCGGCGGCATGACTTTCACCAGGACGCAAACAGACTCTCGCGGCGCAATCGTTGATCCCGGCGTGCCGCCGGCGATCTCTGCTGCCAGCTTCTCTATTTCTTGCATCGGGGTTTGATCATCGCCCACTTTTCATTTTAAATATCGGATTCGTCACTATGGATCTCTATCCATATGCCTTCTACAATTGATACGGCGGGGCTTTCTCAGCTGCGATGTTGTCCGGATGAGCTTCAGTTGGCTCATAGTCATGCATACGGAGAAGGATATACTCCACTTCTTCTAATAGCATTTGCAATTGCCGGCTGACCTCATAAAGTCCCACATCCTGCGCTAGTAGCGTCCTTGCTCTATTGATCTTTCCATCCAACCAATTGTTTTCTAACATCCAATTTTTTACCCGGATCGATAATTGATCTTGTGTTTCCTTATCTGCGTGCTTTTTATATTTCGCAATAGACTCCAGCAGATACTCATAGAGAAAGATACCTAAAGCTTCGCGTTGTTCACTTTTAGACATCCGTTGATACTGCTCATAGACGATGCTGATGTCTAAATATAAAGCGTGATCCCTGCTATCAAAACGTCTAAATATTTTTCGGCCGTAACTTTCAGGTAAAATACGCAATACAAAATGAATATCATACGGAAACTCCCAAGTCTCTGCTAATTCCTCCAAAGGCAACAGTTCATCTCTCAATTGACCGACGCATGTTCCATGTGTATCTAATAAGAAATCCAGCTTCATCAATGCCTCCTTGGGACAAACTTCAAGCCACTGTATCATCTCCGTCTAATGCAAGGAGCCATGCCGATACACTATGTATTTTTAAAATTCATATTTTTCAAATTGCTCTCTGAGCGTTTCTTCGTACGGTATCCACTCCGAATCGCTCCACAAAGTCAATCCTGCGAGCTCCGACAGCTTATTAACGGCTTGTTCAGGGCTAGTAATACTGATGAGATCGGTCAGAGTCTCATTGTCGATACCCAGCACTTCTCTAAGGTAGTCATCATTAAGACGTTCTTCTTTGAGCTGCTCGTATTCTTCTCTTGTCCACTGTTCACAAAAGGTTCTCTCGGCTTGAATCTCTCCATCGGCAAAAATCGACAACTCGAATATTTCCTCATTTATGTACCCGCCGGTCATGATTGGCTCCCTGATAAGCTGGGACAGCGTTTTGCCAACCTCCTTCACCGTACCCCATACAAAATAATCATGGAGAACGCTGACCCAGTTCTCGTTGCTTTTGCTAACATACATGACAATTTTGGGCTCCTGAGCTTCTTTTCCACCTAATACTCCGGTATGCCCGTGGCTTAGCTCTCTTAGTGCATCGATCGTCTTCTCAAGGTTATTCGACTTAATATGTAAATTAGCAAATGATCTTCCCACAAAATGACCTCCTTCAGTTCTTTTAACTAAGGTGAATTCACATTGATATATGCTATACTTTTCACCTGAATTTTTCGTCATCGTTTTGGATACGGTTCACCATAATATACTTAAACATAAAGGACAGTTATTAACACAAAATTTCACATAAACAAATAAAAAGAAACCACTCCTGACGTATGGAATGGTTTTCTGTAGTACATTTGCTGTTATTGACTATAATCGGAGTCTAAATCCCGTTTCAATCTAAAACTCCACTCAGCGTTTAGTGACACCATCACGACTAGGGTCTAAACCATTCAAATTATGCAAAATCGTCTTTAATTCAATTAAGTCATCGATTACGAAGTCAGCCTGGGCAAGTTCATTTTCTTGTGCAAAATCAAAATTACATCCGATTGCAACTAAACCATTATCTTTAGCCGCATTTATATCTGATAGGCGGTCACCTACTACTGCCCCATTGGTAATACCATATTTTTCAATAACAATCCGAACTAAGTCTGATTTATTCAGCGATTCGATTTGTTGGATACTAAATGCTTCAGTCACCCAATGATCCAAATTAAAATAACTGATGATGGCTTTTAAGTATTCCGTCAAACCATTACTCGCTATATAAATTGAACAATTATTCTCTTTTAAATAACTGAACACTTCTTTTACATTAGGATATAAAGCGCCTTTCCCACTTTTAATATTTTCAATTAATCTTTCCAAAAAAAAAGCATCCGTTTGCTCTCTTTCTTCAATGGAATGATCAGGTAGCAAGGCTTCCCATACTTTTGGTAAAGGTACACCCATTATTTCACGGTATTTATCAATAGGCGTTGCTGTAGCCCATTTATTTAGCGACCGTAAACGGTTAAAAGCATCATTAAGAGATATTTCTAAAATCTTATCTGTTTGAAATAGTGTTCCATCCATATCAAAGATAAATGATTGCGACATTGGTTCCTCTCCCTTTTCCAAAAAGACTGTTCCCTCAAATGTTCAATATACAAATTACTTTTTCATTTCCCAAGGAAACCTCACTCTTACTATAGCATATGTCGGAATTTAATAGTGTCGTAACGCTCCAAAATGAACTCATAGTCGGTCGATGGAAATGCCTTATCTGAGAACGGCTCTTTTACTTGATGACCCAGTGCAATCGTATCTCCTGAATCAAACTATCATCTGACCAGTCGTAGATTCCTTCCGGATATAGCTCGAATCCGTATCCAGCGACTTTACGTTTACCTATCGGATAAATTAAGGCCACATGAATCAAGAGAGGTGATGATAAAATGACTTCCTGAACTTTGTACTGCTTATTAACGTACTTCCTTTTTTCTAAAGAAAAGAAAATAGTCACGAGGGATTATTCCCTACGTGACTATAAGAGGTTATTTTTTGACTAAACGTTTTTTTAATGCTGTCGTAAGAAAGACAGAATTGATCCGATAGTTGATTTACATCCACACAGGCTGAAAAATTATTACGGATTTCGTCGTTTGTTTGGTTCAGATATGCTTTGCCCCCTTAAATATTAAAAAGTTTTGAGGGGGGCAAAGTCTATACTACAAAAATCTCTGGTTCTTAACGCCTACCGCTGAACCGTTTGATCGCTTCCTCGGTCACCGGCTCGAAGAGGTTAACGAGGTTGCAGTCAGGATCGCGGAAAAGCATAGAACGGTTTCCCCACGGCATCGTGGTCGGTTCCTGTACCCATTCTTCAACAATTGGCTTTAAGCGCACGTATTCGGCTTCAACATTGTCAACGCGGAACTCGATAATGACAGTGCGATTGTTAGCCGCCACTACCGAACCAGCGCCGAATAGCCCCGCCGTCTGGGAGTGGCCGATTGCCAGGGTGCATGATGGCACAACGAGTTCGGCAAAAACGGGCGCGGGGCGCTCCGCCGAAACACCCAAGACTTTCTCATAAAACTCGACGAGACGATCCACGTCGTCGGTAATGATGCGTACAGAAGCAAAATTCACAAGATATCATCCTTCCTAGTAATAAATGAAACAATACCGTAACAGATCGCGGACCAGAACCAGCGACTTTACGTACCCAATTATAAAACAGCGCTACTGACAACGTTATGTCAGTAGCGCTGTAACATTTTTGTAGCTTCCTCAGTAATCCTATTTCGGAATGATTCAGGTTCCAACACGATCACACCCGCTCCCCAGCCAAGCACCCATTGCAGCAGTTCATCCAGTTGACGAACACGTAAGACCACATGCAATCCATCTTGATGCTCTTCCATATCTTCTATGTAATGATAGTTCGATTCCTTCACCTTATCTGCGATGTCATGGTTAAATCGAAGGCGAACTCGCAAGTGGCGATCATCCGGAGGGGTATACTCCTTTAAGTTAAAATGCGCCGGTAGATCGAAGCATTCTTCCAGATCGATAAGCTCGGTCATGCGGGACAAACGGAAATGGCGGATGTCTTCGCGCAGATCGCAACGGGCCACGAGCATCCAAGCTCCTTCAACGAATACCAGACCATAAGGAGCGACGGTACGCTCACTATGGTGATTCCCCTTGGAATCCCCAATCCCTTTCGAATAATGAAAGCTGATCTTTCGTTCCTCTAATATCGCCAGGCGGATCTTTCCGAAATATTCCCTTTCTTTTGACAGCGTGACCCGTTTACCAGGAGTGAGCAAGCGCAGCGCTTTGCGCACACGAGAGGTCTCATTGCGAACGCTCTCCGATAAAGTGGCCTCGATTTTCCTCCGAGCGGCTTGAGCCCTGACACGATACTCATCATCAAATCGTTGCTCGATAAAATCCGTTCCGATAAGCAAGGTCACGGCTTCTTCTACCGTGAAACTGATCGGCGGCAGGAAATAACCTGTCATCAAAGAATATCCTGTGCCTGGGGCACCTATAATCGGCACGCCCGCTTCACTAAGCGCCTGAATGTCACGATAGATAGTCCGCACGCTGGTTTCGAATAGGTCCGCCAAATCTTCTCCCCGTACCACTTCTCTGCTTTGCAGCTCCAGAACGATGGCTAGTAAACGGTCTGTTTTGTTCATCGGCTGCCCTCCTTGAAACTTAATGCTGTCACAAAAACTTGCCGCTACTAGTAGGAAGGTTCTCCGGGCTGTCTGAAGCGGCAAGTTTTAAAGAAACGATCATTCATAAGATCTGCTCTTTATTTCTTAACTCAAAAACAGTTCTGCCCTAAATACTCTTCGTTAATCCTCTAATTTAGTGATCATCGCATGCACTTTACTCAAATTCGTTTTAAAATATGTAGTAAAATACCAGTCATGATACTCTTTCGGTACTTCAATCTCATCAATGCTTTTATTACTTTGAACGGCTTTTGTCACTATTTCCATCATATCGGTTATGTACCCCTTCACCTCGTGAAGTTCGTGTAAAGAGCATACTTCGCCATGTCCTGGTACGATAATTTCAACATCAAGCAGTTCAACCTGCTCCAAAATATTCAGCCATTCCTGAGGATTGGCATGCGTTAAAACCGGGTGATGTTTTGAAAGCACCAGATCCCCGATCACGACTATTTTATCTTCAGGGATGTACACGATTGCATCACATTGCGTGTGACCTCCGCCAAATGTGATGAGTTGAATGCTACGATTACTGCCATGTATGGTCATCTGTTGATCAAAAGTTATCGTCGGCAGCGAATGTACCAGATCGGGGAGCATCTTCATAAACTCACGGTCACTAGCATTTTCCCATGCCATTTCCTTTTTTAACTTTTCATCCGTCTCTTGTTGTATTTGCACTTCATGTTCGTCGATAGCCTGATACATTTCATCCATATTTTCCTTATATTTCGTTAACCTATCTCTGGAAAAAGAATCCATAATCTCACGAGTCGTTGATGTCGAAATAATTTGAGCCGTAGGGATGAACACTTGATTTCCAGAGGTATGGTCACTATGCCAATGCGTATTTATTACATAGGATACAGGGTTTCCCGTAAGATACTCTGCGGCTGCTTTCAAATCCTCAGCAGCTTGTATGGTCGAGAAGGTGTCCACGACAACAGTTATATCACCCAGATCAATGATTGCTGCATTTCCCAAAGAACCGGTACCTGGAATCGCAATCGCTGCAATTGCACTATCTGCGATGTGATTCAACCGAAAATGCTCGGAGCCTCTAAATGTTTCTATCCTATTTTTCATGTTCGCCTCTCCCTCCAATATCGGAATATATCATATGTCAGATCAATACGATAGACAATGGTTTTTTTCAAAAAATTAGGATATAGAAGCTAGATATAAGAATGATGAATAGCAAACGATATGTTTTTAAAAAGCTTCCGCCGTGAACCGGTACAGTGTTCCGCTCCCGTCGGATTGCAACGTGTAAGCTATGTGCAGGACCTGGGACAGGTCCTCAATGATCTTCAGACCAAGACCGGAATGGCTGCCATGTACATCAAATCCTGTTCCGTTATCGCGGATCGTCACCATATTGTCTTTAATCGTTACCTTGACTATACTCGCGTTTGAATGTCTGAGCGCATTCTGAAAAATATTATCGAAAAGCCGCTGCAGCCACAGGACGTTGCTTGTCCAGTTCAGCTCCCGGTTCAAGCATGCATACTGCAGATTCATACTCTGAACGCTGTAGAGATAAGCCCACTTTTTCACCATTGTCTCAAGTAATTCATGCAAATTCACCCGGTCCTTCAAGATATACGAGCTTTCCGGCGCGCTGGCGGAGTGAAATCTGAATTCAGTCGTCAATTCCGAGATGTACTGAATCTGCCGGGACATTGACCACGTTAAGTTGGCATGCTCTGGATTCTCGATTTCCAGATCAAACAGCTGCAGACGCATCGCGGTTAGTGGAGTGTTAATATCATGTCGCAGCTTGTTCATCATCTCCTTGTTAAGTTCTTCCTGCTCGCGGAGCTGAAGCTCCCGATAAGTCGTACGTTCAATTAACAGATTCACCGACCGGATCAAGTCTCCAATTTCATCCCTGTTGTAAACGCTCAGCGTATCCGGAATCTTCTCGTCGCTCGCGAGCTCCCGCACCGTCTGATTGAGCAAATTAATTCGTTTCAGCAGGGAGTGAATGGACCTTGAGAACAAGAGAGCAATTAGCAGCAGTGAGCACAAGAAGAGGCCGAGCATCACTGGGTAAGCAAAAGAAGCGTAAAAAGGTATCCCCCCATTAGCTGTCTTAAACACCGCATCGTACACTAGCGAAACAAGCACGCCTACCACCAGCATTATAACCGGCACCGTGACGAGCGCGGATACCAGCAGCAGCCGGAATTTAGTCTTTAACGTCATGATTTAAAATAGGTATTCAGTCGATACCCTTCTCCGTATATAGTCTCAATAATCTCGCCCAGTTCATCCTGAATTTTCGCCCTTACTTTCTTTATATGCACCGGGATCAGATTCGGATTGCGGTCTTCCAATTGCCATGCGTATTCGAGAAAATGCTCTTTGGACAGGATGCGACCCCGGTTCTCGTACAGATAGAAGAACAGCTTACGCTCCGTCGCAGTAAAGAGCACCTCTTGGTGGAGGCTGCCGTTGAACACCCTTTTCCGCTCCACGTCGATATGCAGATGCAATATCTGAACAAAGGTACCGTAAGTGCAGTCCAGCATTTTCCGTATCCGGAGCAATAGTTCCCTAGGATCGAACGGTTTGACCATATACTCGTCTCCGATCTCCAGTCCTTGAAGCTTGCTGTCCATATCACCCCGGGCAGATAGGAAAATAACGGGGATAGGAAGTCCCTGATTCTTGAGCATGCGGGTCAACAGATACCCGTCCCCATCTGGCAGCATCACATCCATAATGACCAGATCTATGTGTTTAATAATCTCTAGCATGTCTTTGCCGTCTGTTTTCCAGTGCACCTTATACCCTTCGCGCTGTAATATTTTCTCTAGCAATGAGCCGATTATGTGGTCGTCTTCTATAATGAGCAGGTTGTATTCCTTCATCATGCAGCCTTTCTGCTTGTCTGATTTACAGTCTGTCCATGAAATTCTCCGCAAGCTGGAAGATTTCATCTGGTGCGTACAAATAGAGAGAGTGCTTACCTTTTACCCGAACTACCTCCGCAACATCCAACTGTCCGGCGATTACTTGATAGTGCTCTTCCTTTTGGAGAGTATATTTCGAATCCTGATTCTCTTCCGTATAGGCGGATAGAAACAGGATCGGTGTTCCCTTAGGAAAAAGTAACTTCAGTGATCGTCCAGCATTGGTCGCTGCGTTTAGGAGTTCCCGCATCATATCTTCATTGAAAGCCTGCTTATAAGAAATCGCTTTGAATTTCCGCTTCTCCCCTTCGGTCAGAAAGGTCTGCCGGATGATCTCGGGATCATAGGTCATATAAGGCGACAAACGCTGAAAACCCAGGCGCGTCAACACATTCATGCCTCGCATGAACAGCTTGTCCAGCCTTCCCCACGGGTGCTCCACGTATTCTTCGGGAAGACCAATATCCAGGGCAATGATTGCTTTAATCTCATGCGGATATTTCTGCGCCCAATAGATCGCTTCCAGTCCTGACAAAGAGTGCGGCACCAGAATATAGGGCGGTTTGTTGCCGCTTCCATGCAGCGCTTCCCTTGATTGTTCGAGGATCGTATCCAGATCTCTATCGTCACCAGCGATCTCGCTATACCCGTACCCTGCTCTTTCAATGACCGCGATTTTGTGGTCTGCCGAGAATTTGCTGTAAAGCCCTTTAAGCTCATACATTGGCGAGGCAGTACCAGAACCGGCCATGAACACATAGGTGTCCTCGCCACTGCCCTCATTATATACATTAAGCTCATGGTTGTTTACCCTTACTCTTTGCCCTTCGCCTGCAAACAGTCCCGACTCCTCGCGCAGCTGATACTGGTGGTTCAAATAAATGGCCAAGGTCCCTACAATAAGCAGGCCGATAGCAGCTAATGTCAGTTGCTTCAGCATTTTCTTTACGGTCTTCCATCTTGTTCTCATTATCGTACTCCCCCTCATAGAGTACAGCATAGAGAATCATTCTAAAGATCTGATAAACATTTTTGTAACATAAGCAAATTAGTAGGAAGTCCGACTTAAATACAGAAGCCGCTTTTCCAAAGCAAAGCCCCCAGAAGCCTGTTTGCGCATCGTTTCTATCGGAGCGTGCCCCATCCTACTCCTAAAGTCGATATAATGCCAATACAGACTCTTGCAAGATCTCCCAAGAAAACTTGCCACTACTTATGATAAGGTTCATCGCGCTGTCTGTAACGGCAAGTTTTTAGGCCATCCCTTGTAGGGATGGCCCTTCTAGTACATCTAATGAACATCAAACACCTGAACTCAATAACTCACCGAATTCCTTACCAGGGGATACCCTTCCTTCATGTTTGACAACACTCATCCGCATTTGTAAAATGCCCTCGCCTAGCGCACACATGCTTTGGTTTATTTTTAAAATTCCAAAGCATCTTTAAGAAATTGAAGTGAATTATGACGAAAAGCACTTGTTTTTGATTCGTCTATATGATGAAAAGTAACATCATCAATATTTGGAATATTTGATGTATCATAAACATAGCAAGAAGATAAGCCAAACGTATCCAGCAGAGCTATCAGTCTTGAATCCATTGATATGGGGTCTTGTGGATTATCAGATACAGGGAAAACCAAAAATGGAACCTTATATAAAATGGCAAAGACAGCCCCATGAAAAGCACTAGTAATAAAATACTTAGCGTGTTTTATGTATCCTACAAATTCCTTCGGACCAAACGTAGCTGCTCCAGCAGTTGCAAGAGATATAATCTCGTATCCGTACTTTTTTGAAAGTGCTTCAGCATATTCCTGAACCCCTGTATCTCGTAAATCATAAGTCAGAATATAGGCTTTTTCTGGCGGAGTAGCAGATATATCATCCCATTCGGATTCATCAAGAAGCATTACAGGATCCAATACATGAGTAACCTCTCCATTCTTCATCGTTTTCACAAAAGGGATTGCACTTTTTTCACGAACAGAAACAAAGTCTAAAGAATTAACGTGTGGAGCAAGGATATTTTTTCGATCGGGCCCTATTTCTGCTCCTCCCATGCTTGGTGCGTATGCAATTTTCGTTTTTGATGCTGGAACAAAAGAAAGTGCCATACAGGGTAAAATGTCATCGGAAATAACCCATGGTAAACCCCATATTTGGTCGCTACCACAAACAAAAATATCGTAATCATCAACACATTCTGCAATATCAGATACTGTATATAAACGTTCGCTGTGGGGAATGCTTTCGGAAAAAATCCTAAAATGTTCAGCACTTTTAGCACTTTCACACGCTTGTAAGTAGTATTCATTTTGCCACTTGAATGTAACTTGCTCACAATGAAATCCTAACTTAGCTATAGCTTTTTGCAGTGCATAAGCTCCAAGCTGGCCACCGTAATTATAGTTTTTGTAGTAAACAGTAACAATTCCAACTCTTTTCATAATAATCTCCATTCAGACAAAGTCGATGTGAATCGGTCCTTGGCAATGTTCGGCACCCCGATAAAGTTTCGTCACGCTTGGTTTTAGACTCTTTAAGCTACCGTTCCAGTTCCCGAAACAAGGAAATCTTTGGGCGAGTAATGGTACCTCCATTTTACCAATTTTCGTCTTGGTACGTTTTTGTTTTCTTATGAATATCCGCAAAAAAAACTTGCCCTTATTTATGATACGGTTCCCCGCGCCGGCTGAAGCAGCAAGTTTTGCAGAGGAACGAATTAGCGGGCCATTGACTCAGCTTCTTAGCAATAGTGTATTAAAGACTTGTATAACACCTAACCTTAACGATCCACCCGGATCATCGGGCGGATCGCTCTCACAGACCCTTATGAGGTACGCTTCAAAGGGTATGTGCTTTTTTTCCGAGGTAGCTTTTTCATCACATGTTTGCTCTTTTTTCTGACCAGCGGCAGTTTCTTCTTTCTCAATTGCAATGCTTTTTTCTTCTTTACATGTAGACGCTTGATCAGTTTTATCCGCTTTATAGAACGATATTTGGCGCGGATCTTTTTTTTCTTTCTCAGTCTACTTATTATCCGTAACCGTAACGATCTGCGGCGTTTCCGTCTGTGCCGCTTTACGGGAATATTCTCCGGGGCCGGAGCTGCAACTTCAGGGACCGGGTTTTCCGGAAGCTGTATTTCTACAGGTTGAATTTCTGGAGCGGGCGGCTCAGGCGGGATGTTGGCCTGCTCTGGCTCAGAAACTGGCGCTGGTGTAAATTCTCTGCCCCAGGGAGTCATGGCAAGGAATTTATTGTATAGCGGTGCTGCGGGTGAGTCTGTCTCCCACCATTTGCTGTCTCCGGCGAAATGAACAATTTTATTATCTACATCGAGTTCGCTATGAGCGAACGTATTAAAGCGCTGATCCATTTGCAAATAGTTAGAGCTATAAACGGCATTCAGAACATCCTGATCCGGCATGGTCATCATTGGAAAATTACGCAAGAAATCGAGCATTTCTCCATACCAATTCTGTTTATTGCGGATATTGTTCAGTTGAAACAGAATAACCCCTGAGTTAAAATACAGCTCCGCACTTAGCCCAAGTGAGGTAAAGTACTCAAGCAAGTTTTCGCCCTGGTCCAGCACTGCGCCCAAATAGTGTTCTCCCAGGTCGATGCTCCACAATTCGTTAATATCCATATTGACCAAAATGTCGCAGTCCAGATAAATAACCCTGTCAGCCTGAATAAAATTCGGAAGCAACAAACGGTACATACTGGCCATAGTCCAATATTCAATTTTATGAACGCCGGCTGCAACTTCAAGCATATCCCCAGGAACTGTAACATGATAAAAAAAGATGTTGTGATGAAATACATCCACCAACTGGGTGAGCTTTAACTTGTTCTCTTCACTTAAGGAATCGTCATGCACAATGTGCACATTGATCGTTTGCTGGGTATTGAAAAAAATCGATGCAAGAACAACACCCGCATGCGCCGTATAGCTCCCGTCTTTATCGTTGATCGTCAAAACCAGCTCAATCATTCTCGAGGACCACCTACCCTTAAAAGTATACTTCTGCATAGTCGTCTAATGCATTTGACTACTTTAAGTGTATGTTTACCCCAGTAACTGGATTGGACCAATCCCCAGTAAGCAGCCGATTTATTTTGAAACGTTCGGCAAGTCAGGATTGTATCTTGTAACCGTTGCGCGATCTCCCAGGATATGACGGGCCGGCTGCTCCTGAATTTCTTGTTCAGCTAGATGAACATGTGATCCAAAAACACTTCCCTCCGCATGAACATGGGACAATTGCACCTGATCCGTCAAAATGCTATTGGTCAGAATACAATCTTCGACGACGCTATCCGGACCAATATACACATGAGGTCCAATTACACTGTTCGTTACGCGGGCGGTCGGATCAACCCTAACCGGAGGGATCCACTGAACGAAGTTAATGCCGGAAGGCACCACAAAGTTCTTGGGATCTTGATCCATCTTGTAGCGGTTCGCTTCAAGCCAGCGCTCATGGGTCCCGATATCAAAAAATGGTGCGGTCGTTACGCTGTACGCAACATGCCCGCCTTCCGAAACCAACATTTGAATCGCATCCGTTAGCTCGTATTCCCCCCGTGGAGAAGGTGTAAGTCTCTCAATTGCCGGCCAGATGGCTGCAGTCAAAGCATACACACCGACAATAGCCAAATTGGATTTGGGATAGCGAGGTTTCTCTTCCAGACTGACAATTTGCCCATCTTTGATCACGGCCACACCAAATTGACGGGGGTCCTCGACCCGCTGAAGCAGTATTGAAGCCGCAGATTTATCTGCGTCCAGTGATCGAATCAATGGCTCTAAATCACCCTCATACAAATTATCGCCAAGCATCAATAAAAAAGGGGAATCCGCCACAAAAGACTGCGCGCTTTTGACTGCATCAGCCAGTCCCTTAGCTTCTTTTTGCAGTAGAAAGGTTAAAGTGGCGTTCCACTGCTCCCCATCCCCGATCATTTCCCGGATCACTCCTTGCGAATGGTTCACTACGATTCCAATATCGGTAATTCCGGCCGCAACAAGTTCGTTAATGATTGAGACGAGAATATACTCCCCGTTAACAGGTAGCATGCACTTTGGTTTGGTATAAGTCGAAGGCTGCAGTCTCGTCCCCCGGCCGGCGCACAAGATTAGTCCTTTCATAAACGTCCCCCCTACTCATTAACTTTGCAAACTGCGAGACTGATGCAAATGAGCTCTATATATTTTATGCATAAGCTATGAGAGAGCTTGGGTATATATTAAGCAGCAATAACCTATTAAATTATGATCCGGAAGGCATATGTTCGTCATCCGCTTTTTCTGATCATTCGACTAAAATACAAATGACCCTTAGGAGGGTCACTTTTTTTCTAACATCATGTATTCCTCTTAATCTCCCCATAAATAAATGCATATCTACTACTTAAGTTTGCGTACAAGAAAATCGGTTCGTCTACTTTATGAGCTAACAGTCATTATTTAAAAAACTAACAATTGAGTGGTTTCTTTTCGTAAAACTTCTTTTATATTTATCCCACAACACTTTTTATCCATTGGGCATAAAAGTTGGATTGTTCTTCAACTGTAACAAACTCTAAATCAGTATCGCAATCAAATATGTCTACTACATCTTCGATTTTCGCCTGTTGTCCAATGAATAATTTGTATGCTTTTCTTCCATATCCCATTGTTAGTTGCATCCTTGAAGGATAAACACTTTTAGCAGAACCATTGCACGCAATTTGAAGGTTCTCTTGCTCTAATTCTTTTCTTATCGATACAAATGCTGAAAAACAGTCTACTTCTTCACTAATAAAACTTCTTTCACCAATTACAACTTTTAGAAGTACCATATCTGCATCTTTAGGTGATTCCTCGTAAACATACAAGTCCCCAGATATTGGATTGTCCCCATCAAGCAATGTAACTGCCCTTTTTTCTATATCCACTATGCCTCACGTCTTTCAAGGAGATAAATTCAATGCGTTATAATCTTTGAATATGTGTGTCTTTAAAATCCGTTTCGTATTTCAATCCAAAGCCCATCATTCGATCCATGCCGATATGAACCATCCAGATGAAGCCGATCATCATTAGAAAATCGACCGAGAAAACCAGTCCAAGCAGCAACAACAACAAGGGTGTAACGAACGTATGGGCAAAATTATACGTATACACTCCTGTCTTATTGCTGACCACATATCCGATCATGGACAGGTCGGGTAGCATTAATAGCAACAGGAAGGCGGCCCAGTTATATCCGTTGGAAAAGTACAAATAGATGCCTAAGACCAGAACGACCAGTCCTTCGATTCTAATCAATGTCTTAGTCATGGTTTTATTCTCCTTTCTCCTTGGCTGCGGATCGAATTCCGTCAAGCATCCATCCGATTCCCCGCGACACCTGCTCGTGGGAGAGCGGCTCAGGAGACAGCGGTACAGGAGCTTGAAGCATCAATCCGTCGAAAACGGCCTGGATCAGTGACGCAAAAGTCTCCTTTTCGCTCTGGTTCAGCTGCAGCTCCATGCGATCGATGATCTCTATAATGCCCGCCTTCATTTCCTTGTATAGTTCCAGCAGCTCTTTGGCGAGCTTTTCGTTGTTCACGCTCTCCGTCCAAAGGCTGATCAGTAATGTGAACCACTCCGGGTTTTCTTTTCGAAATTCAACCACATGGTGCAACCCCTGCTGAAGAATCTCCGCTGGAGATACCTGCAGATCCAACTTTGCAAAGGCCGCCTTCATTCCTTGATTGATCATCCACTCCCTGACCACTTCAACCAGCAGTGTTTCTTTGGTGCTGAAATGGTAACTGATCAGTCCTTGTGCCACACCAGCCTTGGCCGCTATATCCTTCATAGTCGCTTTCGTGTAGCCCACCTGCCCGAATAACGTGAATGCCGCTTGCATGATGGCACTTCTTCGTTCGTCCTGGTTGGACGGTTGTGTTTTAGTCATTACACGCTCACTCCAATACTGTTTGATCGAACAGTCAGTTCTTATGCATCTATCTTAAAACTGTTTGCTCGAACAGTCAATATATTTTGTGTATCCCATGAAAAAATCCCCCTCAAATCATTCTGAGGAGGATTATCTCAAGCTTTATAGGTCGCCACAGGTGTGAAATTCCGCATGCCAGATATGTTTTACATAGTGCTATTCCACAACCAACTGCCCCGTGGCACTGTTGGCCAACACCAGCTTGCCCTCCAATGGAGAGCCATCTTCGGCGGTAAGCTTCAGCTTACCCGTCTTACCTTTTTCGATCAAGGCTTTGACTTGGGTATCACTCAGGCTGCGTCCATAGCATTCTTTCCAGATCACGAACTTGCAGCCTTCTTTGTAATGAGAGCAGCCATATCCTTTGCGTCCCATAAAAATCATACCGCCGCAGCCCGGGCTTGGGCATTGGCCGATGATTTTCGGCCCGGTGTCACCGGACGTCTGGGCAGGAGTCGCTTTTGTCCGGCTACCGCTTGCTCCACCCTCGCCTTCCGTCTTGCGCTTGCGCGGCGCCGCAGCCGCTTTGCTCTCAGTCTTCCGAGCGGTTCCGCTCCGGCTTTTGCCACTTGCAGCGGGTGTCTCTCCTTCAAAAGAAGTCTTGTCGGCTCGAGATTGCACCTTAACCTTCGTCACGATCATCGTGGCGAATTTCTTGACATTCTCCATAAACTGATCATCCGACGCTGTACCGCGCGAGATTTCATTCAGCCGCCGTTCCCATTGTCCGGTCATCTCTGGCGAGGTCAGCAGCTCAATACCGGCACCACGGATCAGTTCGATCGCAGTCCGGCCTTTTTGCGTAATGACAATTTTCTTTCCTTGCATCTCCACGTATCCGACATTCTTCAGACGCTCAATCGTAGCCGCTCGTGTCGCCGGTGTCCCCAGACCCGAATCCTTCATGACATCACGCAGTTCTTCATCCTCAATCTGCTTCCCGGCACTCTCCATCGCTTTAAGCAAGGTTCCCTCCGTGTAGTGCTTGGGCGGCTGCGTATCCTTCTCTTTCACGATGGCATCACTGCAGGTCAATGGACTGGAGGGAACGACCGAGAACGGCTCATTCACTTCAATCTCTTCCTCTTCTTCCTCATCCTTGCCCTTACCTTTGGCTGTCTTCGGCTTGTCCTTCTTCTGGTCAGCATAAATCACCTTCCAGCCCAGGCTCAGCAGTTCTTTTACCGTGGTCTTGAACTTCTCGTTCTCTACCTCTGTAATGACTGTATGTACCTTATATTCCGCCGCCGGGTAGAACTGTGACAGGAAACGGCGCACAATAAGATCGTACAGCTTCTGCTCATCCGCGCTAAGTCCCGATGCTTTGCGATTGGTAGGCAGGATGGCATGGTGGTCCTCGACCTTCGTCGGATTACAGATGAACTTGTTGCCTTTGTGCACCAGATTCCGGTTGGCTCCCTTCACCCATTCGTCATAGGCTGTGCCTTGCAGTGCAGACAAGGTCTTGTGCATCTCGGGAATGTTCTGTTCGGTCACATAGTTGGAGTTCGTCCGCGGATACGAGATCACTTTATGCTTTTCATAGAGCGCCTGTGCGACATCCAGCGTTTTTTTGGCCGAAAAAGCATACTTTCCGTTCGCTTCCCGCTGCAGCAGCGTCAAATCATACAGCTTGTTCGGGTACTCCTTGGTCTCTTTGACCTCATAGGAAGCAATACGTCCTGGCTTGCCCTTCACCTTAGCGGCTAGTGCCTCAGCCTTCGCCCCGTCGGTCATGCGCTCGCCCTGCCACATGCCTTTATACGTCATCTCACCCTGTGTAAAATGCCCTTCCACTTCAAAAAACTTCAGCGACGAGAACGCCTCAATCGTCTTCTGTCGGTCATAAATAAGCGCCAGCACCGGGGTCTGCACTCTCCCCACCGACAACAAAACATTGTGCTTCGTCGTAAATGCGCGGGAGCCGTTCATTCCGATCAGCCAGTCGGCTTCACTGCGAGCTTTGGCTGCTTTGGTGAGATTCTCGTATTCCGCTCCATCCTTCAGCTCCTGAAAGCCCTTGCGGATCGTCTCCGGCGTCAAATCAGATATCCATAGCCGCTTGACCGGCTGCTTAAGCTTGAGGTGCCTTTGAATCAGCGAAAAGATATGCTGCCCTTCCCGCCCGGCATCGCAAGAGTTAACCAGCAGATTGCTCCGCTTCGCCAGTTCCGAAATCACTTTGAGCTGATCCAGCGTTCTTGCGTTTGGCACCAGCTTGAATTCATCAGGAATAATCGGCAGATCATTAATATTCCATTTCTTGTATTTATCATCGTAGGCATCGGGTTCAGCCAGTCCGATCAAATGACCGATCGCCCAGGTAATAATGTACTGCTCCCCTTCTAAATAGGAACGGTGATTTTTGGCCTTCGGTTCTATTGCGGCGGCGATATTCCGCCCCATATCCGGTTTTTCCGCAATAATAAGTGTCTTCAAAAATATTCGCTCCTTACGTCTCTCGTTTCCTCCACAATACGTCCAGTAGTCTATTATAACACTATGTCCCTCTACTTTTCAGCGATTCAGCTCTGAATCTGGTCCAATCTTTTTAAAAAATTGCTGTATTTCTCCAGCTCAGACGTTGCCTCCACCCTGACTCCTGATTGATACAACTCCAGATTACCGCTGCCCTGATGCAGATCACCACCTTCTGCCAGCTTTCTTTTAAGATGATTAACTGTTCCTCTGTTTCCATCAATAATATGAATTTCTTCCGGAAGTAGCTTCCTAAACATATCCTTGTAGAAAGAGAAATGGGTGCAGCCCAAAACCACCGTCTCATAGTGACTCCAATCATAACCTTGCAGTTGTTCTCTAAGATAAGGCAGAACTGCTTCTTCACTAAATTCCGACTCCTCCGCAAATTGAACGAGACCCGGGAGGGCCAGCAAATCAACGATATGTTCGTTATCCAGCTTGGTTATCAAATTTTGCAGCTTCTCTTCCTTTAGCGTAAGAGCCGTGGCGGTTACCAGCACACGTGTATTTCCCCGTCTGTTGTGTTCAACCGCTGGCTTGACCGCTGGCTCCATGCCGATGATCGGAATATCATATTGCGCTCTTAGCTCATCGATCGAGACGCTTGTAGCTGTATTGCAGGCAAGCACAACTGCATTGACCTGCTGTTCAACAATGAACTTTACAGCATTCGAAACATAGGTTCTCACATCTTCTTTCGGTTTCGGACCGTAGGGAACATGCAATGTATCGGCGTAATATATGTAATCCTCCATGGGAAGCTGCTTTAAGGCCTCATGCAATACCGTAATGCCGCCCACCCCGGAATCAAAAATTCCAATTCGCATTTCTAACCCTCCAATAATTAACGATATTAAATAAATTCCTTTCCATTCTCCAAGATGAATTGCTTATATAGTATGAAACATGCCGATTCACAGTGCAAGTCAGCTTTCGAGGTCAGGACTTTCGTCCTGCATGTTTATCAAGCCTCTTTTTTTGCCCCAAAAGCAAAAGAACAGCACATCTCCAACCTACGGGAGACGTACTGTTCTGTGTTTATCCGATGTTTTCTAGTCCAAGTATACCGCTTGGCCTGTGCGTGCAGATTCGTAGAGGGCTTCCAGAATCCGTGACACTACATAAGCCTGTTCCGGCGTAACTACCGGATCTTTGTCCTCTTCGATCGCTTCAATCCATTTTCTCATCTCAAGGTCTGGCGCACTTTCTGCACGACCTTCATAGAAGGCTACTCCGCCAGTGCCCAAATCGATGTCATTCGTGTATAAGCGGCCGTATTTCTCGCCGTTGATGCGCAGACCGTTCTTCATGTCCGCCCCGGCTTCGGTTCCGCTCAGACTACATTTGGCCTCATCTACTTCGAGGGAGTTCAGCGCCCAGCTGGATTCCAGCATAATAGTCGCTCCATTCTCCATCACGATCATGCCAAAAGCCGAATCCTCCACTTTGAATTTGCTTGGGTCCCAAGGACCCCAGGCATTGGCTGCATTTTCTCGCTTGGATAGCTCATGATACTTGGTGCCAAGCACTACCTTCGGTTTATAATTGTCCATCATCCAAAGGGTCAGATCCAGTGCGTGAGTTCCGATATCAATCAGCGGTCCGCCGCCTTGCTTCTCCTCATCCAGGAAAACACCCCAGGTCGGAACAGCTCTCCGGCGGATCGCATGAGCCTTAGCCATGTAGATATGGCCCAACTCGCCTTCTTCGCAAAGTTTTTTCAAATACAAGCTGTCTTCTCTGAAACGGTTATTATAACCGATGGTCAGTTTCTTGCCAGTCCGCTTGGCCGCTTCCACCATCGCTTTGGCTTCCTCGGAGGTCTTGGCCATTGGCTTCTCGCACATCACATGCTTGCCAGCTTCAAGACCAGCAATGGAGATTTCAGCATGAGAGATATTTGGTGTAAGCACATGCACAATGTCAATCGAAGCGTCCTGCAATAGCTCCTGATAATCCGTGTAGACCTTGGCATCGATAGCTCCGTATTTTGCTGCCGCTTCTTCAGCCCGTTCCCCTACGATATCACAAAAAGCTACCAGCTCAACGTTCTCAAGCTTGCTTAAACTTGGCAAATGCTTTCCGTTAGCAATCCCGCCGCAGCCAATAATTCCAACCTTGTATATTTTGCTCATATTCATTCTCCCTCACTGGTAATTTGCTGTTTCATGTTCCGGTACACTGCAGGTGTCAACCCCATCCGTTTGCGAAAAACGGCATGCAGGTAGTTCGCATTCGTAAAGCCCGCGGCCTGCGCAATCTGCTCTATTGGGTACGTACTCTCTTCCAGCCTACGACATACCACCTGCAGCCGGATGTCCTCCAGAACTTTGCTGAACGGCCGCTTCGGATTCGCCTGATTGAAAATCCGCTGCAACTGCCTGCTGCTGATATTCAGCTTCTCGGCTACGTTGTCCAATGTGACAGCCGCAGAATGGTTCGCTTCCATGTATTGGACAGCATACTCATAACGGTATGTCGACATGTCCCTCACAGGCGCTTCACTGCGAATCTCGCCCGTATCATACGCTCTCGCTGCTTTGATCAGAATGCTGATGACCAGATGCCTAATCGAAGTATAGTAGCCGATGAGCTTCCCGTCGCAGGCAGTATAGGCTTCCAAAAAACACCTCATCGCCTGATGATAATCATATGCCGGTATCAAAGGCAGCGCTCGGAGCTTCGCGACGAACTCCTCTGCTTCCGCAGCCTCCCATGGGTCAACATCCTCCCTCGGCTTCTCTACAATGTCCACATGCAGGCATAGCTCTTCCATGGACTCTTCAGAATCAGCCTCCTGGTAATGCACGACCCCCGGTCCAGTCATATATAACATCCCTTCGGACAACGGGTACATTTGATCGCCGAGAATGACCTTGCCTTTTCCCCTCGGGATAAAATGAAATTCGAATTCGGCATGAACATGGAAATCAATGACCTTGCCTGGTGGAAAAGAGGTCAGGTGAAACCGCAGCACCCGAAGCTCATAATTTCCCCACGGAATACTGAGATCCAGCCGTTCCAGCAGTTCATGCTTCTCGAACATGATCTCGAAAGGAAATCTGTTCATTGTAAGCTTCCTCCCAAAGGCCTTAGGAATCGAGTTCTTCCAGCTTAATCTTACGTCCCTCCTGGACTGAACGGTTCGCCGCTTCCATCAGGCTTGTAAGCTCGGTTGCGATTGCCAGGTTCTCTTCAGCCAGCGTATCCCCCTGAATATGGGCAACCCACTGATGGAAAGCACTCTCCCCGTTATCCGGCAATTCCTGCTCTCTCCATACAGGCGATTCCGGTGAACCGACATTTGTCTTAAGCAGAAGTTTAGCTTCCGGGGTTCCGAACAACAGGGTACCTTCAATGCCATGCACTTCAATGGTAAACGGCGAGTGACTATTCACGAATCCGGCTTCCACCACACCAATTGCACCTGATTCAGTATGCAGGGTAGCCACCGCGTTATCTTCCACTTCTTTACCGGTCACATAGCCAAAGTTAGCGCTTACACCGGTTATTTTCTCTCCCAGGAACAACCGGGTCAGATACATTGGGTGACAGCCCAAATCGATCAATGCACCGCCCTGACATTGCTCTAAATTATAGAAATGAGACGGCAGCCAGTTCGCCGTGGCCCCATTATGAGACAAACGAACTCTGACATATGTGATTTTACCCAGCAGCTTCTGATCGAGAACCTCTTGTATTTTCAATGTATATGCGTCGTTTAGACGCGGCAGCGAGACTGTCAGCTTAACCTTATTGTCGTTAACAGCGGCAAGGATCTGATTGGCTTCCTTTTGCGTGGAGGCGATCACTTTTTCCGTGAAAATATGTTTGCCCGCCTTGGCCGCAGCGATCATAACCTCTTCATGACGATTTGTCGGAGCATCTACAATTACGGCATCAATGTCTTCTTGTGCCAACATTTCATCCAGGGATTCAAAAAAAGGAACATTCAGCTTCGCAGCAGCCTCTGCCCCGCGCTCAGCATCTTCATCCCACACCGCAGCGATAACGGTATCTTCATGCTCTTGGGCTTGTTTGACATAGTCCCAGGCATGAACATGCCAAAAACTGATTTTGCCAATTCTAATGGTCATTTCGCTTGGCCTCCAAGTATATATTATTCTGACATCCACCTATAAGGTATCACATCCTTTGGGCATTTTTAATAGGAATATGCGACACCTACTATATAAAATTACGACACAATTACGAAAATATGATTCTACTCATAAATAGTGAATAACCAGCACTGTTAAGGGAAACTTATACAAAAAATTGAATGGACAGGAAGTGAGCAAGAGATGGGAATCAAAGTAGCGGCTGGTAATTCTAATTCAATAACTGGGACCACTCCAAAGACACTGGGCCAGTATTTGTTCGATTGCTTGAAGCTGGAGGGTATTACCGAAATTTTCGGCGTTGCCGGAGACTATAATTTCACACTATTGGACGCGCTGGAGCAATATAACGGCATCAGGTTTATTAGTGGACGGAATGAATTGAATTCAGGTTATGCAGCGGATGGATACGCAAGAATCAAAGGTCTATCTGCTCTTATCACGACTTTTGGAGTCGGCGAACTCAGTGCCTGCAACGCGATAGCGGGCGCTAACAGCGAGCATATACCGCTGATTCACATCGTAGGTGCACCTCCCGAAAAGGATCAACAAGCACACAAGCTGATGCATCACAGCCTCATGAATGGGGATTTCGACGTCTTCCACAAAGTGTATGATCACATTACAGCTTATACCACAGTGCTGACGCCGGAAAATGCCGAGCTAGAAATTCCTACCGCCATTCGCATTGCCAAAGAAAAGAAAAAGCCGGTATACCTCGTTGTGGCTAATGATTTAGTGACCAAACCGATTATTGCCCGCCAAGAGCCGGTACCGCCGCGTCCAGCATCCAATCTGAAAACTCTTCAGGCAGCAACTGAACATGTCCGCCAGCTACTGGAGCGGGCCCACCGACCGGTCATTCTCGTTGATGTCAAAACAATGCGGTTTGGTCTAGAGATAGCGGTTCGTCGCTTGGCCGACGCCATGCACGTACCTGTTGCGACAATGATGTTCGGCAAAGGGGCATTCGACGAAACCCATCCTAATTATATTGGGATGTACCAAGGTTCTTTCGGAAGTTCTGAAGTTCAAACCACGGTAGAAAATGCAGACTGTATCATTGCGATAGGCATGGTATTGGCAGACAATAACACTGCAAATTTCACCGCGAAGCTGAACCCACTGGTGACCGTCGATATTCAACCGGCGATGGTCAAGGTCGGAGAAGCAGAATATCCGAATGTGTACGCTGCTGACATGCTGCTTGCGTTACAAAAGGCTGGATACAAAGGCCAAGGTTTAGCTGGAAAACCGACATTCCCGTACGACCAAATCACGGGCAGTGCCGATGATCCACTAACAGCGGCCAATTATTATCCGCGCTTTCAGCAGATGCTGCAAGAGGGGGATATTGTGATTGCGGAGACCGGTACATTTTACAACGGAATGGCACAAGTTAGACTGCCGCGCAATGTGACGTATATTGCTCAGGGAGGCTGGGAGTCCATTGGTTATGCCACCCCCTCGGCATACGGTGCCTGTATCGCTGCCCCGGACCGACGGGTGTTGTTATTTACAGGTGATGGCTCCTTGCAGTTGACCGCCCAGGAGATCAGCTCCATGCTTTTTTATGAATGCAAACCTATTATCTTTATTTTGAATAACGATGGTTATACGATCGAAAAATATTTAAATGTCAAAACAGAGGATCAGCAATATAACAAAATTCCGCGCTGGTCATACACCAAGCTGGCCGAAGCTTTTGGAGGCGATGCCCTTACCGTGACTGTTCGGACCTATGGAGAGCTTGACCAGGCGATAATCCAAGCTGAGAAGGAACAGGCCGGAAGACTTTGTATCATTGAAATGATCTCCGCCGATCACATGGACGCTCCCGAGAATATGCGCCAGATGCGCAACTATATGGAGATGCAGGAGAAGCAGCAAAGCCAGAATTAGGATTAGCGGGATCCACGGTAGCCTTTTCTTACTTCGTAAACATGATTAGTTAATTTCAAAATAAGACCGGATAAGCTGCTGAAGCCAGCTTATCCGGTCTCTTCTATACAGCTATTGTGGTTATATCAGGATATAAACATAGAGCCACTTCAAGTAAGGTGGTTAATCTCTTTATGCTTCTCGATATATTCATCTTTAGTTAATCCAAACAAAATAAAATCTAAATATTGACCATTTATATAAACCACTTGCCGACGTACACCTTCTTGAACGCAACCAAGCTTCTGCATCATTTTCGCAGATGCTTCATTCCCTTCAAGAACGTAGTCATTAAATTTATTAAGTCTTCTTTCCAGAAAAGCATATTTCAGAAGGATTTTCATAGCTCTTGTACCATAACCCTTACCACGATACTCTTTATCTATTACTATACCTATACTGAATGTTCCGTTTCTTTCGTCAATGCTATTTAGATTGATCCCACCTACATTTTCACCGTTCAAATTTTCAATTGTAAACATGATTCGCCCATTAGTGGAGGAAAATCCAGCGTTGTCTTCTACAAACTTCTTTGCTTCTGAAATTGTAGGCGGTAATTCAATAGTACATTCTAGAAAACGTCTAGCAGGGGTATCGAATCCACTTAGATACGAACTCTCCCAATCATCAGCCTGTATTGAACGCAATCTAACTTCATCATCTTGCCAATAATAATTTATGTAATCTATATTTCGCATAAACACACCTCCAGGTAATATAAGATCTCTATAAGTTTAACTTAAGAAATTTAAATATTTGGGGTGCTTTTTTATTATAAGTAAACTCTCCCTGATGCCTGTTAGCTGAATAAAGGCAGCCGACCATTTAGATCGACTGCCTTCTTAATACCTATTGCGATGCTACTGCGCCGAAATCTCGAACTTCGCGCCGGCATCTCCGGCGAAAACAATCGTTCCTCCCGCCGGCAGTTCCACCTTATCCTTGCTTCCGATGACACTGAAGTAGGTGCATGCTCCCTTCGCATTATAAACGGCAAAGGAGGCGTTCGCGGACATGTTCACCTTAATGCTTTTTCCCCCGTCTTTGTCACTTATCGTATACCACCTGGCGTATCCGCTGGGCGGAATCGTAACGATTGATTTCTTAGCGACGTAGATAGGCTTCACGGCGTTTTCGTTCACCAAGATGCTTCCACCAATATTAAGGTGCTCAACGCCATTCTCTGTAAAAAACGTATAACCTGAGAGGTCACGCCCGCTCATTCCCGGAATTTGCAATTCGGAGACGGCCGTATTCGGGCCTGTAATTCGCTTATCGAGCACATACCCCGGCAATTGCTTCGACACATTCAATTGGATGATTCCTGTACCCAGATAACCAATCGACGTGTACTTCTCATTCAGCAGATAATATTTCTTGCCGTCACGCTGACTCCATGCTGCTTTTGTCTCTGCTGGTAGATTTGAGGGGAGGAGCTTCTCGGCATTGTACACTGATATAGACATCTGCCCAAGGCCTGGCAACGAAACGTATTGACGAATCCATAAGTAGACGCGGCCGTTCTCCTCGTTCACGAAGCTGATCTTCGCATTCCCGTCTGCACTCCGAAACGTGCCGTCCGCTGAGAACTCGAAGATTTGGGCCGGATTACCGGGTGACTGCTCCGAAGTGATAGACATGACGCCGCCTTTGGTGATATCTACCTTTATCGTTACATTGGTCGCGCCATAAATTCCCGAATACTGCAGCACGGATTCCGGCATATTCCCCTTGACCGGCGCACCGAATGATTTCTCAGGCTTGAATTCGGCTATTGTCCCTTTTTCCTTCAACGCCTGAAGCAGGATTTCGTTCGCCATAAGCCGGTCGAACGTAGCGTTCCCTCCAGAAGTGATAACCGCTGCCGCCAAGTTCTGTTCGGGAAGCACGACGAGCGAAGAGTGATAGAGAATTGTGTCCCCGCCTTTGGTCAGCCCCTTCATCCCGTATTCGCTGAATGGATACAGATTGACGCTGTCCCAACCGAGACCGTAAGCGTAATCGAATGAGGCGGCCGTATCGTCAGGCCACAAAGGCGTCTCGTATTCGTTTTGCGCCATGGCCGCAGCCGATTTTCCTGACAAAACTTCTTCCGCTTTACCTGTAAAAATTTGAGAGAATCTAGCCAAGTCTTCCGCTGTGGAGTAGATGCCTCCCGCTCCGATCACATTGGCTGTCTCGTTCGGAAGTTGTCCTGGGTAGGTGGGATAAAAGAGTCCCGCCATCCTCGCTGTGCTTGGAGAATCAAGTGGCGTCTTCGTATTAGCCATACCTAGAGGTTGTGTAATAAATTTATGAATATATGAGGTAAAGTCCATGCCGCTGACTCGTTCGACCAGAATCTCGGCTAACGTAAATCCGTCATTGCAATAAACCGAATAAGCGCCCGGGGCAGCCTTTAAAGTCTGACCTGCTAATTGCTCCAGCAGTGTGTCGTGGGCGTAAGTATCGTTATCTTCGAATAAAAAAGCATTCGTTAGCGACGATCCATTCAGACCGGAAGAATGATTCAGCAGCATGCGCGGCGTAATCTGCTTGTAGCGTTCATCCTTCATTCTAAACTCGGGGATATACTGAACGACCGGCGTATCCAAATCGATTTTCCCTTGGTCGACCAACTGCATGAGGGAAACCGCAGTAAACATTTTACTCGTTGAGCCGATCCCGTACATCGTGTCTTTCGTGAGCGGCTTTTGTCCCTTCTCGTCATTCTTGCCGGATTGGCCGGATACGACGATGTTGCCATGATCGATAATCGCGTACTGCACGCTATTCGTGCCGTAAGCATTCGTGAGGAGATCTGCCTTCTCCTTTGCAGTTTTCCTGGTTGCTTCGTAGGTGAGCACAGCCTTGTTCGAAGGCGAATCTTTTACTGCCGTTTTCGCAGTTAAAGATACAGCGCCTGACTCGATCACCTCAGATGTATTCGGTGCCACTGCAATGTTGTGCATGTCTGCCAGTGCAGTGTTTTCGCCCCAGGAGGTTAGTAGCAAACACGCGGATAGCACAGCTGCCATGATCCATCGGTTTTTTCTCATTTGAACGCTCCTTCCCAATGTTTATTTGTTTAAAATAGGAAACATAAGGATATATTCAATTACCGGCACAGCCAGGATCGCAGCGACTATGATCTTACTGAGCGGATTGGCCATATTGATCGTCCAGCCGAAACCGTGAATGTTCGGAACGATCAACGCCGGATCTTCTGGGTTCACATAAATGCTGCCGAGCCACTTCCAGTGCCTCTCCTCCATCGACGGAACGTCCCTTACCTGATCAATACCTTTGATTCGCAGGTAAAGCATAACGCCGATCAGTGCCAAGAAGAGTACTGTACAAAGCAGCATACCGGAGAGGAAAAGCAAGTTCTCCTTCCAGCCATACAACGTTATGGCTTGCTCCACCCCTACGAATATAACCATCAGGAGCGAAGCAGTCCAAGTCAGAATGGAATGGATTTTCTTGTGCTTCAACTGTTTTTCCAAAGAACCCTTCCGGTCCTGGGGATCCAGCGATGTCCTGGCTCGCTTGATCACCAGATTATAACAAACGAAAAAGGTGATATTCAGCGCTTGCACGATGTTCAACGCGAACACGGTCCATACGGATTTGTAAAAGTCATGCCTTCCGAGATGCAACCACCCCGGAATCGTATCCCACCTCGCAATAGCAAAGAAAATGCATAACGCCATCACGGCGACATTTGCTGAATACCACCAAGAATTCAGCACCGCTCCATGCGTCCGGCCAATCCCGAGGCTCGCTGCGCGCTTCGTCTGCACGACAACCTCCCAGCCTCTTGCTGCCTTCAAGCGCTCTGCGGACCTTCGGCTGATCCACGTAGCGAAGAAAGACGCAAATATTAAAAGCAAGAGGGCTGTCGTCCAAATTAGGAGACTCCGCACCGGTTGATGACGCACCCATAAAAAGCAAGCGCCTCCGATGACAACCGCAAAACCGCTGGTAAGCAAAGCGTAATTCCGACGAATGACTCGGACGGCCGCGTCCTGCAAGGCCTCAACCGGCAAGACAATGCCGAACAGCAGGGTCCGCAAGCCGATAAAGGCCTGTAAGCTGAGCATCAGCGTAAGCATAAAATAACTGCCGGACATTATGATCATGGCTTCTTGTTTCAACGTTGTTCCCCTCCACGATTTGTAATCATATCCCGGTACACCGATTTGCTCTCCTCTGCGAATGCCTCTTCCGACATGCCCCGCACCGCGGCGGCGGCTGCAAGAGACCGCAGCTGCCGCCTGAGCTTCTCTTCGAAATCCTCCGTCACGCCAGGCATCCCGTCGGGCTGAATGATAACGCCCTTCTTTCGGTGTACTTGGAGTAAGCCCTCTTGCTTGAGCAAATTGTAGGCTTTATTGACGGTGTGGAGATTGATTCCTAAGTCCTCCGCCAAGCTCCGGATCGACGGAAGCGGATCCCCCGGCTGCAAAGCACCAGAAGCGATCCCCTCGATGATTTGGTCAACCAGCTGTGTGTAGATGGGGGTTTCCGATTGCAGATCGAGCTCTATAAACAAAAATATCCCTCCTTATGACAGTTGCTGTGTGTCTTCAAGATGCAAGTGGGGTCGATAATGCTATACAAATGCAAGTCGACCGCAAGTACGTTTGCCTTATGTAATAGAATGAGGGAGTCGAAGTAGTTCTATATCGCATCACCTCCGCATCTGTTATATTACATATATAACACACATGGAAATGATATACAAGATTCCGTTGTAAATTCTTCCATCTTATTTCGTATAATTTTTAATATTCTTAAAGCTTTGAACATAGTGTCACTTGGGTTTGCGTAGGCAATAATACTAAACAATCCTGCGCTTAGTCTAATAAAAAAGGCAGCTGATTTTTATGATCAGCTACCTTGGCAAACTTCTCCTTGTTTGATTCAACTGTCGTTCTCCTTTTGCTCAATGCTTTACTTCGTTTTCGGATGAATCAAATTGTTCTTAAGCGAGGACTGCATGGATTTTATTTGTTATTTCGTTAATGTTGCGGGAAGAAAGTAAAATAACTATAGCCCAATAATTATCGTTGGTAGCATTATGCTTATTGAGCTTTCTTGTTCCGTTAGTTCAATCATTTAACTTCAATAACAAAACCTGCTGATGTACTGCCTTTTGAAAATTTACCATCTTCTGTTGTCCAGACCGCTGAAATCCCATAGTAATAAGTCCCTTGTTCTTTTGGGGCATTAAAAGAGTCATTATTCAAAGGGATTTGTATTGTTGTATTATCGATAAATTGCTCAATATACAACCCATTAGGTGCTGGTTTATAAGCAAAAGAAACTTTAATATCTCTATCAGGTGTTATAGCAGTAGGAGCAACCCCTCTTAACATTGTAATTCCGCCTTCATAATCCGCGCATACACTGCCCCAACAATAACTACTCTGAATAACTGGAATTTGAGTTTGATCTGAAATAACACTTGGTAGAGGTGGGGATTTTTTTATAATTCTAATACCAACGCTCCTAGCGTATCCTTCAAGTCTTGTATTTGCTACAAGGTTTCCTACAAAAGGCGTTAAATAAATGAACACAACCAGTAAAGCTAAAGATCCCGTAACAAGTATAATAAATGCTTTTTTTCGACGCATCCCAAGCCCCTTTAACATAAATATAGGCGTGATTTTACCGTATTGGTTACATCACCTGATTATATTTTGATTCAGATTTTTAATTGATTATTATATTGTTTTCATCATAATAAATTAATTCGGCAGGAAATGTTTTTTTAAAATCACTTGATAGCTTCTCATACTTTACAAACATTTCCTCTTTAGAAACATCCGTTGTAAAACTAACTTCTTCATATACTAATTTAGTAACTATATGATTAATTTTTAAACCAGGATTTTTCCCGATTAAAATTCCATACTCACCTTCATTTGTCCTTATATTTACGTACGATACTTCATTAGTCCCGTATCCTGCTAGTTCAATCTTGTATTTTCCATTCAACCCTTTAATTAAGTGCGAGTATCCTATATCATCATTTTCCAAACGAAATAATGCGATATATGAATTTGAATGATTTACTCGTACAACCTTTATAAGGTTAGCACTAATATGTTCCGTTTTCCCTCTGTTTAACCACTCATTCAAATTAGATTGAATAGATACATTTGCATCTTTAATATAATATTGATTAAAATAATACAATGAATACCCAATACAAAGGACTATTAGCAATAAAGAAAAACAAATCACCTTTTTGACTCTATACATTTAATCACTCCAAAATGTTGAGTTTCAAATTCCTGATATTTCCACCTCCAATTCGTCCAACTTTTCTTGAAGAATCTTCTTTCTTATACGCAGGACTATATCTCCCAAGTTATGAAACTCCTATTGCGACGTTACTGCGCGGAAATCTCGAACTTCGTACCGGCATCCCCGGCAAAAACAATCGATCCTCCCACAGGCAGTTCGACCTGTTCCTTGCCTCCGATGACACTGAAGTAAATGCATGTTCCCTTCGCATCATAAACAGCGAAGGAGGCGTTCGAGGACATGTTCACCTGGGCGGTCTTGCCCCCGTCTTCCTCTTTTATCGTATACCACTTGGCATATCCATCGGGTGGAATCGTAACGGTTGACTTCTTAGCAAAGTTAAAAGGCTTCACGGCATCCTCGTTCACTAAGATGAATCCACCAAGATTCAAGTACTCAACGCCATCTTGTGTAAAGAACGCAAGACTTGAGAGATCACGCCCGTTCAATCCCGGGATTTGCAGTTCGGAGACAGCTGAATTCTGGCCGGTTATTCGCTTATCGAGCACATATCCCGGCAATTGTTTTGACATGTTCAATGGGATGGGCGGCGACACCAAATAATAGATCGATGTATACTTCACATTCAGCAAATAATACTTCTTGCCGTCACGCTGCATCCATGTTTTTTTTGTCTTTTCCGGAAGATTTTGAGGCTGAAGCTTCTCAGCATTGTACATGGATATTGCCCCCTGCCCTAGACCCGGTAACGAAATGTATCGACGAAGCCATTGGTAGGTGCGGCCGTTCTCCTCTGTCACGAAGCTAATCATCCCTTTCCCATCTGCACTGAGGAACGTACCGTCTGACGAATACTCGTAGATTTCAGCTGGATGATCAGGCGATTGCTCCGAAGTGATGGACATGACGCCACTTTTGTTAATATCGATGTTTAACGTCCCAGTATACATACCATAGATTCCCGAATACTCCAGCATGGCCTCTGGCATATCAGCCTTTACCGGAGCGCCGTACGATTTCTCAGGCTTGAATTCGGCAAATATCCCTTTCTCCTTAAGCGCTTGTAACAGGATTCCGTTCGCCAGAAGCTGGTTGCTCGTACTGCTTCCGCCGGAAGAGACGACAGCTGCTGCTATGTCCTGCTCGGGAAGCACGACGAGCGAGGAATGAATGAGAGGCGTGTCCCCGCCTTTGGTCAGTGCCTTTATTCCGTATTCGCTGAAGGGATACAGATTGACACTGTCCCAGCCAAGACCGTATGCGATTGAGTTATCCGCATTGTCAGGCCACAAAGGTGTCTTATACTCTTCTTGCGTCATGGCCGCAGCCGATTTGCCCGACAAGACTTCCTCTGCTCGCCCTGTGAAAATTTGCGAGAATCGAACTAAATCTTCTGCCGTGGAATTGATGCCTCCCGTTCCAATCACGTTAACCGACTGGTTGGGAAGTTGCCCTATGTAAGTAGGATAATAGAGCCCCGCCATCTGCGCTTTGTCCTGAGAATCGAGCGGCGTATTCGTATTGATCATACCTAGAGGTTCCGTAATATATCGATGGATATAAGAGGTGAAGTTCATACCGCTGACACGCTCGACCAGAATCTCGGCCAGTGTAAACCCGTCATTGCAGTAAACCGAGTAAGCACCCGGGTCTGCTTTCAAGGTCTGCCCGGCCAGTTGCTTCAGCAGTGTGTCGTGGGCATAAGTATCGTTATCTTCGAATAAAACGGCGTCTATAAACGATGATCCGTTCAGACCGGAAGAATGATTAAGCAGCATGCGCGGCGTAATCTGTTTGTAGCGTTCATCTGTCATCGTAAACTCGGGGATGTACTGGACGACAGGCGTATCCAAATCGATTTTCCCTTGGTCGACCAACTGCATGACGGCAACCGTGGTAAACATTTTACTCGTCGAGCCGATCCCGTATATTGTGTCTTTCGTGAGCGGCTTCTGTCCCTGCTCATCATTCTTGCCAGTTTGGCCGGATACGACGATGTTGCCATGATCGATAATAGCGTACTGCACGCTGTTCGTATCGTAATTTTTCGTCAGGAGATCCGCCTTCTCCTTTGCAACCTTCCGGGTAATTTCGTATGTAAGCCAAGCTTCATTCGAAGGTGAGTCCATTGCCGCCGTCGGCACGGTTGTTGGGACAGCGATCGGCTCGGTTACCTCAGACGTATTCAGTGCCTCTGCTACGTTCTGCATCTCAGCCACTGGTGTGTTGTCGTCGCAGGCGGTTAACAGCATAAGCAGACACAAGAATAGCATAGCTACGATTTTCCATCGGCTTTTCATCATTTGAATTCTCCTTCCCTAATTTCGATCACCGGAACGGTTATGATAATGACGCAGCCATATGAACAGCAACACCGACGGTTTCTTGGCCTTCGATAGCACTTCAAGGAAAGAGGCGCATTAGCAGCACATCAGCATTAGTGCAAGCGATCATTAAGTATGTGCGATGTTGACATGTAGAAGCAATTTCATTTCGCATCACCCCCATATTTGTTATATTACATGTATAACACTAATGGGAATGATATACAAGATAATATTGTAAATTCCTCCATATTGTTTCGTCTGATTTTAATATTCTTAAAGCTTTGAACTACAGTGTAAAATGAGTTTGCGCAGATAATAGCACTAAACGAACCTGTTCTTAGCCTAATAAAAACGGCAGCTGATTTATGGTCAGCTGCCGTGGCATCCTTATTCAATTTTCCTGCGTATAAGCACAACAAAGGAAAACGATTATTTAAATCGATCGCTTCTCCTAATGCTCTTTTAGTTCTCATATCCCGTAAGTTCAATCATTTAACTTCAATAACAAAAACTGCTGAAGTATCACCTTTCGAAGATTTACCATCATCTGTTTTCCAGAGCGCTCGAATCCAATAGTAATAAGTACCTTGTTCTTTGGGAGCATTAAAAGAGCCCTTATTTAAAGGGATTTGTATTGTTTTATCATCGATAAATTGCTGAACATCCAACTCATTAGGTGCTGGTTTATAAGCAAAAGAAACTTTAATATCCCCTTCAGATGTTATAGCAGTAGGAGTAACCCCCTTTAACATTGTACTTCCCCCTACATAATCCACACATCCTAAATTGCCCCAACAATAACTTCTCTGAATAACTGGAATTTGAGTTTGCCCCGAAGTAACACTGGGTAGCGGTGGGGATTTTTTTATAATTTTAACCCCAACGCTCCTAGCATATCCTTCAAGCCTTGTTTTTGCTACAAGGTTTCCTGCAAAAGGAGTTACATAGACGAACACTACCAGTAAAACTAAAAGTCCCATAGCAAGTATTATAAATGCCTTTTTCCGATACATCCCAAGCCCCCTATAGGCGTGATTTTACCGTATTAGTACTTCATCTAACTTAAGTATGAATTAAACTCCTCTACTCGTCAGTTCAAAAACCAAGCAATTTAAAAATAAGACCCACCTTAATGCCCTCCGCTTGGTAGCAGTTTTCGAAGTTCCCTTTAAGCAATAGACTTCGGCAAGCAGCTCCTGATTCTTCATAGATATCTGTATTTACATTCAAATCAATATTTCTATAGTCATTATATTTAGGACTTTCATTCTTTATAGAAAGGATGTCAGAGGATTTCCAAGATAGCGAAAAATCATCTTTATGGTTACTTGAATATACCTTTTTCTTCTTACCAGTCTGAGTTTGTTCAACCTCGATAATATACATTACCCCACCTGCTGCACCGCCATACTCTAAATAATACGCGTTAGCTTTATATTGACCGTCTGGTGATTCTATGGGATCTAGAAATTGTGTTGCGTTATCAAGGCTTTTGAAATTATAAAAGTACCTATTATAGCCAATTAACAGTAATATACCAAAAATCAATAGTAAAATAATAACATATCTTTTTTTCACACCAAACCTCCAGTGTTGACCGGTCTAATATCACTCAAATATAATATCTGTAATATTCCATATTAATCCAAATGCACACAGGGGGAGAATGAATGACAATTGGTTCTGCACGTTCATTGTTTGATGAGTACTGTCATTTCAAGGAAATCAACCCGCTCGATATGGACGAGACACTATTGATGACTGCCCGGGAACAAGTATTGTCTGACATCGCTTTGAACGGATACACAAAGGAAGCAGTCCGACTAATGCACCGAATCTTGAGCTTCTTAGGTGATGGAGGGTTAAAGGAACGTGAAGATCACTTAAGAGTTTACATGCGTGAACCTCTGGAGCGAGACGAACGGTTTTGGGCTCACTGGGAACTAGTTGATACATTGGCACTATTAAAAAAATGTCAGGAGACAGTAGACGAACAACTCATGTTTCTACATTGGACAAAGGCGAACTGTGAACAAAAAGAATGGCCAGCTGTTATGTTCGATGGTACACAAGCACATTGCTGGGCGTGCGTGAACAGAATGACCGAATGGTTTGACATTTATTACAATATCATCAATTCAATAGAGCCAACTGAAGAGAACCGTAAAAATCGAGCGTCCTATATTAGGACAGCCGGCGAACATTTAGCATTCCACAATAAAATGGATGAAGCAATGAAAGAGTCAGAACGTCTGATGAAAGTCGTGGATGAGTCTGCACAATGGCCAGAGCGGGTTATTTTTTGGCTGGGCGCCACCACAATAAAGCTGGAGGTTTTCCGAAAAAAACAAGATTGGGAAAGCTACGATCAACAGGTACAGCATATTATGGCTCTACTTGAAACGGACTCGCTTGATATCGACAAGAAGAAGTTTATCGCTAATGATCTCGGAGCCTGTCTTTTATGGGCTGGTCGATATCAGCAAGCACAGCCTTTATTCGAATTTATCATAAAACACGGCTCCGGCGGGATCACGCATTATTTTTTGGCAATATGTATCTGGTCATCGAAAAAAGATCGTATGCAAACTCTGCATCATTTGGCCATGGCTGAAAATGAAATCGTCGACAACCTGAACATGAGAGGCCGCTATATTGAAATGTTTAAGGAACAACCAGAATTTTCAGATGTCTGGGATGATCAGGAGTTTATGTCCGTTTTGAAATGATAAAACTCGCATATAGACCTCTTGTGCGACTAAACTAAATATGTCTTTGAAGCTCAACACTACATTCAGATGTTGTTGCAGTGACGTACTCCATATAATTCACAGAGCCGTTAAAGTTCAAATAAGCTTCATAACGCATGCGGATTGCAGGTAAAGTAATCAAATCCAGAACACTTTCCTTGGGAACCCACCTGCACTCGCTCGTTTCATCAGAAGTAGCTAACTCTCCGCCCACAGCTTTGCACACAAAATCAAACATAACCTTCGTCGGAACATCAGTCACACCGTCATACCATTTATGAATCGCCGTGTTGGAAACAACACTAATTAAATGGCTGACAGTGGTGTCTATTCCACTTTCCTCTTTGATTTCACGACCTCCTGATATGTTGAGTTTGTATAATTATTTACATATTACTTTCTTCTCCCTATATATAGCAAATGAGATGAAATTCCCAATACGGATGGATCTTTAGCAATGGAAATGAGAAAATTAACCATTCTATCATATTCACCTTGGTCTACCCAATACTGCTTTTGTTCATTTGAGAGCATTGCAGCGATGCTTGAAGAACCAATTAAATCTATCGTATCGAATCCATTCTTCTCCATAAAAGGTTTTACTTCATCAATGTTAAAATAAAACGCTCCTGTAAATCGACCTTTATCGTTATGATTGAACACCCCGGTCTCGTAGAACTCATTTATTGTATCCAAGTTATCATTGGGCTTCCAAAATTGTGGATATTGTAAAGATGTAATTGTCATTCTCATCCGACTTTGGATAGCGACAAAAACGATGCCGTTCCGCTTTGTTACACGATGTAACTCCCTAATTGCTGATATTCGTTCCTCTTCCTTTTGTAAATGGTATAGAGGACCAAGCATCAAAGAAGCATCATAGGTCTCGTCTGGTATCCCCTCTAAATGTGTTGCATTTAATACATGAAAACCGTTAAACTGTTCTGTCAATCCTAATTCGGATACCTTCTGTTTCGCTATTTCAACTAACTTAGGTGTTAGGTCAGATAGAGTTACGTTATATCCAAGCTTCGCTAGCTCTATTGAGTATTTACCTGGTCCTGCGCCATTATCTAATACAGTTCCGGATGAAGCTAAATACTGTTTTATAAAATGCAGATTAATAATAAACTCAAGCGGCTCTCGATCCAACCTCCCCCACTCATCAAATTGGGAGTAATAATCAATAATATTATCCATTGACCAAACACCTCTCATTAACTGTTTTTTGCAGAAAAACAAAAAACCTATCGCCTACAAAGAGGCGACAGGCTTAACCTTCGCGGTACCACTCTTCTTGATCGTTGTTATAAGTAAAAAGACAACGAATCTTAAAACCCGATTACGGAGATTAACCGTTAAGATCTACAAATGTTCGACCTTACCGCTCATGGGTGAGTTGGGGGAACCATTGACTGTCTTGCACCCACCGACAGCTCTCTGGGCAATAGTTAATCCTTAATACTCCCAATCATTGCGTTTAATCATATTCTAATTGAACTTAGTATACAGTTTACAAATATTTACTGTAAATAGGAAATTAATTTTAACTATTCTTCCCTTTCAATCTCGCCAAAAGCTTAATTCACCGCTGTACCACTATTTGTGATACGGTGAATAACATCATCAAGACCCATGCTTTCCTTCGTCAGCACCTTGCGCTCAATAAGCTCGACCTGACCTTCGGCAGCTCCCTTACCGATCACAACGGTGAATGGAAGGCCAATCAGCTCGGCATCCTTGAATTTCACGCCTGGACGCTCATCCCGATCATCGAGCAGCACTTCAATACCATGTTCACTCAGCGCCGTATAGAGATTCTCCGCAGCTGTGCGCTGGGCTTCATCCTTCACCGACATCAGCAAAATGTGTACCTGGAATGGCGCCAACGCCGCAGGCCAGCTTATCCCATGATCATCATGGTTCTGCTCCACTACGGCGGCGAGCAGCCGGGAAATACCGATGCCGTAACAGCCCATGATCATATCCGTATTTTTACCAGAAGGATCTAGATAGCGTGCACCCAGCTTCTCACTGTATTTGGTTCCTAGCTTGAAGACATGTCCGATTTCAATCCCATGATGGAATTTTAGCTCTCCTGAGCCGCAGCGTGGGCAGCTGTCTCCTTCCGCCACATTTCGGAAATCACCTACCTGACCCAGACTAAAATCCCGACCAGGCACTACATAACGAAGATGGTAATCTACTTCGCCAGCGCCGGCTACTCCATGTGCCATAGCTGCTACCTCTGCATCGACGAGCAGCGGAATCAGCAGCTCGACAGGACCAATAAAGCCACTCTCCGTCCCTGCCGCCGCTTCGACACTCTCGTAGCTCACGAGCGCAATCTCCTCAGCTCCCACCGCTTTTTTCACCTTGATCTCGTTGACTTCATGATCGCCCCTGACCAGAACGGCAAATACTTTGCCTCCGCCGGAGTAGATCAGGGTCTTGATGATCTCCTGAGGCTGCAGCCCCGCTGCTGCAAGCTGTTCGATGGTGCGTAGGCCTGGCGTATGGAATTTCTCTACGGCTGGCAGGTCTGCCTCCACTTTCGCCAATTGCTCGCTTGTCTTTGCAGATTCGGCCTGCTCCAGATTGGCTGCATAATTACATGCCGTACAGGCAGCAACGGTATCTTCGCCGATATCTGCAAGTGCCATGAATTCATGGCTGCCGCCTTCACCGCCAATCGCCCCCGAATCCGCCTCCACCGCACGGAAGATCAGTCCGCAACGTTCAAAGATCCGATGGTACGCGTTAAACATCGTCTGATAAGATTGGTCCAAGCTCTCCCATCCGTTATCGAAGGAGTAAGCATCCTTCATCAAGAACTCTCTGCCCCGCAGCAGTCCCGAGCGGGGACGTCGTTCATCACGGAACTTGGTCTGGATCTGATACAGCGTAACCGGCAGCTTCCGGTAAGAGCTGATCTCATTACGTACCAATGTAGTGATAACTTCCTCATGTGTTGGACCGAGCACGAATTCCCGGTCATGGCGATCCTGCAGAGTGATCAACTCCTTGCCATATACCCCGAACCGGCCTGATTCCTGCCACAGTTCAGCAGGCTGCATCGCTGGCAGCAGCACTTCCTGGGCTCCGGCCTTGTCCATCTCTTCTCTCACAATGTTCTCCAACTTGTGCAGAACACGCCGGCCAAGCGGCAGATAGCTATAAATCCCGGCAGCCAGCTGCCGGATATAACCGGCCCGCTGCAGCAGGCCATGACTAGCTGTTTCCGCTTCCGCCGGAGCCTCTCGTAAAGTATTAAGTAACAGATTGCTTTGGCGCATTTTCATCGTCCTCCTGATTTCCTTATAAAAAAAGCTGTTCATTGTCTGACACCTGCCATAACCTTCGCCAGAAAAAACAAAAAGACGCATTCGTCAGGGACGAATGCGTCGTGATACCACCCTGTTTCAACTGCCGCAAACAAACGTGGCAGTCCTCCATCGGATAACGGCCGAGTCCGGCAGCGTTTGTACTTTCTCACGCGCTGCTGCTTCCAAGGCAGGATGCACTCCGCTCGTTATGAGGAACCTTTCACCCGGTGGGTTCCCTCTCTGTTCCAACGATGATGGGACTGCAGATCCTTGGTCCATGCATTTTTCGATATGGTTACAAGCTGAATAAAGTTCAACTTACATAGATTGTAATTAATTTATACGATGACATGGAATTCGTCAAGAAGAGGATTTTATTTTTAAACGAAAGCATCCAGTATCTAAAGCCGCTGTGTAACACAAAAGAGACCGTTCCCCAGTTCTGAGAACTGAGAAGACGGTCTCTTCGTATAAGTAAATTACTTTTTTATAATAGTATTCTTAGACAAGTACAGTGGAGCCCATCAGGAATTTATCAACTTCACGGGCAGCTGCGCGCCCTTCGTTGATCGCCCATACCACCAGGCTTTGTCCACGACGCATGTCACCTGCAGCAAATACTTTCTCCACGTTAGTGTTGAACTTGCCATAACGTGCCTTCACGTTCGTGCGACGGTCCGTTTCCAGGTTCAACGCTTGAACCAGATCCTGTTCAGGTCCGTCGAATCCGATAGCAATCAGTGCCAATTGTGCAGGCAGTACAGTTTCTGTACCCGGGATCGGCTGATAGATTTTGCGTCCAGTCTCATCAACCGTCCGATGAATTTTCACCGTGTGTACTTCCTTCAGGTTGCCTTCCTCATCTCCGACGAATTTGGTCGTCATGATTGAGAACTCACGCGGATCATCACCGAATACTGCTTTAGCTTCCTGTTGTGCATAATCAAGGGTATACACATTCGGGAACTGCGGCCAAGGGTTAGCAATCGGATCACGCTCCAGTGGAGCCTTCTCATGCGTACCAAACTGGGTGATGCTGTTACAGCCATGACGAAGTGATGTAGCAACACAGTCGGAACCGGTATCCCCGCCGCCCAGAACGATGACGTCCTTGCCAGCTGCGGATACGAAGTTGCCATCTTCCAGGTTGGAATTCAGGTAGCTCTTGATCGTTCCATTCAGATAATCCATTGCGTACATAACGCCTTTCAGGTCACTGCCTTCTACGTTGAACTGACGTGCCTTGGTCGCTCCGCCGCAAAGTACAACTGCATCGAACTCGTCCACCAGCTGTTGTGCCGGGATATCCTTGCCGATCTCAGTGTTCACCACAAAGTTCACACCTTCTGCAGCAAGCAGATCCACACGACGCTGCACTACGCGTTTATCCAGTTTCATGGTTGGAATACCGTAGGTCAGAAGTCCGCCGATACGATCATTGCGTTCGTATACCGTAACGGTATGCCCCGCTTTGTTCAACTGTGCAGCAGCAGCCAGACCTGCCGGACCAGAACCAACAATTGCAACTTTCTTGCCAGTACGTTTCTCCGGAGGTGTCGGTACCACCCAGCCCTCTTCAAAACCCTTGTCGATAATTGCTAGCTCGATGGTCTTAATCGTTACCGGTTGGCCGATCAGGCCGACCGTACATGAGCCCTCACATGGAGCAGGACAGATGCTACCAGTGAATTCAGGAAAATTATTCGTCTTGTGCAGGCGCTCCAGCGCTTCTTGCCACAACCCGCGATAAACCAGATTATTCCATTCCGGAATCAGGTTGTGTACAGGGCAACCTGAGGTTCCGCCAGCCATATCAATACCGGTATGACAATAAGGGGTTCCGCAATCCATGCAGCGTGCACCCTGTGTCCGAAGCTCGTCCTCGGATAAATGGTGGTGGAACTCTTCCCAATCTTTTACCCGCTGCTCAGGATCACGATCACCTGGGAGCTGGCGTTTATACTCCATAAAACCTGTAGGTGTAGACATGTTTACGTTTCCCCCATCCGTTCTCTTCGTGTTGATATCTATAGTATATTGTAGCATACCTGTGGCTTAATGATGTCGTGAACAGTGCAACTTTAGTCCTGTGCATTCTATCGTTTAGCAATTTCTAATTTTAATTATATTAGCATTCCAGACTTTTGCACTGTAATGGATTAATCTGCTGATTATTTGTACTATTTCACATGTTGTGTTAGAGAAAACGCTTTTACGCCAGCTCCGTACGTTCATAGACTACAAAACGGTAATCATACGGATTCTTCTCATCTTTGATCCCAGGTGTACTGGAGACTTCCTTCCATTCATCCCAATTCACATCTGGAAAGAAGGTATCCCCGGCAAAATCATGCTCTATGCGGGTCACGATCAGCTTGTCTGCATAAGGCAGCACGATCCGGTAAATCTCAGCTCCGCCGATGACCATCAACTCATCCGTACGCTTCGCAGCTTCAAGCGCCTCCTCCAGCGAATGCACCACCTCTGCCCCTTCAGCAGTGAAGCTGTGATCTCTGGTCAGCACAATACTCGTTCTGCCTTTCAGCGGCTTACCGCCCAGCGAATCCCACGTTTTGCGGCCCATCAGCATCGTTTTCCCCATCGTCTCGCTCTTGAAGAAGGCAAAATCCCGTGGCAAATGCCAAGGCATGCTGTTATCCTTGCCGATCACACCCTTAACGTCCATAGCCCAGATCATGCTGATGCTCATTTCCATCTCTCCTTTGCTTCGATGTTAGATCGCTACCGGTGCCTTGATTCCCGGATGATGCTGATACCCTTCGAACTCGAAGTCCTCAAAGACATAATCGAAAATACTGTCCGGTTTTCTGTTAATTTTCAGCGTTGGCAACGGATACGGATCTCTTTGCAGCTGAGTTGCAACCTGCTCCAAGTGATTTGTATAAATATGCACATCCGCACCCGACCAAATGAACTCACCAACCTCCAGACCAGTCTGCTGGGCGACCATGTGGGTCAGTAACGCATAGCTGGCAATATTAAATGGTAGACCCAGGAACGTGTCCACCGAACGCATGGTGAGCATGCAGGACAGTTTGCCGTTCGCAACATAAAATTGAAACACAAAGTGGCAAGGCGGCAGCTTCATATTCTCGATCTCGCCTACGTTCCAGGCGCTGACGATATGCCGGCGCGAATCCGGGTTGTTCTTAATAGCCTCGATAACGCTCGTAATCTGGTCAATATGGCGTCCATCCGCGCTCTCCCAGGCTCTCCACTGCGAACCATAGACAGGCCCCAGATCGCCGTTCTCGTCCGCCCATTCGTCCCAGATCGATACTCCGTTCTCTTTGAGGTAGGAGATGTTAGTCTCGCCTTTCAAGAACCACAGCAGCTCATGTACGACCGATTTCAAGTGAATGCGTTTCGTCGTTACGAGCGGGAAACCTTTACTAAGATCAAACCGCAGCTGCCGTCCAAAAACAGACCGAGTACCAGTCCCTGTCCGGTCACTTTTTTCCACCCCGTTGTCCAAAACATCCTGAAGTAATTCCAAATAATTGCGCAAAGCTTAACGCCCCTTTTCCTTGATAACTTACATATAAGGTTCTCTCATTAACCATTATCTAACCTTGAATATGTCTATCGAGAAACGTAAAGCCACTCCCAAAGGAGCAGCTCATCATTTCGTCCGTTCTATTAGTTTACCACGACCTGATCCTGCTTGTAACTTGCCAAACTGTAGAAAACGAGAAAAACAGAACTGTCTCGCTCCCTTTATTGCAGGATTTTGAGAAAAGCACTAAAGATAACAGAACTATCCACTTACCCTTGTAACAATAGGTGTAAATCGCCCTTGTAGCTCCATATACTCATCATTAAGTCCTCGCATATCGTTCGTGTTGATTATTCACCCGTTCAGAGCTGTCTGTAAGCCTCTTTTTGCCCAACCTAAGTTAGGGGCCCCCTGTCTCATTAACGTCCGTGAAAAGTGTGCTGGGAAGGGCTCATGAACGACCCCGGAGTGATTAAATTAATTCTATGTAGATGAACTTGAACCAATTTCATTCAGCAATACATAGTTCAAGCTTCTGTACGCCAGCCTGCAGGCTTGCCCGACCACCTACCGGAAAAGTAATCATAGGAGAAGTATGTCCGAAATCTACATCGGCTACAACGGGAAGATGTCTCAGCTCCTGTTTACTTTTGATTATTCTGGTTAGTAGCGCTCTTGTCATACCTGAACCCTTTTGAAATCTGCCAATGGCTATGCCTCTTACCTGCTCAAAACCGGGTTGATGGATAAGGGATTGCAAATCCCGATCAAAGGTCACTGGCTGTGACTCATAATCATCCTCCAGGAAGAGGATAGCGTTCTTGAGACTCGGCATATATTCGGTTCCTTGCAGGAGATTCAAGGTACAGAGATTGCCACCGATAATTGTACCCTCTGCTTGGCCTTCATTGATGACATACGGCCCTTCATTTTTGATAAATTCGCGCTTCTCTTGATCCAAATACCATTCATCGTCGCTCCAAACCTCCGCATGCTCCACAGCTACTTTCTGATCCAGCAACATCATCCTTTGGAAATACTCAACGGTGTATTGGTTGCCTTGCTGCATAGCAAACGTGGAAAAGTGTGGCCCTGAATAGGTAATCAGCCCAGTTTTGGCATAGATCGCATTACTTAATGCCGTAATATCAGAGTAACCGCACAGGCGCTTAGGATGAGCCCCAATCAAGGAATAGTCCAGGTACCGAAGCAGTTGATTAGCGTTAAACCCACCGATGGTTGTCAAAATGCCTTTGACATTCGGGTCCAGGAAGGCCTCATGAAGGTCGGCAACCCGTGATTCAATGGATGAAGATACAAACTCATCCGCTTCTAGTGCGTGTTTGGAGAATGAAACAGTGAAGCCCAGCCGTTCAAGCTGCTGTTTGGCCTCTTCCCTTTGTTCTGGTGCGATTAGAGATAAGCTTCTCGAAGGTGAAATAATGCGAATTTCATCGCCTGGCTGCAGTTTTTCTGGTCTCATAGATATCTCCTCTTCTCTTGCGACATATAGTTGCCTCCTACTGACATTCAATCATAATTAATTCCTCTATTATAACACCGCCTATTTACTAGTAAATGGAAAGACTCTTTTCTCAAAGCAACAAAGATAAAAGAGTTGGATAATAAAGGAATATGCACAATATGTGTCGAAGTTACGAACGCCATTTAATTTATTAGCAAAGGAGATATGAGAATGGGGAAATGACTTTTAATGATGTGAATATGTCAGGTTTAAGGCTTCAGGATGCTAATTTTAGCCACGCTGTTATTGACCACGTTCATCTTTTTGGAACAGAGTTTCATAATGTTGTTCTTCCTATGGAGGGGGACGGAAATTATAATCCCGATGGGCAGTATAAATCAGTAAGTTTTCATAACTGCAACCTTTCTAATGGGCAATTACGAAATTGTGATTTAACAAATGTTGAGATCACCGATTGTGATATTACAGGATTAAAAATAAACGGTATTTTAATTTCAGACTTAATCACGAACAAATAAATGACAAAAAAAAGCGAGGACGCATATTGCGTCCTCGCTCTCTTCAACAGCCTGACATGCAGGCCGATTATAATACTATTTCAAGATGTGAATCGGATGACCTTCAACCAGTTCAGCCGCTTCCATGACGATTTCGCCAAGGGTTGGGTGAGCATGGATAGTCAATGCGATATCTTCAAGCGTAGCACCCATTTCAATTGCCAGACCCAGCTCAGCAATCAAGTTGGAAGCTTCGATACCGACGATTTGCGCGCCGAGTACAAGGTTGTTCTCGCTGTTAGCTACAATCTTGATGAAGCCGTCTGCACCGTTCAGGGAAACTGCACGGCCATTGCCCGCGAACGGGAACTTACCGCTCTTCACTTTGTAGCCTTTATCCTTAGCTTCTTTCTCAGTCAAGCCAACGCTGGAGCACTCAGGATCTGTGAAGACCACAGCCGGAATGACTTTGTAGTCAACCACGGATGTGTGTCCTGCGATCGCTTCAGCAGCCACTTTACCTTCGTAGGAAGCTTTGTGAGCCAGAGCCAGACCAGGAACAATGTCGCCGATCGCGAAGATGTGCGGAATGTTGGTACGGCCTTGGTGGTCAACTTTGATCAGACCGCGCTCGTCAAGCTCAACGCCGATCAGGTCAAGACCCAGCTCGCCATCTGTGTTTGGACGACGGCCAACAGTTACCAGCAGGTACTCTGCAGTAACTTCTTTGGACTCACCGTTCACGGAGTACTTCACGGTTACATCCTTGTCCGTTTGCTCTGCACTTTCAGCCTTAGCGTTAGTCACGATCTCGATACCAGTCTTCGCCATGTTCTTGGCAACCAGACGAGTCATGTCTTTGTCGAAGCCAGGCAGTACAGTGTCCATACCTTCGATGATGGTTACTTTAGTACCGAACTTGGAGTACATTTGACCCAGCTCAGCACCGATGTAGCCACCGCCGATAACGATCAGGCTCTTCGGAATTTCCGGAAGCTCAAGCGCTTCAGTGGAAGACAGAATACGACCGCCGAACGGGAATGGTTTCAGTTCGATTGGACGGGAACCTGTAGCAATGATGCAGTTCTTGAAACGGTAACGCGGAGATTCGTGATCGTTGAATACCCGTGCTTCAGTTTCGCTGATGAACATGCATTCACCGTTGAAGATTTCGATTTTGTTGCCTTTCAAGAGGCCAGTTACGCCAGTAGTCATTTGCTTAACTACTTTGTTCTTGAACTCTTGTGTTTTAGCAAAATCTACTTTTACGTTCTCAGCTGTTACACCGTAAACGTCAGCGTGTTGTGCAGATTCATAAGAGTGAGCTGCTGCGATCAGTGCTTTGGACGGAATACAACCACGGTTCAAACACACGCCGCCGAGTTCCGATTTGTCTACGATAAGCACTTTTTGACCAAGCTGAGCTGCACGAATGGCTGCTACATATCCGCCGGGACCTGCACCAATGACTAATGTATCAATATCGAGTGAAGCGTCTCCCACTACCATATTATTACACCTCCATAACTAGCATATCAGGATTTGCAAGCAAGGTCTTAATGTAGTTCATGAAATTCTGTGCTGTTGCGCCATCGATGATACGGTGGTCAAAGCTCAGGGACAATGCCATTACAGGAGCAGCTACGATTTCACCGTTCTTAACAACTGGTTTCTCAGTGATACGGCCTGTACCCAGGATCGCAACTTCAGGGAAGTTGATGATTGGAGTAAAGAACATACCGCCAGCGGAACCAATGTTGGAGATCGAGATGGAGCTGCCTTTCATTTCGTTCGGAGTCAGCTTGCCTTCACGACCACGCAGTGCAAGGTCACTAATGGCGCTAGCAATCATCCAGATGCTCTTACGATCAGCATCTTTGATAACTGGAACGATCAGACCGTTATCAGTATCTGTTGCGATACCAACGTTGTAGTATTTCTTGTAGACAATTTCGTTGTTCTCTTCGTCAATCGAAGCGTTAAGCGCAGGGAATTGACGGGAAGCTGCAACGAGTGCCTTCACGATGAACGGAAGGTAAGTTACCTTCACGCCTTTTTTCTCTGCTACTGGTTTCATGCGGGCACGGAATGCTACCAGTTCAGTTACGTCCACTTCGTCCATGATCGTAACGTGAGGTGCAGTGTAAGCCGATTTAACCATAGCGTTCGAGATCGCTTTACGGATACCTTTGAATGGTACGCGCTCTTCTTCCAGGCTCACGTTGCCTGCAGAAGCTGCTGCTGCTGGAGCAGCTTTCTCTTCAGCCTTAGGCGCTTCAGCAGATGCTGCTGCCGGTGCTGCTACAGAACCACCGTTTTGGAAGGCTTCAACATCCTCACGAGTGATTTTGCCGCTCTTACCAGTGCCATTGACTTTGGAGATGTCTACACCCTGTTCACGAGCGAATTTACGCACGCTTGGTGTAGCCAGAACGTCACGGTCAGGAGCTGGTACAGCTGCTGGTGCTGCTCCGCCTTCTTTAGCATCAGCAGGGCTGCTTGCCGCAGGAGAAGAAGTGGTGTTTGCACTGCCTTGAGCTGCGTCAGCTTCTGCTTCTGCATTTCCGTCATCTGGAATATCGCCTTCTGCATCGATTACAGCTACAGTTTGGCCTACGTGGAATATGTCGCCATCTTTAGCAAATACTTCAAGAACGGTACCGTTAACTGGACAAGGAACTTCTACTACAGCCTTGTCGTTTTGTACTTCCAAAATAATATCTTCATCGGTTACTTTATCGCCGACTTTGATATGCACTTTAATAATTTCACCTTCATGCAGGCCTTCGCCAAGCTCAGGGAACGGGTAGTTGTATTTAGCCACGTTCAAGTACCTCCTTAATGGTAATAGACTATGGGATGTGATTTATTTAAAATTCCAGAACTTTCTTCACGCCTGCAATAACACGAGCAGGGTTAGGCAACCAAGTATCTTCGATTTGAGCGAACGGATAAATTGTATCCGGTCCAGCTACACGAAGCACTGGAGCTTCCAAGTGCAGGATACCTTTTTCATTGATTTGTGCAATAACTTCTGCAGCTACGCCGGAGCTCTTTTGAGCTTCTTGTACCACAATTGCACGGTTTGTTTTCTTCACAGACTCCATGATGGTGTCAATGTCGATTGGGCTAACGGTACGCAGGTCGATAATTTCGGCAGAAATGCCTTCTTTCTCGAGCTGTTCAGCAGCCTTAGTAGCTGTGTGAACCATCAGACCGTAAGCGATAATGGTAACATCGGAACCTTCGCGAACTACGTTAGCTTTGCCAAGTTCAACTGTGTACTCACCTTCAGGCACTTCAGCGCGGAAAGCATGGTACAAGTTAAGGTGTTCCATGAAGAATACCGGGTCGTTGTCGCGGATCGAAGCGATCATCAGACCTTTAGCATCGTAAGGGTTAGAAGGAACTACTACTTTAATACCCGGGCTTTGAGCAATCAAACCTTCCAGGGAGTCAGTGTGCAGCTCAGCCGCTTTAACACCGCCACCAAATGGTGTACGGAATACGATTGGAGAGTTGTATTTGCCGCCGGAACGGTAGCGCATACGTGCAGCTTGGATTACGATTTGATCCAGAGCTTCATAAATAAAGCCGATAAATTGAATTTCTGCGATTGGACGGAAGCCTTGGATACCAAGACCTACAGCCAGACCACCGATAGCGGACTCGGCCAGCGGCGTATCGAATACGCGATCTTCGCCAAACTCTTTTTGCAGACCTTCAGTTGTGCGGAATACCCCGCCTACATTACCAACATCTTCCCCAAAAACGAGAACGTTAGGGTCACGATTCAGTTCAACGCGGATTCCGTCACGGATCGCTTCTTTCAAGTTCATTTGTGCCATGCCTGTTATCCCCCTTATTCAAAATCGGCTTTTTGCTCTTCCAGATGTTTCGGAGTTGCCTCGAACATGCTGTCAATCAAGCCGGAAACGGTCATTTTTTCGGTTTGCTCTGCTTTTTTGATTTGCTCGTTAACAGTAGCTTTTGCTTCTTCTTTCACGCGTGCTGTATCTTCTTCGGTCCAAAGGCCTTTTTTCTCCAAATACTTAGCAAGACGGGCAATTGGGTCCTTCTCGCTCCATTGTCCTTCTTCTTCTTTAGAGCGGTATTTGCTCGCATCGTCAGAAAGGGAGTGTGGACGGAAACGGTAAGTTACAGCTTCAATCAGAGTAGCGCCTTCTCCGTTACGAGCACGCTCAGCAGCTTCTTGAACTGCGCTGATTACTGCGAAAATGTCCATACCGTCAACCTTGATTCCCGGAATACCAGCTGCAACCGCTTTGTGAGCGATAGACTTGGAAGCTGTTTGTTTCGAGAATGGCGTGGTGATGGCGTAACCGTTGTTTTGAACAAAGAAAATAACAGGCAATTTAAAGCGTCCAGCAAAGTTAAGACCTTCATAGAAGTCACCTTCGGAAGAACCGCCGTCACCAGTGTAAGTGATAGCAACATTCTTTTGGTTCTTCAATTTGAAGCCCATTGCAATCCCTGTAGCGTGCAGAATTTGTGCACCGATGATGATTTGTGGCATCAGTACGTTTACACCGTCAGGAATTTGTCCACCATGTTGGTGTCCACGGGAATACAGGAACGCTTGGTACAGCGGGAGGCCATGCCATACAAGCTGTGGAATATCACGGTAGCCCGGGCAGATGAAATCTTCCTTCTGCAGCGCGAACTCACTACCGATCATTGTAGCTTCTTGACCGGATACCGGTGCGTAGAAACCAAGGCGGCCTTGACGGCCCAGGTTCACCGCACGGTCATCCCAAGTACGGGTAAATACCATACGGTACATAATTTCCTTCAATTGATCATCAGTAAGAGCAGGCAGTTTATCTTTATTGATAACTTCTCCATCCGGGGAAAGTACCGAAAGAGCCTCGACGTCCTCTGTATACACTTCATAAGGAACTTTACTCATTATCATCTTCACCTCAACAAAAAAATTTGAATATCAGTTGCCTCTGTTATAGAATTATTATACACCTGTTTTATCCGTTTCGTCAAAGAAATACGCATAAAATTTATGTTTCCATAAATTTTGTATGTATAACAGGTCTAATTTTATTATATAACAGACGCCATACATTTTGGCAAGTAAATGATGTATGACACATTTACCCCTTGGTAATATTATCGTATTGCCGTCGGGAATGCAAAATTCGACAAGAAAGGTGACAAGAACAGCTATGAGTGAGCCTGTTTTTCTGAAACGTACAATAGTGAAACAAACCCTGTGGAGCGAATCGCTGCAGGAGGAACGTAAGCTGCGAATCTACCTTCCGCCCGGCTACAATGAAATTCTCAGTTATCCCGTCGTGTACTGCCAGGATGGTGAGGAGTTCTTCAACTTCGGCCGAATCGCCACACTGGCGGGCCAACTTATTCTCGAAGAAGATGTCGAACCCTTCATTATTGTAGGCGTTGAAGTTGATGTGAAAGTTAGAACCCAGGAATACGCACCATTCGGCAATCGTTTTGAACAATACCTGTCTTGCTTTGCCGAAGAAATTATTCCCTTCATTGAACATAATTATCCGGTACGGCGTACGCCTGCTGAGCGCATTCTAGCTGGTGACTCTTTGGGAGGTAGCGTCTCCCTCCACCTTGCCTTAGCTTATCCATCCATATTTAACCGTATCCTCAGTCTTTCCGGCGCTTTTTATCCCGAGACCCGTGAAATGATTGAAGATGAAGTGGATCTCTCCTGGCTTACTATTAATATGGTGGTTGGACTGCAAGAAACGGAATACAAGACGGATACAGGCGTCTATGACTTTGTTGATATGAACCGCAAGACGAGGGCGCTGCTTGAAGAACGCGGAGCCACAGTATCCTATCGTGAGAAAGACGGCGTTCACCTCTGGGGATTCTGGCAGAAGGAACTGCCCGAATCACTACTCTATTTTTTAAACAGCTAAAACAGGCTTGAGACAAGAAAAAATGAACATCTTGAGAACAGTATGTACAATCCATGTGTGATGACGCTTTCAGGGCGTGAGGGGCAGAAACGGCCCCCCGCCCTTCACAAGGACGGTTGTTCCGAATCTTAAAGCATGGATTAGAGCTTTTCTCTCACGATGGTGTCGAGCAGTACATCGCAACCAGCATCCATCAGATCATAAACCTGTTCAAAGTTTCCGGTAAAGTAAGGGTCCGGTACTTCGCGCAGTTCATCCTCTGGCAGCAAATCCATAAAGAACAACAGCTCCGCCTCTTCTCCACCCTGGAGCTTCCGCACATTGGTTCCATTAGAATTATCCATACAAATGATATATTGATAGTTCTCAAAATCATCGCTGGACACCCGGCGAGCCTTCATGCCTTCATAGCTGATTCCATGCTGGTCGAGGATACGCCGTGTCCCCTCATGTGGAGGGTTGCCGATGTGCCAGTCCCCTGTACCTGCAGAGTCTACAATAATTGAACCGGACAAGCCGCGTTCGTTGATCTTATGGCGTAGCACAGCTTCAGCCATTGGCGATCGACAAATATTGCCGAGACAAACAAACAGTACGTTAACGATTTCTCTCACCTCCAATTCTTTTTCTACAAAACCAAGCAGTTACCAGCATCACGCTGGACACGCTATTCTTATTTTAGCGCTGTCTGGGGCAATTGTACAACTTTTCAAACTGCATTATACTTGAGACTTGGTTCTGGATCAGAACTTTAGAATTGTAAGGAAGGGGAGGATTAGTGATGCCATCCGGAAGAATCGTGATTTGGGCCGGTGGAGAGCTATCTCCGGAACATTTGAATGTATTAGATGAAGAGGATTTTATTATCGGTGCCGATCGGGGTGCCTTGTTCCTCATTAACCATGGGATAACGCCGGATCTTGCAGTAGGAGATTTCGATTCTGTATCCCCAGAAGCGCTGCAAGAGATTAAGAACGGAAGCCGGGAGATTATTACTTGCGATGCGGTAGACAAAGACCTGACTGACAGTGAGCTAGCCCTGGACCTGGCGCTGAACAGATCTCCCTCATCGATCCTCATGATGGGCGTGACCGGATCGCGGGTTGATCACATGCTGGCCAGCATTCAAATGATGACACTGGCGATGCAGCGTCAGGTGAGCTGTTCCATTATGGACAGCCATAATTATATTAGCCTAACAGGGTCACAGGCCCTTGTTGAGGATCGCGGCTACACCTATGTATCCCTGCTGCCTCTAACGCCTGAAGTGACAGGAATTACGCTCGAGGGCTTTCAATATCCGCTGAGCAACGCCACATTGAAGCTTGGACAGTCACTTGGTGTAAGTAACAAACTGCTCTCAGCATCCGGGACCGTAACCATCGAGAGCGGTCTGCTGCTGATTATTCAGAGTAAGGATTGATTTACATACGAGATTTAGAGACATGGCTGTAACTTTTAAATGCATATCGATTAGGCCGAAAACCCCTTGCTGTTCAAGGGGTTTTCGGCCTTTTCATTCTATCATTCGCTGTAAATATTAATTTTTTGTAACTTTTAATCGTTTTTTAATAAAACGCTTACATCCCTTACCCTGCCTTGATTTGACTCATCTATTCCAATAAATAGGTGGTAGATTACCTGCTATACTACGAATCAGCGAAAGAAACAAAAGAAAAAAACGAAATAAAGAAATACACCTTGGAGGGATATACAACATGAATAAACAACAATGGTTCAAAAAATCAATTGTCATCGGGATGTGCACTACTATTGGCCTGTCCACACTGGCTGCAACTGAAATCGGCACACCACGCGCCGCCGCAGCTACAGCGTCCAAAGGACAAAGTATTATAAATCTCGGTAAAAAATATATGGGCGTTCGTTATGAATTCGGAGCATCTACTTCAAGCACTCGTACTTTTGACTGCTCGTCGTTCACCAAGTATATTTTCGGTAAATATGGTGTAGATCTACCCCGTACTTCTCAAGCCCAATCCAAAGTTGGTAAATCCGTTTCCAAAGCTAATCTTCGTGTCGGAGACCTTATCTTCTTCTCCAGCGGCGGTAGAGCTACCGGCAAGAATGTAACTCACGTAGCTGTATATGCAGGTAATGGCAAGATTCTGCACACGTACGGTTCGCCAGGCGTCACAGTCTCAGATCTGAATTCCGGTAACTGGAAAAGAACTTATCTATTCGCCCGCCGCGTACTGTAACAGCTCTAAAGATTAGAGTTTTGACTATGATAGAGGATTGGGTTCAGCATGTGGCGTCTCCGGGAGACGCCCTCATTACATAGCCGGATCCCCTTACCGTATGAATGAGTTTGTTCCGATAGCCCTTGTCCACCTTCAGGCGGATATGCCGGATATACACATCTACGACATTGGTGTCCGCTTCAAAATTATAGCCCCAGACCTGCTGCAAGATTTCGGTTCTGGGGCATATTTGCCCTGCATGTGCTGCCAGGTAATAGAGCAGGTCGAATTCCTTGCCTGTTAACTTCAGCTGTTGGCCATCTCGGTTCACATGCCGGCAGCTAGGATCCAGAACCAGACCGTCAATTTTTAAAAGATGATTCTTTCGGCGGCGCCGCCCGCTGAGAATTAATAAATTTATGATCCGGCAGGTCAGTTCCCCTGTATGGATAGGCCGGGACAGATAATCATTTGCCCCGGCCTTGAAGGCTGCTACCGCGCCTTCTCCAGCACCTGCGCCGGATATGACGAATACGGGCAGCTCCATCCCTTGGTCACGTAGCTCGGCAATGAGCTGCCAGCCATCCCATTCATTCGCCCGCTCCAGCTCGGCCAGGAGCAGCAAGGGCTCGCCTTCGATTAACAATGAGCGAAGATCTTCGAGATCCTCGCTCATTGTTATTTTTAAACCGGCTTCCGATAAGGCCTGTAGGACAGCGTCATGATCTGCTTTTTCCTGAATATAAGTTCCGCCGTTCGGTTCTTGTCCACTGTCTTCCCGAACTTCTTTAAACCACACGATTATCTCGTTCACCGCTGCGTCCTCCGCGTCACGACTTCTTGGCTTCCGGGTATTCCGGCACAGATAATCGTAGCGTTCCCCATATACAAAAAGAGCATTCCATCCTCGATGAAATGCCCCCTCTGTAATATACGCTTAGTTTCCTTTTACAACGTCGATCTCTTGAAACTTCACAACTTCCGTCTCCCAGCGTTGCTGTACGAACTCCTGGTGGGTCGGGTGATTCATGTAAGTCTCAAAAGCTTCTTGGCCATCAAACTCCATGCTGAAACCAAAATGGAAATCGCATTTCGGGCTGACTTGGCGCAGAACCTCGAATTCTTTCACTCCTGTAATGGAGGTCAAGATTCTCTCCCCATCCTTCAGAAAAGCTTCTGTCTCAGGTGCATCCACAGGATATTTCAAGCTAAAGTAAACCATGTGCCGAAGAATTCCGTTATTCATGTTATTAGCCTCCCATTATTTTATACAGATTGTGTCGACCACTGCTCGACATCCCAAGTCTTCGTAACCCAGTCTTCATAGAAATCCGGTTCGTGGGAAACGAGCAGTACAGTCCCTTTGTATTCCCGTAATGCACGTTTGAGCTCTGCTTTGGCAACCACATCAAGGTGATTGGTCGGCTCATCAAACAGAATCCAGTTGCTCTCGCGCATCATCAGCTTGCACAGACGCACCTTGGCCTGTTCTCCCCCACTCAACATGCTGAGCGGACGGGTGATATGCTCATTCTTCAAGCCACAGCGAGCCAGGTGTCCACGCACCTCGTTCTGACTCAGGCTGGAGAATTCGCTCCACACATCCTCAATCGGCGTAATATTCGCCGCCTTGGCCTCTTGCTGGAAGTAGGCTGGTGTAAGATAATCGCCGAGATACGTTTTGCCACTGTATGCCGGAATTACGCCGAGAATCGTCTTCAGCAATGTTGATTTACCGACACCGTTGCAGCCGACAATGGCAATCTTCTCGCCGCGTTCAATGGTCATATTCAGCTTCGGCAGAAGCGGGCGATCATAGCCGATCTCAAAATCAATACCTTCGAAGACCGTTTTGCCACTGGCCCGAGATTCTTTGAAGACGAAGGTTGGCTTAGCTGCTTCTTCTGGCCGGTCGATCCTTTCCATCCGATCCAATTGCTTCTCGCGGCTCTTGGCCCGGCCGGAAGTTGAAGCCCGCGCTTTGTTGCGCTGGATGAAATCCTCCTGCTTTTTGATGTACTCCTGCTGCTTCGCATAAGCTTCAATATGCTGGTTCTTGTTCAGTTCAGCCATCTCAAGGAAACGCTCATAGTTCCCGGTATAACGGGTCAGCTTCGTGAATTCCAGGTGATAGACCACGTTCACGACCTTGTTCATGAATTCCGTATCATGGGAGATCAGAATAAAGGCGTACGGATATTGCTTCAAGTAGTTGGTCAGCCAGTCGATATGCTCTACATCGAGATAGTTGGTAGGCTCATCAAGCAGCAGTACGGTAGGCTTCTCAAGCAGGAGCTTGGCCAAAAGCACCTTAGTCCGCTGACCCCCGCTCAGGGAAGCTACGTCTCGATCCAGACCAATCGCGGACAATCCGAGACCATTCCCCATTTCCTCTACCTTTACATCAATCAGATAAAAGTCGCCGATCTCCAGCTCCTCTTGAATCTCACCCATCTTCTCCAGCAGCACTTCAAGCTCTTCAGGCGTGGCATCACCCATCTTGTCAGTAATGGCCATCATTTCCTGCTCCAGCTCTAATAGCGGGAGGAAAGCATCTTTCAGCACATCACGTATCGTCTTGCCTGGCGTCAGTTTGGTATGCTGATCCAGGTAACCATAACGGACACGCGGCGTCCACTCCACCTTGCCGCTGTCTTTCAGCAGCTTTCCTGTCAAGATATTCATCAATGTCGATTTGCCCACACCATTTGCTCCGACCAATCCAACATGTTCGCCGGCTAACAACCGGAACGATACATCCCTGAACAACTGGCGTTCACCAAAATTGTGAGCAACTTCTTCTACTGTCAGTAAACCCATAACTTCTCTGCAAGCTCCTATCTATATTTTAAAATAAAGCGAGAATACGTAACACACAATGATTCATTGTAGCATAAGTATGCGTCACTCTGACAAGGAAAATTAACGAATACGAACTTAAGGTCCTTATTTATGACTAGATCGTCACTACGGTGAATGTTTGGACTTCCGGTCGCTGTTGTCCCCAGATTTCTTTGATTATACAGCTACTAGCGGTTGAAATCTGGGCACAAAGGCGATCGCTCCGCTCCTACAGTTCCAAATCTTCCCCTCCGTTCCTTCTCGTTTTAAGTCACTTTCTTTTATTCGTCTTATATAACGAATAAGAGCAACCAATCAGTTCTAAACAGAGAGATCACTGCATTTTGCCGCGAAAAAGAGCACTGCGCCGCTGCGGCCGTCGCATAGCAATTGCCTCCTTCAGCATCACCTCCAGCACATTTCCAAGTCTTCCCTTAGACCGGAAAGGATCGTGCTGCAAAGGCAAAGCGAACACCTCAGCTGTGCCCAGCGCCTTCTGCAACAGAACAGCAGCGCTATCTCCAGCCAGCGGCAGACCTACTTTCCAGCCTTTCTTCGGCTCAAGACGACGCCGGCGCAGCCAATGCAGCAGCTCCCCGAGCCGCCAGTCTGCCCCTGAAGCAATCAGCAGCGGCACATCACAGTGATTGAATGCTTCCATATCTCCCTCTTCGCTGAGAGTTCCGAGATCCAGTACAATGAAGGAATACTCGCCATGTGGGAGCCTGCTATTCCCTTTACCCGGACTACTCCAGTAATGAACATTGCTCCAGGCAAAGGATAGAGCAGCGCACATATCGGCTGGAACAAGTTCCTGCCCCTGTACCATCGCAAAAAGATTACGGAACACTGCTCCGTCCGAGGAGCCGTCAACCCAAGCTGTGAGACCGTGCCTGGACAGACGAGCAGCTACAGCCAATGAGGTGTGCGTCGTCCCAAGCCCATTCGCTGTACCAGCCAGCGATACAACAACGGCTTCCGATTCACATGTGGTGGGCCGTTCGGGTATCTCCTCAACTCGGATACGCTTGCCGAGATCTAGTGAAGCCAGTGCTTCCAGAACTAAAGCGGCGCTGGGGTACCTCTCTTCAGGAAGTTGCCTGAGCAGGCGGCGCAGAACCGGAATGAATTCTGGAGGAACGTCTCCCTGCAGCCTGGACTCCATACCCGGCTCCCAACTACAGTATTCGCCCCCCGTTGCCAAGTAGAGCAGCAGTGCCCCAAGTCCGTAGAGGTCGGAGACCGGCTGACTCTGCCCGGCATATTGCTCAGGAGCAGCAAAACCCACAGTTCCCAGCTTGCTCGTATCCCCATCCCCTGCGCGTCCATAGCTTCGGGCAATGCCAAAATCGATCAGCACCAGATTGTGCTGTCCAGTAAGCATGATATTAGATGGTTTCAGATCCCGATAGATGATCGGAGTGGGCTGATTGTGTAGATACTTTAACACTTCCAGCAGCTGCAGTGCATACTGGATCAGGAGATTCCAAGGTACTGGCCCGGGATGTAGTTCTAGATAACGACTCAATGTTACCCCTTCGATATAATCCATCACCAGATAGGAATACCCTTCTTTGTCGGGTGGATAGAAATCAGTGACTCTCGGCAGTCTGGGATGATTCAAGGAAATCAGCAATTCCGCCTCGGCTTCAATATCACCAGCAGCATGCATGACGTCTGGACTTACACTTTCCTTCACCGCCCACCATTTGCCCGGCAGCCGCAGATCTTCGGCCAGATACACTTGGCTCATTCCCCCAGACCCAATCAGGTCTACGACCCGATAACGTTCTCCAAGCAGTTGTCCTACTGCTAGCTTTGATGGATATCGCATATACACATCTCTCCCTTTAAGATCGCTCATTATAAATTCAGTGAAAGAATAAAGGACCTAACTCAAAATCAGTGCTTACTTACACAAGGAGCGGACTCCAAAGGCCTATGCCTTATCCAGCAAGCTAATTCAAGAAGCTAACGAACCTCAGAGACGCTATGGCCTATTCAACAAACTAATTCAAGAAGCTAACGGACCTCAGAGACGCTATGCCTATTCCACAAGCTAATTCAAGAAGCTAACGGACCTCAGAGACGCTATGGGGAGAAATCCTGAGTAAAACTTGCTATTCAATAGGAAATAACGTCATCTGAGTCCGCTAGATGCTCCAGAACAGCTTCATCCGGAAATAACGGCTATACAGTCCGTTCACTTCTATTAAATGAGCTTTAATCTACGAAATGGGTGTTCTCATAAAGTCAGTCGTTTTGAGCAAATTCTTTTGACAAACCCGGTTGATGATATTGAGCCAGAATAAAAATATAAAAAAAGAAAGCACCACCAATGACTCAATACCGGCGGTACGCCGGTCGTCAACGGGATGCTTTCCCAAAAATATATAATAATCTAATTAATATTTAATCATATAAAGTGTTATCTCGTCACGGTTATGGAACAGCTGCTTCGCCCGCTGGATCTGCATGCGCTCGCTCTCGAACATGGCGATAAGCTCCTTGATTAGCGCCAGTGGCTTCTTGTGCATCAGCTTCACCGTCACGATGGCTGTTCCGCCCGGAGCCAGACTGTGCAACTGCCCTGTCACGAGCTTAGCCATCAGCTTGGGGCTCCAGCTCATATCGCAGACGAAGAGATCAAATTCATGATCTTTGAATTTTACATCTCCGGCGTTCTTGCGCAGCACTTTAAGACCAGGAGCGTTACGCAGGGAAACGTGCATCAAGGCCGGATCAACAGCTGTGACTTTCACACCGCGCTCCAGCAGGAATGAAGTCCAGCCGCCCGGCGAAGCGCCGATGTCAACGGCATTTCGGAAGTTAGCAAAAGAAATACCGAACTCTTTCTCCGCTTCCATCAGCTTGAATTTGGCGCGGGAGATCTGCCCGTCTTCCTTGCGGAAACGGATCGCTCCACCGTTCCAACTGGAGAGGTTGTCCTCCGGGCGTGAAACCCCAGCGTACAGAGCATCCTTGGTTGCGTAAACGGAAATGACCCACTCCGGCTCCTGAACAGTGAACTCAGCTTCAAGGCTGTGCAGTTCTCCCTGAAGCCATTCCCGCAACTCACCTGGACTCTCCTCCCAGAAGGAATCCGCACTCTTGCGGACATGCAGCGCCACCTTCACGCCTTCTAGCTCACTGCGGCGACTCAAATAGGTAGCCAGACGCTGCAATGCTTCCATAACACCCTCGTCCTGAAATTGTACAGGCTGAATATGCCGCAGAAAAATTGGCGGCTGCTGTGCCAGCGATCGGGCCACATCCTCAGGACTTGCTTGAAGGGTGGCCAGGAAGATTTCACCTGGCAGCAACAGCGTGCTTTTCACAGCCCCAAACAAACGGCGCAATTCTTCCTGCGCATAGGGTGCAAAACCATGATTGGCCGTACAAATATAACGTGAAATCACTTCTTCCGAAGCAGTTACCTGCTCCGCTCTATCTTCTATCAAGTTGTTCAAATGGATTTGCCTCCAGGTCTAATTTTTATCCAGGGACGACCGTTTTCCCATTCCACATGGACAGGGATATCATAGGTCGCCCTAATCATCTCGTCCGTCAATACTTCTTCCTTGCGGCCGGAGCCGGCCAGCTTCCCGTCCTTGATCAACGCCACATGACTGAACATTGGCACGATCTCCTCAATATGATGCGTCACATAGACCACTGTAACATTGCGCTGTCTCAGCTTGTCCACTTCATCCAGCATTTTCTCCCGTTCGTACAGATCGAGTCCTGCACAAGGTTCATCCATGACAAGCAGCTTGGGATTAGCCATCAGACAACGAGCCAGCATGACCTTTTTACGTTCTCCCTGCGACAGTGTCCCAAGGGAATGGAAGGCAAGTGACCCGATATTCATATCCTTTAGCAGCGCAAGAGCCCGTTCTTTTACGTCCTCCGGGATACTTTGATAGAAACGCAAAAACGCAAACGCCCCGGTTGCCACGACTTCCCACACCGGATCGCTGAGCGACAGCTTCTCCATCAAGGAAGGTCCAATATAACCGATTTCCTTCCTTACTTCGCGCAGATCGCATTGTCCATAGCGGTTGCCAAGAACATCAATTGTCCCACTACTCGGAAACATATAACCGGTCAGCATCTCAAGAATCGTGGTTTTTCCGGAACCATTGCGACCAAGAATTGCCCAATTCTCACCTTCTTTGATTTCCAGCGATACATCGTCCAGGATCAGACTTTCTTCTCTACGGAGCGTAAGATGTTGTAATGACATCATGGCGTAATCCCCCTCCTTATGTATTCCAGCACCCGCTCTACTGAACCCATCGAATAATGAACTTCTGGTGGTGTCAGGCGGTCAGCTTGTGCCACTAGAAGGGCGGGCACACTGGATATACGATAACTCCTCACCAATTCTGGCAGCATGTTCACATTTGCCTCGTGAATCACAAGATCATCCCGCACCAAATGTCCTGCGACCTCCAGCATACGACGGGCAACTTTGCAGGTTCCGCACAGTGGTGTATGCAGAAAGACTATCAGAGGATCACCGGGAACCTCCAGCGCTTTCAGCAATTCCGGCTCCTTCATCTCCTGCATCATCATGAAGCACCCTTACTAGCGGCGATCTTCTGAAGTTGCTCCACACTAAGCGGGCCGTTATGCAGAGCCGTTCCCTCAGGCTTGGCCGGGTACAAGATTTCGAACATTTCCTTGCGCCCCCAAGGACTGGAAGTGTGCAGAAAGATAGACCGGGGGAACAGACCCTCCAGCACAATCCGCTTGGCCACTTCATCACCATTGTGGTCGTCAGGGCCCATATCATAATCCAGCGACAAAATATCAACATCGCAATCCCGCAGCAGCATCAGGCATTCTTCAGTCGTACGGGCCAGTGCGAAACCCTCCGGCCGCTTGCGGTAATCATCCATATATACGTTAATCAAGGTCAATCCTCCGTTCCAAACCAGGCCTTTACCAGGGAAATCTCATGGGAATGACTCCCGTCCGGTCCCTTCGCCGTCTCCATTACAAGCGCTGCACCCTGCAGCGGCTCTGACGTCAATAGTCCTGCCAGACCTTCCGCTCCGATATGCCCTTGCCCAATGGCAGCATGCCGGTCCCGGCGCGAAGCCAAGGGGTACCTTGAATCATTAAGATGTACGGCAACGAGATGGGGCCAATAGCCGAGGTCTTCTCCGCGGCGGAGCAGTGCCTCTGTATCTTCCGGGTTCCAGATTCCAGCTGCATAAGCATGGCAAGTATCGAAGCAGAAGCCAATTTTCTCTGGATATCGGCTCAGTTCACGTACCTTCACCATTTCTTCCAGCGTCATGCCCTCCCGGCCGTGATTGCCGGCTTGATTCTCGATTAAGAGCTTGGTTCGGCCTTCCCAAGACGCCAAGGTTTCATTCATACATTGTATAATATTTTGATAGCCTTGTAACGGCTCCATCCCGCCAAATTGTCCAAAATGCACGACAATCCCCAGTGAGCCGCAAGCTTCGGCAATCTCCAGATCATTTCGCAGTGAAGCCACCATCACGGCTGCAGGTGTTGCAGCATCCTTCCCTGCCGCCATATTGGTCGGATAAGGCGTATGCGCGATAGAGACGATTCCGTTCTTTCGACAAAAGGATGCGCAGTCCTCGGCATCCCGGCCATCGACCGGCTTGAGCTTCAGACTGCGCGGATTTTTCGGAAAATACTGAAAGCTTGTCGCACCGCTCTCCCAGGCGAAACGGGCCGCTCGGCCGTATCCACCACGAATGCTGACATGTGCCCCAATTTTAGGGCTATTGTTCATGCTGGCAGTCCGGGCAATAGAACACTTTGCGTCCGGACAGCTCGATTTTGACAACTGTTCCCCCTCCGCGCAGGCAAGGCTCGCCTTCACGGTCATACACCATGCACCGGTCGTTATACGATCCTGTGACGGTATCGCCATTCATAAATGGCATTTCCATATAGCCGCCGATCTCTGTCGCGTCAATCAAAACCTTACGGATGGCCTCATACAATCTTGCGATGGAATCCGGGGTCAGGTTCTGCACGAGTGCAGACGGCAACAATCTGGCTTCAAAAGCGATCTCATCGGCATAGCAGTTGCCAATACCGGCGATGAACTGCTGGTTCACCAGCAGGCTCTTCAGTGCGCCACGCCGACCTTTGAGCATCCCTGTAAAACGCTCCAGGGTCATCCGCCGATCCAGCGGTTCTGGTCCAAGCTTGCCCATGGCGGCTTCCGCTTCTTTAACCGACAGCAGATGCAGGTAGCCAAGCCGCAGACCCATGAAATAGAGGATATGATCGCCAAAGGCAATCTCCACTTGAGTGTTGCGGTCCGGTCTTTCTTCCTCCGTGCCGTAGAACAATAACCCGCCCAGCATTAAGTGCAGCAGCAGTCTGCGTCCGTCATGCAAGTGGAACAGAATATGCTTGGCCCGTCTCTCCACAAATACTACACGTGCGCCAACCAGAGCCTGAGTGAATGCCTCAGTCTCCAGATTAATGGATTTTTCTCTATTCACAGTTACGCCTGTAATCGGCACGTTGATAATATGTTGTCCAAGCCTTTGTCTATAGTTCTCCATTTCCGGCAGTTCCGGCATATCTCAATCTTCCCTTCTAGGTTGGTGGAATGGCCCGCGCCTATACCATTATACACCGAGAAATGTTTGAAGTTCAGCTAAATCGGCACAAATGACGTCCGGGGTGATTCCCGTGATCTCTTTATAATGTTCCAGGTTCTCCGCATTGGTGAGACCTGTATAGACCAATATGGTTTGACAACCTGCACGGGCACCTGCCGCAATATCCGTCCGCATGTTGTCTCCAACCATGATAGCATTTCCAGGCTCAATTCCCAGCCGATCTGTTGCATATGCTATCAGATGGGAATGAGGTTTGCCAATAACTACTGGAGCAATCCCGGTGGCTGCTTCAATAGCGGCACCAATCGTTCCTGCACCCGGCATGATTCCGCCGTCACCTGGCAGCATCAGATCCGGATTCGTCAGTACAGATGTGGCACCACCCAAAATCCAGCGCTGGGCCTGTGCCAGCTTGTCATATGTAAAGGAACGATCGATTCCCTGCACGACATACTGGGGCGATTCTGTCACAATATTCAGACCCGCCTCTTCACAAGCCTGGTGCAACCCCTTTTCTCCAAGTATCGCCACGGATGCCCCCGGCGATTCCTCGGCAATATAACGGGCAGCCGCCAGTGAGGACGTGCACACCTCATCCGCCTTGGCTTCAATGCCCATGCCACGCAGATGTGCCGCTACGTCCTCCGCTGTACGTGATGAATTATTGGTTACGAACAAGAAAGGGATCTCTGCTTTTCTTAAACCAGCAATTAAGGTATCTGCGCCCGCAATCATCGTATGTCCATGATACAACGTACCATCGAGATCGATTAGCAATCCTGAGGTTTTATTCATAACTTCTCCTTTGCTAAATGCAAAAACTATATTTAATAATGTGAATTAATCATCTTATGAATTAAATATTCCCTTATGTTATAAGGCTTCCAGATAACTCCAATACAACTTTCACCATTAAGTCTTTATATTCAAACACACTTTGTCGATGAGAATCGAACCTGGTTTGAGTTCCGGCATTTTTTGGACAAGGCTGTCAGTTCCTGCGCTTTCCCGGAAAATAATTATTTTCCGGGCGCTCTACGATACACAGGAAATGTACCAAACTCTTCGGCTAGTAATGTCTCCGGGAAGACGGCCTGCGCCTCTTCCTGAAGCGGAGCTAGCTCATCAAATGAAATGTATCGGGAACTGAAGTGGGTCAGTAGCAGAGAACGCGCTCCGGCTTCGCGGGCAGTCTCCGCAGCCTGTCTTGCCGTACTGTGGTGATACTGATGAGCCATGTCGGCCAGATCATGAGCAAAGGTAGCTTCATGGATCATCAGGTCGGCATCCAGTGAAAGTCGAAGGGCTTCCTTGCAGGGCCTTGTATCTCCAAGCACTGTTACAATACGACCACGCTTCGGCTCGTTAACAACATCAGCTGGCTGGATAACGAGACCATCCGGTGTTGTTACAACTTCCCCTTTCTTCAGCTTGCCGTACAGTGGTCCCGGTTTCAGGCCATAGCTCAGCAGAAGCTCTGTATTGAGGCTGCCAGGGCTATCCTTCTCCGTAACACGGTATCCGTAACTGTCAATCCGGTGTTCAAGCAGGCCCGCCTCCACACGGAAGCTTTCGTCCTCAAACACAACACCCCCGGTATGCTCTACAATTTCCAGCTTATAAGGGATGCGGGACTGGCTCACGGACAACGAGATCTCAAGAAAATCTTTCAACCCCGGAGGTCCATATACAGTCAGTGGAGCAGTGCCTCCTTGATAGCCACGACTGGAGATTAGCCCGGGCAGGCCAAACAAATGGTCACCATGCAAGTGAGTGATGAAGATCTTCTCCAACTTGCCTAATCGCAGTGGGGAACTAAGTACCTGATGTTGTGTCCCCTCCCCGCAATCAAACATCCAGAAGCTGCGCCGCTCTTCCAGCAGACGCAAGGCAATCGATGTCACGTTTCTTTGCAAGGTTGGCACCCCGGCATTGGTTCCTAAAAAGTATATTTCCATAGCTCTCCTCCTTTCTGTGCATTGTGTCTGTTCCGTTCTTCTATTATTCCAGCAAGCAGAAACGGCTTTGCCGTCCTCTAAGGGACGGTATCCGTTTCAGCGAGAAATATAAGGATGATTGTTAGCGTAAAACATATAAATCCTTATAGTTCAAAAAACCTCCCGTAACCGGGAGGCTTCGCCGGATGAGGGCTTATATACACCCTCATTCCGGCTATCATCAAAAGAAATTACTGCTTCTCTACGTTAAAATACTGCGCTTCAGGATGCGCGAATACCATCGCAGATACAGAAGCTTCAGGTTCCATCATGAAGCCTTCGGTCAGCTGAACGCCGATGTCTTCAGGAGACATTAACTTGAACAGCGGCCCCTGATCTTCAAGATCTGGACAAGCCGGGTAACCGAAGGAAACACGAATCCCTTGATAACGAGCGCCATGACGTTGCTTCATGGTCAGATCCGCCGGATCTGGGAAGCCCCAAGTATCCCGCATCATATGATGGACACGCTCCGCCAGACCTTCCGCCACCTCTAGAGCAACTGCCTGCAGTGCATGGGAGCGCAGATAATCTCCTCTATCCTTCAGCTCCGTGGACATTTCGCGAACGCCGTGTCCTGCCGTCACCACAAGGAACCCTACATAATCCATAATGCCGCTATCTACCGGCTTCAAGAAGTCGGCCAGACACAGGAATGGCTCAACCCCTTGGCGTGGGAAGGTAAAGGTATGCAGCACCTTGGAGATATCCTGCGGATCATAGATCAGAATATCATTGCCCTTGGACTGAGCCGGGAAGAAGCGGTACATCGCATGCGGCGTAATCGTCCCGTCCACCATCGCTTGATGCAGAATATCATCAACCGTCGCCTTTAGATCCACTGTACGCTTGTCCCCTGCCGCAAGCAGGTTTTCCACCGAGCCTTTAAGTCCCAGATGGTGGCCCAGTAGCATCTGCATGTTCACATAAGGTACGATATGCCCTAGCGGATAATTGCGCAGGACATGACGCTCCAGATCCGGAGGCGTAAAGACTGGTGCATCCGGTGAGATATTAGAGCGGACCGCACGGGTCAGCTTCGGCAGTTCTGTTTTCACCGCTACAGTAGCACCCGCTTCAGCTTCGGCACGAACCTCTTCTTCAATCTTGGCCCGTTCTTCCGGATTCATGAGCCGGTTGGCAATGTCCAATCCGTCCATGGCATCCTTGGCGTACAACACCAGTCCGTCATATTCCGGACGAATGCGCGTCTTGGTAAACTTGCGTGTCAACGCCGCACCGCCGACCATGATCGGCACATCAATACCGGCGTTCCGCAAATCCTGTGCAGTCAGCACCATTTGCTGGGCCGACTTCACCAGAAGGCCAGAGAGACCGATAGCGTCTGCTTTTTCACGCCGGAACGCTTCGATGATGTTTTCCGGTGGTACTTTTATACCCAAATTGACGATCTGGTAACCATTGTTGGAAAGGATGATCTCAACCAGGTTTTTCCCAATATCATGCACATCCCCTTTGACGGTGGCCAGCATGATCTTTCCTTTTACCGCAGTCTCATCCTTCTCCATAAACTGCTCCAGATGTCCAACCGAAGCCTTCATAACTTCCGCACTCTGCAGCACCTCAGCCACGATCAGCTCATTGTTGTTAAACAATCTTCCGACCTCAGACATCCCGGCCATTAGCGGACCGTTGATAATCTCCAGCGGGGACGCTTTGGTTAGCGCCTCGTTCAGATCGGGAATCAGACCTTCCTTCGTCCCTTCAACTACATACGAAGCTAGGCGCTCGTCCAACGAGAGATTGGAGATTTTCTCCTTCTTCTCGACTTTCTTGCCACGGAAGGCAGCGACAAAAGCGGATAGCGTATCATCGTTAGTATTGTAGATCAATTGCTCGGCCAAGATCCGCTCTGCTTCGGGAATGGAAGCATAACGCTCCACCTTCTCGGTGTTCACAATAGCGTAGTCGAGTCCAGCCTTGGTGCATTCATACAGGAACACAGAGTTCAGTACTTCACGCCCTGCTTCAGGCAGACCAAAGGAAACGTTACTGATCCCGAGAATCGTATGAACAGATGGCAGTGCCTCTTTAATCATGCGTATCCCGTCAATCGTCTCCTTCGCGGAACCGATATATTGCTCATCCCCCGTCCCAACCGGAAACACCAGCGTATCAAAAATCAGGTCTTCCGATGACAGTCCATACTTGTTCACGAGCAGGTCATGAGAACGTACCGCTACCGCCAGCTTGTCAACCGCCTTAATCGCTTGCCCGCTCTCATCAATTGTTCCAACGACAATAGCAGCACCATATTTATGGATCAACGGCGTAACATGCTCGAATTTTTCTTCACCATCTTCAAGGTTAATGGAGTTAATGATCGCTTTGCCCTGGCAATACTGCAAGGCAAGGTCAATAACCTTCGGGTCTGTGGTATCGATCATCAGCGGAACTTTAACCTTTTTGACCACGAGCTCCAAGAACTGCTTGATGTCTTCGCTCTCGTCACGGTCAGGGTCCTGTACGCAAACGTCAACTACCTGTGCACCGCTCTTGACCTGAGCTCGGGCAATTTCAGAAGCTTCCTCATATTTTCCTTCAACGATCAGACGTTTGAATTTCCGTGAACCCAGTACATTCGTACGCTCTCCGACCATGTATGGACGGTTACCATCTTCGACATAGACGGGATCAATACCCGACAAGGCAGGCGGATGAGTACCGTTCAGCGCACGCGGCGGGAATTTGGACAATTCATCTACCATAGCCCGGATATGTTCCGGTGTCGTTCCGCAGCAGCCGCCAGCGATGTTTAGCCAGCCCTTTTCGGCAAAAGCACCAATCTTGCGGGCCAGTGAATCTGGCGATTCATGATAATGCCCGTTCTCGTCCGGCAGACCCGCATTCGGATAACAGCTGATAGCGGATGATGAAATATCCGACAACGTCCGGATGTGATCGCGCATGAACTCGGGTCCGGTCGCACAGTTGAGGCCGACAGAGATCGGTTTCAAGTGCTCCAGTGAGATGTAAAAGGCTTCGATATTCTGACCAGCGAGCGTTGTGCCCATTGGCTCAATCGTACCCGAAATCATGACAGGCAATGTAATACCGGTCTTCTCAAAAGCATTACGAATTCCGATACTGCCCGCTTTAACATTCAGGGTATCCTGTGAGGTCTCTAGCAGCAGTACATCGACTTCACCATCAATCAAGGCAACAGCCTGTTCCTCATAGCTCTCCACCAGTTCCGCAAACGTGACACCGCCGGTTACCGACAAGGTCTTGGTTGTAGGTCCCATAGCACCAACTACATAACGCGGGTGGTCTGGAGTATCATACTTTTCAACAGCATTGCGCGCCAGTTTGGCGGCTGCCAGGTTAATCTCGCGTGCCCGCTGCGGAATATCGTACTCCGCAAGAACAACTGATGTAGCTCCAAATGTATTGGTCTCGATGAGATCAGCGCCTGCTTCCAGGTACTGCTCATGAATCGTCTGGATAACCTCTGGCCGGGTAAGCACCAACATCTCATTACATCCGTCCAGTTCTTCTCCGCCAAAATCTTCTCCAGTCAGCGGGACCTGTTGGATCATGGTCCCCATCGCGCCATCAAGAATCAAAATTCGTTGCTGTAAGCTCTCAGCAAGTGTATATTTAGCCATGTTCCTATCCCCCCAGTAAAACATTAGAGTAAGTTTAGCAGAATAAAGGGAATTCGGAAAGTCTTCCTTCCGTCTCTGCCGATTCTTAGCTGCTCATCTCATGCTGTCATAATTATGGCAATGGCTTAACAGTAAGCTCCTTGCTTGGCATAGAATGCTGTGTCCGTGCCGATACATGTGAGGTCACATTGTAAAGCCCTTCCTTATCAAAAGTTCCTTCTGCGGTGTACTTTCCTTCTCCTGCCGAAGTCCCTTTTAGTTCCATCTTTTCGGTCTTCCCATCTTTGTTTACGATTTCAAAAAGCACTTCCTTGGCATCATCCACAGGTTTACCCTCCTGGGTCACCTTAGCTTCGAATGTAACCGGGCTGCTCACTGTAACTTCAGCTGGACTCCATTCCAGCTCTACTTTGATCGGCTCCATCGATATATCTACCGAATGACCAGCGTGCCCTCCCCCAGCTGTCCCAGAGGCGCAGCCTGCCAGTAGCAATGTGAACGCAATACCTAATAATGAGACCTTTTTCCTCGGGTTCAACATTTGAAGCCCTCCTGATATAATGGTTATCCTATTACTAGAGTTGCTATTTAAGATGAGTTTAAGATACGAACTTAAGGCTTGGCGTCACTCCAGTGAAGCTTGGACTTTCGGTCGTTGTTGTCTCCAGATTTCTTCTGTTTAACCGCTAGTAGCGGTTGAAATCCGGAAACAAAGACGAGCGCTTCGCTCCTACAGTTCCAATCTTCCCCTACGTTCCTTCTCGCTTTTTGTTAATCTCTTTTGTTCATCTTAAATAGAATCAAACATTGCTGCATGGAGCCCTAGGTGTAATAATTCTCTTTCTATTATACACATTATTCTCATTTTTTCAGGAAGGAAAGCCTGTTTTATCAACATACTAGTAATAGAAAAAGCCGCCTCATCCGTAGGAAACCTACTTCAGAAGACGGCTCTATTCAAAAAATAAGTTCCTTACAGAGTTTGTACCAACGGCAGAAGCTCCGCTAGATGCCCGATCTCATAGTCCGGCGTAATCGCCGGATCTTTTTCCTTACCGGTACGGTTAATCCAGACGGTCGTAAGTCCCGTGCTCAAGCCGCCGAGAATATCGGTTGTCAGTTTATCACCGACCATGACTCCCTGCTCCGGTGTGATATCAAGCAGGCCAAGGGCATGCTCAAAAATCGAAGTATCCGGTTTGCCTTTACCAAAACTGCCGGAGATCACAACATGATCAAAATAAGGAATCAGTTCCGGTACTCCATCCAGTTTCTCCTGTTGAAGTGCAGGACAACCATTGGTTAGCAACAGTAGTTTCACTTGTCCGCGCAGTTGATCCAGTACCTGCAATGTCTCTTCATACATATAAGGACGGCTGCGGCGTTCGGCTGCAAACTTGGCTGCGAGCGTCTCAGCAAGAACCTCATCCTCTACACCTAGCGACGCCAGTCCCCGGCGCCAAGACTCTTTGCGGTAAACCGGTGCCAGTTGCTCCAACTGACGGAATTCAGGCTGTTCACCAGCGCTAAAGTTAGCCCAAAGCGCTTCAAACGGATTAATCCCAATCATTTTGGTAAACGGAAAGGTCTCATAGGACTCATACAAACCCCTGGCTTCCCTGCGTACAGCAGCTTCCAACTCATGGGGATCCACAGCGTCTCCTGCAGCCTCACAAGCAGAGCGAAACGATTCCTCTACACTGCGTTCATCCCAAAGCAGCGTATCGTCCAAATCAAAAAGTACAGCGGTAATCGGCATTTAAGTAACTCCCTCTCCCTGAAGTGAACTGCTCTCTATTGTTTACAATTGCTCTACCGGAATGTTGTTGACCTTACCGAATTCTTGCAGTCGTTCGCCCATCGCAGCCGTGTCATAACGGTTAATCAGCTTGGAGAACACCCACGTGGTGCGTTTGCCTTTATACTTAATCGTGACAGCACTGCGAGAAACTGTGATCTTCTCAATATCGGTAGCAGGCAGCCAACGTTCGCGGTTGAATTTGATAGTGGACAATCTGTTCCGCTCTACCTTCAGGTAAGGACGACGGAAATACAGCATAGCTGCCAGCAGCAAGTACAACCCCACGCCCAGCCAGTGCATGAAGACGCTTCCTCCACTTTGATCCAGTGTACCGATGAGCCAATAAAGCACACCTAGTGCAACGAGAACAACGGGCAATACGATATTGCGCCCCTTGAATACATCGCTAGTCTTTGTACTGGAAGCCGAGGATTGAATGGCATCCTTCCCTTGTTTCTTTCTTTGCTTATTGAGTTGCTGTGAATTGCGTTGAACCATTCTTTCCCAAGAACGGGCCATGTCTCTTCCCCCTAGTCATCCTGAAATATCTATGAAAAGAAACAGAGGGTTCATGTTAAGCCTCTGCTCCTTGTTCAACGCTTATTTATCTACGAATTCAATGTTGTCCAGTTGGGCACGGAAATTGCGGCGAATGTTGCCCAAGTAAATTTCACGGAGCTTGGCGCGCTCAGCCAGTTCTTCTTCATTCAGACCCTCGTTCTTCTGCTTGTGTGCCAGTTCATTAATTCGTGCAATCAATTCATCTATATTCAATATTTTCGCCTCCCTAATAAATTCATTCTAACTTTGCCATGAGAAAAAGAGCTTGTCAAGGTTTACCCCCTGCAAGCTCTCTAATGTTCCTATCTCTGAACATAAAGTTGTTAAAATAACGGGACTGTTAAAACGTCTCCTGCATGAATAGTGCTGTCGGTCAATTGGCTCGATCGTTTAATTCCTTCTATATATACAGCTGTCTTCATATTGGTCGGCTTATATCTAAGAGCGATGCTCCAGAGAGTATCTCCTTGTTCAACCACAACCCTCTTCTCTTGCTTCGCAAGATTAACAGGTCCAGCAAACACATTACCTACTACTGTAAAGCCCGCAACAATCAGCAGCAGAAAAAGAGCGATCTTATAGAAGTTAAATGTTCTGATCAACTGACTTAATCCATTCGATAGCACATTGGTGATTTCTTGAATTCTATTTATTAGTCCAGAACCTAAAGTTTGTCCTACAGAGCTAACTTCTGTGTCCTTGTCATAGATGCTATGGTATGTACTGTACTTTAACATAATTCATCATCCTCCAAACACTTGTTCTTACTTGCAAAATCAATATAACACGAACATGTGTTTTGATCAATACTATTTTCGAACAATTGTTCCCCTCTTATAAAATCCCCTTTCTGAGTGAAAAAAATGCTCTTGATGTGCTCATCTCCCTTGCCGTTCTTGCGTATTCCTTCGACATAGAGGCCGATTATTGAAGATATCATTCTCCTTCCTGTTCTCATCCTTGTTCCCTTCTCTTAAACTATCGATAACGTTAGAACTTATGTTTGTGCGAACGGCAGTTCTATGTTATAATTTTCCCAAACATTACTATATGGGGTTGATTCTGATGTCAAAGATTTCGAGTCGCCAGCTGGCGATCCTGGAATTTATACGTAACGAAGTCCGCAGCAAGGGTTATCCTCCTTCCGTACGGGAAATCGGAGAAGCTGTAGGCCTCGCCTCCAGCTCCACGGTACACGGTCATCTGGACCGCCTTGAGAAGAAAGGCCTGATCCGCCGGGATCCGACAAAGCCGCGTGCCATTGAACTGCTTGGCCAGGAAGACTCGGAGAATGTCCATCAATTTGCCCAGACGATCACTCGCGTTCCTGTAGTAGGGAAGGTTACCGCCGGGGTACCTATCACCGCAACAGAGAACATCGAGGACTATTTCCCGCTCCCAACACATTATGTTGGTGACAACAAGGTATTTATGCTTTCTGTTCTTGGTGACAGTATGATCGATGCTGGCATTATGAACGGCGATTATGTCATTGTGCGCCAGCAGCAGACCGCAGACAATGGTGATATTGTTGTCGCTATGACTGAAGATGATGAAGCTACCGTTAAGACTTTCTATAAGGAACGTGATCATATTCGCCTCCAGCCGGAGAACCCGTCCTATGAGCCACTTCGCCTGAATCGGGTAAGCATTTTGGGTAAAGTCATCGGATTATTCCGGGATGTCCACTAATCTATCATTAATGTCTCTATTAGAAGACTGTTCCGTTCAGCGGTGCAGTCTTTTTTCTGTCTAAACTCTTTTCCCTAACTCGAATAAAGAAGCAAGAATTCAGAACAAAACTATCGCGATAGTTTGCGTCAAATAAGTACTGAGGTATCCTCTGAGTTTAGATAGGGCCACACTTTTTTTATTTTTACTCACGATTTCGGATTAACGGCACCCTTGCTCCGCACATATCCTAATTTAAAGGAGTGCTGATCCCATGCCCAATTACCGAATTGTCGTCGATTTAACACAACGAATGCTGTATTTGCTGGATAACAATACTGTCGTCCGAGGTTACCCTGTCGGAATCGGAACGATGCTAACCACAACACCAGAGGGAGAATATACGATCATTAACAAACAGCCTAATCCCGGAGGTCCATTCGGTGTGTTCTGGATGGGACTTTCCAAGCTGCATTATGGCATTCACGGGACGAATGACCCCTCCTCCATTGGACATCTGGTCTCGCACGGATGCATTCGAATGTTCAACCAAGATGTACTGGCACTTGCTGCGCTGGTTCCAATTGGGACGCGGGTGACTATCCGGCGTTAACCGCCTGGTACTGGATGATTTGACGTGCAAATAGCCGTCAGACGGTGTCTGGCGGCTTGGTCATGGGGATAATTCAAATTACAGCAAGAAAGATCTAGAGATAATAACTAACAAGATGAAGAGAACCAAGATTGCAGCAGTAGATGTGCCAAGACCATATCCTCCAGCAAATTCACCCATGAGTAATTCCTCCTTTTCTATGAAGACACCAGGATTTGCAGCGACAAAAGATCGGCCCTTAGGAAAGGGAGATTTCTTCTCCGCTAACTTAATGCCCGAATAGTCCAGGCCCCTTGATTAGATCCAGCAAATACTCAAAATGATTACAAGCAGAATGTAAAGCACCAAAATCGTTCCTGTTGACGTAAAAGGACTAACTACTGGTCCACAATGTTCTGCACCCATGTGAATTCCTCCTTCAGATTAATGACTACAGAACAGAATATGTAACAGTATCCTACTGAGTTTGGGCAAACCGGAAAAGAAATGTACTCCTGTGACGAAGGTAAAAGCTTACCTTTGAGGGGACTTAGAAGGTCCACACTAAGATGGATCTTATTTATTTCTATCGGGGAAGTATAGTACACTGGTAACAAACCAATGTTCGGAGGATTCTCATCATGTGCGGACGTTATACCATTACAGTCTCTATAGAAGAACTAATGCTGAGGTATCTTACGAATGATGCCAGCATCCTTCATTATGCTCCCAGATATAATGCCGCTCCCATGCAGCATATTCCGGCTGTGATTCACACAGGTACCGGCAACCGAATCGGTGAGCTTCGTTGGGGCCTTGTTCCATCATGGGCGCAGGACGATAAGATCGGCAGCAAAATGATCAATGCCCGTGGGGAGTCTTTATTGGAAAAAGCCTCGTTCAAGAAACTCGTTGCCTCTCGGCGGTGCCTGATCCCTGCAGACGGCTACTATGACTGGAAAAAGGTAGACGGTCGCAAGCAGCCTATGAGAATTGGCATGCGGGACGGCAGTATTTTCTCAATGGCTGCTCTATATGATATATGGCTGGACCCGAAAGGCGAGAAGCTGGCCACCTGCACGATTATCACGACCACACCTAATTCATTGATGGCTGAAATTCACGATCGTATGCCTGTTATTCTGCGACCGGAAGACGAAAGCGATTGGCTCGGACGGGACAACCATGATGTCCAAAATTTATTAAAGCTGCTTAAGCCTTATGATTCTGCCAAAATGAGAGCATACCCCGTAGCCCCTGCAGTCGGCAATGTCAAAAATGATTATCCTGAACTATTAAAAGAGGCTGCCCAGTAGCAGCCCCCTTTACTTACTCTTTGGTATTTCCAATCCGGTTGTTAAAAGCCAGCTCGAACAGCCCCGTCGCGGATAAACCTGACAATGCCCCCGCCCATAATCGCAGCACCAATTCCATGTCTGTGAACGGATAGGCCGCCGCTCCGATAAGCATCCCTACAATTACACCGATAAGCGGCACCATATTTTTAGGAACCTTCACCGTGACCTTTACCAGCTGTACTCCTGTCAACACAAAGACAGACAACAGAGATGCAAAGGCCAGAACATTACTTAAATTCTGATTCTCCATTCACCTCTCCCCTTTCTGCTCTTCTATTCCTATTCCTCTCCTCTGCGGTACATGCTCGATAATCCAAGGCCTCTCTTCAAAAATATACCGCTGCGCATACAAATTCTTGTATTGTGTGCATAGTATATTGCAAAAAACTAGTGACAAGAAAAAGCATTGATAACACTATGTGTCACGTTTACATCAAATTACTCCTGAGAATGAGGAGGTGCAGGTTATATGTGGGGAATCATGATTCGCCAATACCTCGATTACTGCATGCGACATCCAGAGGAGCAGTTCAAGCCGGGAAATATCTACGAGCGCTTCTATTCGTTTCTGGTGGATTTGCTCGGCATGGATGAACAGGACGCGGAGATGGAAGTCGCTTATTTTATGAACACAATGTATGACCTGATGGATTAACAACTACCGTTCCATGTAAAGGAACCCTTCAGTGTCCAGCCCTGAGGGGTTCGCGGCATGCCCTTTTATCAGTATTTCTCTCGCAAAACCTCATCTTCTTCACCGTTTCCCGGTTCCGACTAGCAAACTCACCCTAAAGTCCTATCATTTCAGAATATTTTCCTATGTATATAGAACTATAGACGTAGAGATGCTATATTTAGGGAAACCCTATAATTGGAAAGGTGAGACTATGCTCCGGAAAATTGCTAGATTTAGTTTGTTGTTCGTTCTTATTTTTTGTGCTCAGTACCCAGCCCCTGTTCGCAGCTGGTAAAACTGTAAAGATTAAAGTTACTTTTGTAGAAGCCAAATTAGTGGAAAATAATCACGTGGGCAATGAATGGTGGTGGGGTGGCTTTGTCAATGGCAAAGAACTCAATGACGGGGAAAGTGTAACGATCAACGCCGATGCCGCCGGATCAATCAAGCTTCACGCAGAAGCACAGGAACAGGACAAGTATCCGGATGACGGCGAAGCCAGCGCCTCCGTTAAAGTCTCCTCCATTAAAACTAGCGTGACCAAGAAGCTGAATGTGACCGTTGTCGAGAACCGCGGGCGCTATTCCGGGAACACTGCGAAGTGGCAGTTTACTTTTAAGCTGGAGAAAGTGAAATAAGCTTCAAATAACTATACTTAGAAACACCTTCCTAGAGGTTTAGGAATTGAACCTGAGTCCGACCCATCCGATAACACATGCAGCAAGGATGAATAAAAGAATAACTGCTGTTCGCCAACCATATTTCTTGCTCACTCCACTACCTCCCTTGTCTAATGTAGCCAATTGCTACATGCGGATAACGGGGGGTCCCCTGTTTTATTTGAGTTAAATGGTCCCAATCATCATAGTATAATTTTAAAGAAATTTAACATAGAAAGGTAATTTTTCAATGAATGAGTTTTTTGTAAAAAAAGCGAATTCTATACTTCGTTATAACGATTTCCCCGGTAAGGAAATACCCATTTTGTTTATTCACGGTCTTGGATGTGCTGGTTCGTTTGATTATCCGCAAGTGGCCACCCAGGAACACTCAAGAAACCACCGTTGTATTTTAGTTGACCTATTAGGTTCAGGGTACAGTGACAAACCGGAAGACTTCATTTACACAGTCAACGAGCATGCGGAATATCTCGCAGAGTTAGTTAAGTCCTTAGATTTGAAATCATTTGTATTATTTGGCCACAGTCTAGGAGGCGCCATTGCGCTGTCATTAGCAACGAAATGCCAGAATCAAATCGATAGAATAATTCTGAGTGAAGCAAATTTAGACAAAAGTAGCGTAGGCTCAACCAGCAAGTATATTGCGGACTTTGAGATGCACGATTTTTTAGAAAATGGATTTAGCAAATTGGTTCAAGATAGTCGGACAAACGGAAACGAAATGTGGGCAGCAGCTTTATCTTCATGGTCACCTAAAGCCGCCTATCTTGTATCTCAATCGGCAGCAAAAGGGGAAGAACCATCATGGAGAGAAAAGCTCTACTCTCTCGATTGTCCTAGAACCTTTATCTTTGGAGAAAATTCATTGCCAGCTTCAGATTTAGAGGTACTTAGTGCACATAATATTAATATCGAAATTGTAAATAATACTGGGCACTCTATGGCCTGGGAGAACCCAAAAGGATTGGCTAGAGCAATTAAAAATGGTATACAAGTAAAATGAAATAGGAAACACGACATGGCTGCGTAATTGAGCCATGTCGGTGTGCCTGGAAATGCTTTGATAATTTCGCTTTTACAACACTTCCTTTAAGAACATTCCTGTATATGATTCGCTTACCATGGCTACTTCTTCAGGAGTCCCCCATGCGACTACAGTTCCTCCGTCACGCCCCGGACCCGGACCAATATCGATGATGTGATCTGCCGTTTTAATGACATCCATGTTATGCTCGATGACTAACACGGTATGACCTAAATCCACCAAGCGATTGATACACTGTAACAATTTTTGAATATCTGCGACATGCAGCCCTGTCGTTGGTTCATCTAATATATAAATATTGCTTGCACCCTTTTTGATTTTTGATAGTTCAGCCGCAAGCTTCACACGCTGAGCTTCCCCTCCTGAAATGGTGGATGATGATTGCCCTAATCGCAAATAACCTAACCCTAATTCGCTCATAACCACTAATTTATGATGAATGTAAGGCACCGACTTAAAAAACTCGATTGCTTCATCAATCGAAAGCTGTAATACTTCTGAAATCGACTTTCCATTATACGTAATTTCCAGGATTTCTTCTTTATAACGGGAGCCTTGGCATGAGGGGCACGTGACTACGACATCGGGCATAAATTGTAGCTCTGTAGTTAACAATCCTATTCCATTACATTCATCACATCTTCCGCTTCCCGTTTGAGTAAAGCTAAAGTCAAATGGCGTAACCCCCGCCTCTTGTCCTTGGTCTGTCTCAGAGAAGAGCTGCCTGATACGATCAAAAATCCCCATGTATGTAGCCGGACTTGAGTTTACCGTTCGGCCGATCGGTAATTGATCGATATGTATGCAGTGATTCACATGCTGAATCCCTTCAATAGAATCATGTTCTCCCGGGATAATATGAGGATTTACAATAGAATGTAATTTTTTATATAAAATTTCATGGACCAACGTACTCTTACCCGAGCCTGATACACCGGTTACACACACAAACATTCCTAACGGAATTTCGACATTGATATTTTTTAAATTGTTATCCCTTGCCCCATTAATGCGTAGACTTGTTCCATTCCATGTTCGTCTGTTAGCGGGACGATCGATCCGCCGATGACCCGAAATAAATTGCCCTGTAATGGACTCGGCATGATGAGAAATCACCCCGGCATTTCCTTGTGCCACAATACGCCCACCATGAATGCCCGGTCCTGGGCCAATCTCAATAATATGGTCAGCTTCTTTGATCGTTTCCAAGTCATGTTCCACTACAATGATAGTATTGCCAATGTTTTTAAGACGTTTAAGCATTTTGATTATTTTAGAGTTATCTCTGGGATGCAGGCCGATACTTGGTTCATCCATAATATAGAGCATGCCAATGAGACCGATCCCGACCTGTGTTGCCAGGCGAATTCGTTGGCATTCTCCGCCAGATAAAGAATCCGACCGCCGGTTTAACGATAAATAACCTAAGCCAATGTCATTTAGCATTTCGATACGCTTGGCTATTTCTTCAAGAATGGATGATGCTACATCACGTTTCTCAACTGGGAGTTCTATTTGTCTAAAGATCTGTTGCAATTCCTCCAAGGGGAGCTCGCCTAATTCATGAATGGAAAGGTCTTTAAGCTTCACTAGCAAACGTTGTGGTTTGAGACAGGTTCCTAAGCAGTCTGGACAACGCTGCTGCACCATATGCTTTTTGAAAATCATTTCCTGTACAGAGCCGTTTACTTTGCTTCTCCGTGACTGAGCATACTGTTGATCCAATTGTGTCAGAATTCCAGGGAATGCAACATAATCCCCAGCATTGTTATGAGCAGTCTTCGCACCCGGAGGATGGAGTAATTGAAAGGATTCACCCTTTGTACCATAGAAAATAAGCTCCTTCGTTGCCCGGGGTAAATCCTTAAACGGAGTGTCCAAGCTAAAGCCAAAATGAACAGACATACTATATAACAGCATGTATTTGTATGGATGCTTCACGCTAAGTAATGTATTAGTAAGAGCGCCCTCGTTAATACTCTTCTTGTCATTATCTACTGCCAACACTTCTTCTGCTTTGAGATAGATCCCCATTCCTCCACAGCTAGGACAGCAGCTTGCGGGATCATTAGGCGAAAAATATTTAGGCTCCAGATCTCCAATCGTAATATGGTGTTCCGCACAGGCAAACCCTTCATAAAATAATTGCTTTTGTTTCTCGGGTAAAACTGATTGTTCTAACTCCAGCTTAATGAAGCCCTCACCGAGCTGAAGAGCCTCCTTGATTTTGGCGATTAGCTGCTTGTTGTAATCTTGCTTAGCATACACTCTATCTACTATGACTTCGATTTGGTATTCTTGCCCATCATGGAGCACTAGACCCACCAAACTACCTGTATCGTGGAGTTCACCCTCTATTTTGACCTTACGATATCCCTGCTTTCTTAATACATCGAATAAATACGAGTACTTCTCATTATAAATTTTGGATACCGGCGCTAATAGAGTAACTTCTGTTCCAGAAGGCAATGCTTGAATCCGTTCTGCAATTTGATTAGCGCTTCGAAGAGAGATTCGCTGCGTACAATGTGGACACTGGGCTACCCCCATCGTACTGTACAATAATCGTATATAATTCGAAAGGTCTGTCATCGTTCCCACTGTAGACCTTGGATTGAATTGGCCTTTCTTTTGTTCCATGGCAACAACAGGTGATAATCCATGGACATAATCTACTTTAGGTTTATTCACTTGAGACAAATACCGTTTGGCATGGGTGGATAAAGTATCTAAAAACAAGCGTTGCCCTTCCCCATAAATAACATTAAATGCAAGAGAAGATTTCCCCGAACCACTAACACCGGTGATTACCGTTAATTGATCTCTGGGAATCTCGACATCTATATTTTTAAGGTTGTTTTCTCTAGCCCCTTTTACCACAATATGATTGTTCATATTATTCCTCCTTGAACGAGAACATATGCTGGCTCATCTACTTCGACCCTGCTCCGGCTGGTTAAGCGAATAGAATGTGGAACTCTTGTAATCATGTTCAGGTCAGATAACCATTCACAGGCTTCGAGAAAATGCGGAATACTGACATCTGTACGTTTAAGCAATTGTTCATGAATATAGGATACGGGTTGGGGCATTCCTGTTTCCTGTAGAAACTGTAAGATGGGATGGAAAAATAGAGTATTATGCTTAACAAGAAATTCATAGATGGTCTCCATGACAGAGGTTACCTGGGCTTCATCCGGTAATGCCCGGATAAATCGAGTATATAGAACATCAAATAGTTCAGGTTCAAGCTCCTTCGCTTGAAGGACTACTTTTTGTAAAGGGACTTTACCGTTCATGATTACGACAAGATGAGCAATATTATCAATGAGGTCACCCATCTTATAGTAGCCGTATGAAAAATCCTTTAAAACCGTGAGTGTTTTTAGTGTTTTATAATAACCGGCAACCGCATTTATTCCATAAATAGCCAACTGTAAAGCTATGTCATTATCCCCCATCTCCTGGATGTCAGAAAAATAAGTCTCCATACTGGGGTCTGTAGTATACAAAAGCCTGCTTTGGTGAATTAAAGAGTGAAAATCATCGCCTTGTACAAGGCTTTGAAGCTTCTTCTTGAAATTCATTCTGGAGAAAACCAGCGCATTGATAATAATGCCATGTTCTAAAAAACTGCGAAAATCAAATGCAGTCTTCTCATCATTGACCACAAGTATCAAATCAATATCTGACCTCTTCCAAAGGGTACCGCTGACATAACTGCCATAAGCAATGGCTGCTACAATGGCTTTGTCCATCTTGAGTTTGGCAACGAACTGACCTAATGCAATATCGAAGTTCTTTTTTGAAGACAATTCTTTTATTGCTCTTCTATGCAATTCTGACTGGATTACTGGATAAGTTAGTTCTCTTGGCAACTCTTCCAAGAAACATATCTCGCCTATTTCACTTTCAGGCATTAAATCTCCTAGTTCTGTAACCTCAGAATAATATAACCCCCCGAAAGTTTCCTCACTATTGTCATTTGTAACAGAATAAATTAATAATGGAGCTATATTAAACGTAAGGGCTCCGGTTTCTTCATAAAGTTCACGACGAGCTGTCTCATGAATATCTTCATTTATTTCTCTTCTCCCACCTGGAATTTCCCAAGTATTCCGTTCTTTATGTTTTACATAGATGGATTTATTTTGGTACCTAGCGAAAATCACAGCATATTTCAACCGAGAATCATCTATTGTATTCAAATCATAAAACTTAACTTGCATACAGTAGCACCGCCTATAATATTTTTAGCTTCATCTACGACTCTATTTGATCGCTGCTCTGATCCAGTTACATATTCTGGTTAATCGACAAGCATGAAAACCATTATATTTTGTTGGGAACATTATGTAAATGATGTTAATCCCTTCAATCAACACAAAGTTAATATTTAGTTATTTAATAAGATAATAATGCTGAGCGTGTTACTTCTGTCCACAAAAAAAGCCCCCGACGCTAACGCGTCAGGGGCTACTTCATTTAGTAAAGGGTAATGTATTGATCTCTTTCCCATTGGTGTACTTGCGTACGGTAGATATCCCACTCGATTTCTTTCAGCTCGTAGAAGTGAGCCAGCGCATGCTCGCCGAGTGCTTCGGTGATCACTTGGCTGCGAATGAGTTCGCCCAATGCTTCTTTCAGGTCAGATGGCAAGCTAGGGATGCCTTCTTCAATGCGCTCTTCTTCGGACATCACATAGATGTTACGGTCGATTGGAGCTGGAAGCTCAAGCTGACGCTTGATGCCATCAAGGCCTGCCTTCAACATTACAGCAAGTGCAAGGTAAGGGTTAGCGGCAGGGTCCGGGTTACGAACCTCTACGCGTGTGCTGAGACCTCTCGAAGCCGGGATACGGATCATCGGGCTACGGTTACTTGCAGACCATGCCACGTAACAAGGAGCTTCATAACCAGGAACCAGACGTTTGTAAGAGTTCACTGTCGGGTTAGTGATTGCGGCAAAAGCACGTGCGTGCTTCAGGATACCTGCCATGTAATGACGTGCAGTTTTGCTGAGGCCCAGCGTATCGCTTTCGTCATAGAACATGTTCTCGTTGCCATTGAACAACGATTGGTGAGCGTGCATACCGGAACCGTTCATTCCGAACAGCGGCTTCGGCATAAAGGTAGCATGCAGACCATGTTGACGGGCAACAGTCTTAACTACCAGCTTGAAGGTTTGAATTTGGTCAGCCGCTTTGATCGCGTCTGCGTATTTGAAGTCAATCTCATGCTGGCCGGAAGCCACTTCGTGGTGGGAAGCTTCGATCTCAAAGCCCATTTCTTCCAGAGTCAATACGATTTCACGACGGCAGTTTTCGCCAAGGTCCATAGGTGCCAAGTCGAAGTATCCGCCATGGTCGTTAAGCTCCATTGTCGGGTTACCCTTTTCATCTGTCTTGAACAAGAAGAATTCCGGTTCTGGACCAACGTTCATGGAAGTGAAGCCAAGTTCTTCTGCTTCCTTCAGACAGCGTTTGAGGATACCACGTGGGTCACCTGCAAATGGAGTACCATCTGGCATGTAGACATCACAGATCAGACGCGCTACACGGCTATCAGTTACCCAAGGGAAGATTACCCAAGTGCTGAGGTCAGGATACAGATACATGTCAGACTCTTCGATACGTACATAACCTTCGATGGAAGAACCATCGAACATCATTTTATTGTCCAGTGCTTTTTCCAATTGGCTTACAGGAATCTCAACGTTTTTGATAGTACCCAGCAAATCGGTGAACTGAAGACGAATGAAACGAACATTTTCTTCTTTGGAAATACGCAGAATATCTTCTTTAGTAAAGCTCACAATAACCTCTCCTTTTCACGTATCTATATATTATTTATTGAAAAACCGGGATAACTCACCTTGAATGAGAGATACTTGTCCCGGTCTTTTTCCGGAAACGAGTTCTTGCTTCAACAAGCGGTGAAGCTGGGAATCGGACAACTCTCTTCGTTTAACCTCTGTATCAGGGGTGATCACCGTCGCCTCTTCGGATTCCTTGGATACAGGATTCATCACCTGTTTGATCCCGGCGATATTAACACCCTTCTCAATCAAAGCCTTGATCTCCAGCAAACGTTCTACATCGTTAAAAGAGAATAGACGCTGGTTACCGGAAGTACGCGCTGGTACGATCAGGCTGTGCTGCTCATAATAGCGAATCTGCCTTGCCGATAAATCGGTTAGCTTCATTACAATTCCTATAGGAAATAATGCCATATTTCTGCGGATTTCATCACCCATGACTCATCCAACCTTCCAATGATCTTTTTCTAATTATCATTGTACATTCCCTAATCCAGCGCGTCAATAGTATGTTAGATAAACTTACAACAATTCGCGATCCTTCATACCTTGGAGAGCCATCAATACGCCATATTTCACATGAGAGTAGGTCAAGCCACCTTGCATATAGCCAATATATGGCGCTCTGATCGGCGCATCGGCCGATAATTCCAGACTGCCGCCTTGAATGAACGTACCTGCCGCCATAATGACAGGATGTTCGTACCCCGGCATATCCCATGGCTCTGGAACCACATGGCTGTCTACAGCCGCAGCGCGCTGAATACCTTGAACAAAGGCAATCAGATGCTCCGGTCCGTCAAAAGCCACGGCCTGGATAAGATCTGTACGAGGTTCATTCCACGCAGGTTTTGTCTTGAAACCACAGCGGGCAAAGACAGAAGCTGCGAAAATACTACCTTTAACTGCTTGTCCCACCGTATGAGGCGCGAGGAACAGACCTTGATACAGGCCGCGAGTGGTTCCCAGCATCGCTCCCACCTCACCGCCGATGCCCGGCGCAGTCAGCCGGTATGCGGCTAGCTCCACGAGATGGCTGCGACCGCAAATATAGCCCCCAGTCTCGGCAATGCCGCCTCCAGGATTTTTAATAAGCGAACCGGCAATGAGGTCTGCACCGACCTGTGTCGGCTCCAGTTCCTCTGTGAATTCACCATAGCAATTGTCCACAAAAACAATGACATCCGGCTTCAGCTCCTTCACTTTTCGCACCATCTCTCCGATCTGAGACACCGTGAATGATGAGCGCCAGTCATAACCGCGTGAACGCTGAATGCCGATGACTTTGGTATTGTCATTGATGGACAGTGCCACCTTATCCCAGTCTACCCCGCCCTCAGGGGTCAATGCAACTTCACCGTAACCAATACCAAAGTCCGCAAGGGAACCTGTTCCGTCACCGGTTTTGCCGATAACCTTATGTAAGGTATCATATGGGGTTCCTGTGATATAGAGCAGCTCATCCCCCGGTCGCAACACACCAAATAGAGCCGTGGAAATGGTATGTGTACCAGAAGCAAAATGAGGGCGCACCAGCGCTGCCTCCGCACCGAATACATCCGCATAAACAAGATCCAGCACCTCACGGCCCCGGTCATTATAAGCATAGCCAGTAGAACCGGCAAAATGGTAATCACTAACTTGATGACGCTGAAACGCCTCAATGATTTTCCATTGGTTTTTGTCCACAATCCGTTCTAGGTTCTTTACTGCACTTTCGATCTCAAGCTCTGCGGCTTCTGCCGCCTGTAGAATATCCTCTGCAAATACTGCCATGTTTCTCTGCTCTCTCCTTACATTTACTTGCCATTAAAATAACAGGAAGCGACAGTTGCCTGACGCTTTCCTGAGCAATGCATAAATTCATTTTACTTCGGGTCCACAAAATCAGCCAGCATGTAACCCCATTTTTCATAATCTTCTTTATTCAGCCGAACCGTGTATAGTATATCATTCTCATCAAAATCCTGCTCCAACACCTCACCGACCCGGTACAGCACGGAGGTCAGATCTCCCCGTTCCCCAGGAATGCGGAAGGTCAGTGTATCTCCGGCCAGTTCATCGGCAATCACTTGCGTGATGTGGGCCAAATCCTCAGGGTTAAACGCACTGATCTTCAAATATCCATCACCCGACGGCAGCATTTCGAGCTGTCCCGGTTCACAAATATCGGATTTGTTGAACAGCACGATCTGCGGTTTGCCTGCTGCGCCAAGATCTTGCAAAATGCTTTGCACGACATCCATCTGCTCTTCCCGCATCGGTGAAGAAGCATCCACTACATGCAGCACCAGATTGGCTTCATTCACTTCCTCCAGCGTCGCTCGGAAAGAAGCAACGAGATCATGGGGCAGGTTCTGGATGAAACCAACTGTGTCAGTAAGCACTACATCCTTGCCACCAGGTAGTTGAAGAACCCGGGAAGTGGGATCAAGCGTGGCGAACAGCTGGTTTTCGATATAAACATCCGCGTCGGTGAGCTGCTTCAACAGCGTGGACTTTCCAGCGTTTGTATACCCCACCAATGCCACTTGCACGGCTCCGCTCTTCCGGCGGCGTTCACGGTGCAGCTCGCGTGTCTTGACAACCTCATCCAGCTGGCGTTTCAGTTCGGTAATCCGGTCGCGGATATGCCGACGGTCGGTCTCAAGCTTGCTTTCCCCCGGTCCTCTCGTCCCGATACCACCGCCCAGTCTCGACAGGTTTTTGCCATGCCCGGATAGACGGGGTAGCAAGTACGACAACTGAGCCAGCTCCACCTGGATAATCCCTTCTCGCGTCTTCGCCCGGCCAGCAAAAATATCCAGAATCAACTGGGTCCGGTCAATGATTTTGAGATCCAGTGCTTCCTCCAGATTGCGGACTTGAGCGCCCGACAACTCTTGGTCGAAGATAGCGGTGTTAGCCCCTAGGCCGTCTGCCGCCATACGCAGCTCCTCCACCTTACCTTTACCGATGAACCATCTGGGATCAGGAGTTTCCTTGTTCTGACGAAGCACATCCAGCACCTCGACTCCAGCTGTCTCCGCTAATTGAACCAGTTCCTGCAGGGATAGCTCTGGGTCAACGCCTGTGCGCTTGATTTTGTCCGTAACGAGACTGACCAGGATCGCCCGGTCTTGTACTTCCGTTGTTGTGTTATGTGTTACGATTGCCATGTATGCATACTCCTTATGCCCGTTTCGGTATTCCTGTCCGCTCACTCAGGCCCTACAGCTTAAAGTCCTCTGTTCGCAGTGTCATTAGCTCCTGCTTGCCGGGACTATTGTTCTCATACTGGTACAAGAGCCTTTCAGCCTAGCTGCGGACCGCTTTTTCGATTGCATTGCGCACATATCTCGCATTACTGAACGCATGAAGACTTTCCGTCTTCTCCAGCAGCAGATGCTGCTTTAGTTTGAGTATCGCCTGCGGCATCAAAATATAATCGCGTTCTTTAGCCATCAGCCCCGCGATTTCAAGCAGCTGATCGGTGGTATAGTCGGGAAACTCGACCTGAATCGGGAACCGGGAAGGAAGTCCTGGATTGCTCATCAGAAAATAATCGATCTCGCTGGAATATCCGGCTAAAATGAGGATAAATTGTCCACGTTGATCTTACATGGACTTAGCTATGGATTAGTTTTTATTATGTAATATTCATTTATCCTCTAATTCTTTTAGCGATTTGATTATACTCGTTGCATACATTTCTGTATAGCGCGCACCTTCTCCTTCTTTTTCATCTATTAATCTCTGCAGCGACTTTCATTTAGTGTTTATTTCTTTTATTTATTTATATATTTTTCCATTTCCTTCTCATGTCGTATTCACAGTGAGCATATTTACTGTTTATCCGTTCGTCATATTTACCCTGCTTATAAGCTACAAAGTACAGATTATCTCGAACAGTTTTAAAAAATTTTGACCAAAACAACCAAATAATAAATCGATTCATATATCTCTTAAAATTCACTATGTTTTCCTCACCCTTTCAATGAGCTTTATAATTGGCGAAAACAATACCTCTTTGGTTTAGATTTAGATTTCTTCCTAATAAAAAAAGCACAAGCTATTTCACTTGTACTCATTATATAATTATGTTTATATATGTATTTTATCTTTAATTTCATATCCTTTCGATTAGTGTTAAATTTCATAAGCTGAATTTCACCGCAGGCAATTCTAACTGTATTGTATGTCCTTGAAAGAGTCTGCGCTCCTATTTTTTTTATACATTTCGCTTACACACATATTAAATACCCCGAAAAAATCTTTCCCTGCATCATTAACAACATATGCTTCTCCATTCAAAAAGTCGGCCGGGTTGTCATTGTAAAGCATCCTCTCTACTTTATATATCTTCCCTACTGTTATGTTACCTCCCTTGTAAAGCTCTTTTATGATTTTGATGTATTCTGCCTCTTCCTCTGTTTTAGCAAGAGTTAAGTTGCTTATGTCATCGTAAGAATTTTGCATGTTAATATCTCCTTTTAATTATTCAACTTTTTACCTCTTTCACTTTACGAAACGAACGTTTTATTAATCAATTTCTTCGCCAATTTTTTGTTCCACATAGTCCAACACATCATTAGTTTTATCTCTTAGTTCCAGTAAATCACTATAGGTGTGTTCATCATTTGTAAGATCATCAAGAAGTTGTTTATAGATTTCTAAATTAATAGGAAACATAGCTTTTCACTTCCTTTGATTTATTTAATGAATCTCTGCTTTCAGTTTTGATAATGAAATCAATAATATCCACTGCCTTTTGAAAATCGTAGTTAACTACCTTATAGTCAAATTTCTTATTTCTAAATTTAATTCCATCTGTTGTTACTTTCGCGAGAATTTTATCAAAGTTATCTCCACGTTCTTGCATTCTTCTCAGTCTTGTTTTCTTATCTACTTTGATATAGATAGTTACAAATTCTATGTCCTCAATGTTTCTCTTTAAGTCCTCAATTCCATCGGGATCAACCGCATATATATCTGCTTCGTACATTTGCTCTTTTGTGTTAAAGTAATGATTGCCCTCAAATAGACTGTAGGCAACAATATCATTATTCTTTTTGAAGTTTTCATATTCTTTTATCGTTGTAAACATATGGCCCCACTCATCCTCAGAACATGGCTGTCGTGTCGTATATGGCTGTAATACATTGTATCCATAATCCTCTAACCTTTTAGCAATCTTTGTTTTACCTGCCCCGGAATAGGCCATTAACAGAAACACTTTTTTCATTTTTTCTTTTTCTCCCCCATCTTTAAAACCTTTACTTTGACATTGTGTTTCCGACCAAAATTTCTGGCCCTTTGTAAGTCCTCAATGAACAGGTCTAGTTTATAACCTTTAATAGCTCTCCCAGTATCTTCAACGATACGCTCGCCAACCCCATCTATATACAGAACGGTGCCATAAGGAAATAGATTTATATCTGCCGATACTGTACGTCCCTCTTTAGTCAATTTTCCACTTGAAGTTATGCCGTAGTCCTTATTCCCTTTCGTCTTGCCCGTAGACTCTTTCCCGTTCGTATAGGCAGATATTTCAAAGGACAACCACATTTCTTCATTTTTCATTCGTTTCTTTTCTGGTTTTACTTTAGTCTCTTTAACAAATTGCTGCTGTTTCAATATATTCTTTAAGGTACCTTGCTTATTATGTAATTCTTTTTTTAAAAACTCTTCTTTTATATCTGTATTCACATCTTGGTTAATAGCATATGTGTTCTTAATTTCTCTAATGATTTGCAAACTATCTGGCTGTTGAAAGCTTGGAGTTGGTTGCACGAATAATAGAGATAGAAGTAATCCTTCTAGCATCTGAGCCTCCTTATATTTAGATAATTCCACACTTCTATCGTGAGGTTTTTTATTTTATGTATAAGAGTTCAACCTTTAGTATATTCCTTTGTTTTATTGATACCGCCTGCTCATCATTTAATTTGCAAATGGGTTGCTACTGCACAGATTCTCTGTATTTGCACCACTAGTTTCAAAAGAGTTATCATTTGTTATTGCTACTAAAGATAATATGTATTTTATTAAAATAATTATATTTATTTTTATTTTAAAAAATATTACAACCTTTACTTCTACAACATCTATCACAGATAAAAAATTATAAAT